>MGNI01000161.1:5909-12639 GCA_001795115.1 Chloroflexi bacterium RBG_16_48_8 | reverse complement strand
CTTACCGCTTCCAGTGTCCACATAGCCGGAACGAAAATCACGGAGACGTTTGGATCGGTGTGCTCGCATGCCTCTTGAACCGTGTCGAACACGGGCACATCCACAATCCTTTCACCGCCCCTCCCTGGGGTGACACCGGCTACAATCTGAGAGCCGTACTCCAGCATGAGTTGCGTGTGTAAGGATCCTTGTCGGCCAGTAATCCCTTGAACCAGGATACGAGAGCGCTTGTCCACAAGAACGGACATCTACAAACCTCCCGTCTTGTTGACAAGGGTCAGTAGAAGTTCAACAGCCTCATCCGTCGTACCACCCTTGATGACGGGGATGTTGTTTTTCTCTAACAGCGCCCAGCCCTCTTCCTGGAAGTGGCCTCGCATCTTGACCACAATGGGCACGTTGGGTTTATCCTCAGTGACAACTTCCACGACTCCTTGAGCCATCACTTCACAGTTATTGATACCCCCATAAGCATTCATCAGAACACCGCGCACCGAGTCTTGACTTAAAACCATGCGTAGCGCGCGAGCAATGAGTTCAGCGGAACCCCCTCCTCCAAAATCCAAGAAGTCCGCCGGCGTGCTCCCATTCAAATGGACAATATCCATCGTCGCCAACGCAAGTCCGGCACCACCGGCCAGGATGCCGATTTCTCCACCCAGGGGTTCGTACGCGATCCGAGCCCCTTGGGCCACACCCAGTTCAGCAATGGGACGTCCCGTCGTTTCTTCGAGTTCACTTAAGTGCTTTCGCTGCCTTGGCAAGGCTCCATCATCCATTTCGATTTTTGCGTCCCCAGCGATGATACTCCCATCTCCCAGGATAAAGAGGGGGTTGATCTCTGCCAGGGTGAGATCCAAGTCAGCTGTGCACTTGACCAGGTTAGTCAATACAGTAGCGACACCTACCAAGTTCTGCCCGCATAACCCCGTTCTCCGCAGCAGATCCCGGGCAGTATGGCCCGAGATGTCCTCCAGTGGATGTAGAAAATAACGTACCAATCGTTCAGGGGTTTTTTCAGCCAGGGTTTCGATCTCAACCCCTCCTTGCGTTGAGAGAAGGATAAGCTGTTTGGATTCGATGACATCCAGAACGACGCTGATGAAAATCTCTTGAGTGACAACAACCTGCTCCTCTATCAAAAGGAAGTTCACCGGATATCCCTTGATCTCCTGGCCGAACAGCTCTTGCGCTTTCTCCCTGGCCTCTTTTGAATTTTCTGCAAAGAGGATCCCACCCGCCTTACCTCTCCCACCCATGGGGATCTGGGCTTTGATCACAACAGGACCATTCAATTCCTTGGCGGCAGCCTCGACCTCAATGGGAGTAGTGGCAAGGATACCCCGCGGGATCGGGATACCTCGTTTTGCCAGAAGCTGCTTACCTTCGTACTCAAGAAATCGCACGTCCTTTCGTTCCTCCAATATTAGGTAACTTCAAGATACAGGCCGTTTATCTCAAGGTCTTGCCAACCTCAAGTATTACCGATTGTAAGTCCTGGCTGCCTCCAGCGCTTCGAAAGCTTCCTTGACGCGGGCGACGATATGGTCGCTCAAACCTTCCAGGAAGGCCTGTGCCCTCTCCACGGATGCCCCCTCCACTACACCATGCCAGCCGGTAGGAGAGATCTCGCGGACATCGTTCACAATCGTGTAGATATCGTGCTGTCTCCGAAGGGTGTCCATCTTACCCGCTTGCGATGGATCCGAAGGATCCGTGGCAAGCTCAAGTTTCACCAAGTCAGGATTGTGGAGAAGGACAGGCAGGATTTCCAGCAAACCGCCATGGGTGAGACCCACTTCTTGCCCATAGAGCGCTTTGGCCACATAGGCTGCTTGAACAACAACGCAATTGACGGGGTGGTCCAGCTGCAGCTTGCTTGCGACCAAGTCAATAGGAGCGTTATTCCCCTCATGCCAGTTAACAAAGACGAAATTCCTGACCCCATGTTTGATCATGCTCTCACAGACTTCGGAGAGGAGCGTCATGTAAGTCTGAGGTGTAAGCGAGATGGTACCGGTGAAGGACATGTGAAATGGAGTCACACCCAGAGGCGTAACTGGGATCAGGAGGGCGTCCAATCCTTGAGCCACTTTCTCCGCCACAAGTTCCACCGCGAAAGTATCCGTCCCAAAGGGTAAATGGCGCCCATGCTGCTCGACACTCCCTGCGGGAAGCACCACCATCGGATTGCGTTGTAAACGCTCAACGACTTCCGGGTGTGTTAAATTGACGAGCTTAACCTCCTGCTCCATTCCTTACTCCTTTCTCTGTGTCCTCCATCCACCCTCCTTAAGGTCACCACGAGCGGGATCTGACCCTCAGCAGAAAGTTCCCTAAATTGGTGAAGGATGGGAGGTTGGGATAGCTATGGATTCACCGGGTTTTTCGGTCTCTCCCCCCGCAGCACTCTCGCCACCTCCTGACAGGCTTGGCGTCTCATTCTTTCCATCGCCTGTTCCGTGTACCAAGCCGTATGAGGGGTTAGCGTGAGTTTGTCTGAATTAAGGATCGGTCGACCCGCTTCAACCGGTTCGTTTTCCATCACATCCAGACCTGCTCCTGCGATCCAGCCCTTCTCCAAAGCTTCCTCTAGAGCTGCCTCATCGACCAGACTTCCCCGGCTTGTGTTCACAAGAAGAGCCGAGGGCTTCATCCTTTTCAGCGCATCTGCATTGATCATGTGGTGGGTCTCGTCTGTGTGGGGAGCGGTGAGCGCCACGACATCAGAGCGCAGCAATAACTCATCCAACCCAACGATATCGATATCGAATTGAGCCAATGCGTTTGGAGAGAGATAGGGATCGTAAACCAGCATCTTAAATCCAAAGCCTTGCGCTTTCCTGGCAACGGCTTGCCCGATGTTCCCTAAACCCACGAGGCCCAAGACTTGATCCTCGGTACTGAAGAAGGGCTTTAGCGGAGCCACTTCCCAGCGACCGGAAACGGCAAGCTGGTGACTTTGGACGATCTTCCTCATCGTAGCCAGGATCAGTGCAACCGTATGTGTAGCCACCTCTTCGGTGAAAACATCGGGAAGATTGGTCACCAGGATACCAAGTTCAGCCGCGGCGGGCACATCGATCTTGTCCACTCCTACCCCATAGCGGGCAATGACCTTGAGGGCTGGCAATTGTGATAACACTTCTCGGTCGAACTTGGGGGGTGAACCAGCGAGAATGGCCACCGCCTCTTTGGCGGTGTTGACAATATCCTCTGCTGTGGTGCCAAGATTCTGGACGAGTTCTACATCAAACTCTGATAGCTCCTCCGTTTCGATCTCCAGGCTCCATCGAGCGCCTAAAACTGCCACGATTGTTGCTTCGTTCCTTTGCGTCATTGCAGCTGCTCCATTGTTGATGTTCATGGGAAAAAGCCAGGAAACCCCACAGCTTGCTGTAGGGAGGAATGGCAAGCGGGGGTTTGAGGGCGGGCAGCCCCCATTATGGCTTTTTCCTTGGAAGATGCCCCGCAGCTTGCTGCGGGGTTCTTCACTGGATCGCTGTGGAAAACACCCATCTCACATCGATCCCAAATCCGTCCATTCCGAGTAGACACGCGCTTGAAGCTCTTCCATCAGGCTGCCATTCATACTATGCAGCTGCCGTAGGATGAGAGCGTGTTTCATGGGCTTACTCTTCCACCTGCCTCCGTTCCCGGAGGATGCGTTCTTTGGATTTTTCGAAATGTTGTTGAAGAACCTGATGGGCTTTGGCAATATCTTGCTCATGGATGGCATCCACAATGCGTTGATGGCCTTTAGCGATACCACCTGGATCCTCGAGATATGCGTCGCTCAAGACCAGTAACATTCGCAATTGTGCCATATGGCTGCGCCAAGTTTGCAGTAATTTCTCATTATCTGCTAATTCGCACAGTCTCTCATGAAAGGCGAGATCCATCTCCAGCAATTCCACCCGATCATCGTTCGGTTGCCACGCAAACATCTGATCAACCAACATCTGAAGCTGATCGATCTCATCCTTAGGCGTATGATCGATAACTTGTGATAGACAATAACTCTCTAGAGCTGTCCGTAGCCCATAAATCTCTTCGATATCCTTTTCACTTTGATTAGAAACACTAGCCCCTCGTCCATGCTCCGTGACGAGCAGCCCGTCGGCCTCCAGAATGCGAATGGCCTCACGCACGGGCACACGACTTACGCCTAATTGATGGGCAAGCTCCTCTTCCACCAGATGTTGACCTGGTTTAAGCTGCCCGGATTGAATCGCCAGACGCAAGGCACGGGCAACTTTCGATTTCAGCGATTCGTGAACCAGGGGTTCCAGGGAGTGAATTCCGATTTCATTCATCTTGGGGGTCGAGTTGTTCTTAGTTGACATCGGTCAGTCGGTCATTTTTCTGTATACACGAGACAATATCCAGTGTACAATCGAATGGCTTGGATGTCAATCTATGGAGGAATTTAAATTAGGGAATTCCTGAATGTTTCTCGATATAGATATTAGAATTTAATCTCTAAACTGCCGACTGTTCACGCCACGGGGCTATAAGCGATTCCAATTTTCTTAATAATGACACTATGGTCATTGACACAATAACAAGAATAATAATCATTGACCACAATTTGGCAGAATTAAATTCATCAATAGCTCTCATCACAACATATCCTATTCCCTTTGAACTTGCTAACATTTCGGCAACTAAAGTAATCACCAATGCTGATGTTACTGCAAGACGTAGCCCAACGATGATAAATGGAAGTGTATATGGAACGACAATCTTAGTAAAAATAGTTATGCGAGTAGCACAAAATACTTTTCCAGCCCTAATAAGACTTTCTTCTACTGTTTTCACCCCAGCCCATGTGTTAATCACAATAATGAAAAATGAAGCAATAAATATTAATAAAACCTTAGATGCCATGCCAAAACCGATAGTTACAGTAATGATTGGCAGTAATGCAATGCGCGGAGTTGAGTAAAAAGCCCATATGTAGGGGCCAATAATTCTATCTAATAATTTAAATGCGCCCAACATTAATCCAAGGGGTATTCCTGTTACTACAGATATCAAAAAACCAACAGAAAAATTCGTGGCACTAAACGAGAGATGCTTCCATAATTCACCAGTATGTGCCATACCCAATGTCTGACTAACAACCTCGGAAAAAGGAGGAAGGATTAGTTTACTAATATATCCAGAACGACCTATAATTTCCCAAAAAATAAAAAAAATTGAAAAGCTAATTGCGTTTGAGATAATATTTCCGTATCTTGCCCATACACCTTCAAACCCAAGTTTTCTCTCAATAGGTCTTCGTCGAGATATGGTCTTTGCATTGGTGGTGCTACTGCTAGTTTCTAACATTTGTGTATCTCCATTTCATTCAAAGGTGCTAATGGACATTTGTGCTTCTTGTTCATCTTTTAGTAATTGCCAAATTTCATCTCGCAAATCGTTATAGATTTTTTTATTTCGAATATCAATCTCATATCTGGGACGAGGAATCTGGTTGTTCAATATTACTTTTACTTGCCCAGGACCAGCTGTCATAACGGCGATTCGGTCACCTAGTGTAACTGCTTCGTCAATGGAATGGGTAATAAAAATAACCGTCTGGCTGGTACGCAAGAGAATTTTTTCAAATTCAGATTGCATCATTTCTCGAGTCATAGCATCAAGTGCTCCGAAGGGTTCGTCTAGCAGCAAGACTTTTGGTTCAGTGGCTAATGCCCGGGCTAAACCAACTCGTTGACGCATACCACCTGATAACTCATGTGGCAAACATTCTTCAAAACCATTTAAACCTACAAGAGAAATCACCTCTTTTATTATCTTGTTTGCCCCTTTTAACCTACCTTGAAGTTCTAAGCCAAATTTGATATTGCTCTCAACCGTCCGCCACGGCATAAGAGCATAATCTTGGAAAACTACCGCCCGGTCAGGACCAGGTCCCATTACAGGCTTTCCACCAATTAGCACTCGACCATTGGTCGGTTTCACAAGTCCTACAATAGTATTAATGAAAGTGGTTTTCCCACAGCCGCTCGGTCCAACAATGACAAAAAATTCGCCCGGAAGAACGCGAAGATTCAAATCCCAAAGTGCGACCAGAATTTCTTTCTCACGGAGCAACTCGTATTCTACAGTTAAATGTTCTATTGTAACCTCAAGCATCTTATCTCCATTTTTAAATAATTGTGAACAATTCCAAGAGCTGGATTCTCAAGTTATGTGATTAATATCACTGATATGGATAACACTAATTGCGTGAAGAATGAACTAAAAAGATTTCTCAAAAAAATCTTCTAAGAAACCTTTTTAAATGATCTCTAACACAAATCATGTGGCCTGACTTTAACTAATACTCTCAGTAAGAATATTTACATTAACGGCCATTACCATAAATTGGTTCATTCAAAGGATAAGCACATATATCAAACTTCCTTTAAAGGCAGAATATAACCCCAAATATTTGTCAACTTGCTTTACGTTATCTAACAATATTAAGTTCAAGACCAAATTTATTGATTGGCGTTGCACCCCCCTCGGATACGTATAAAGTATTTTCTAATGAAGAAGAACCAACACCAGGAATAAAAATACCGGGTTCGATATTTATTAAACTTCCAGTTTTAATTTCCATAGTTTCGCCTTTTGCCACAAGAGGTCTTACCGAATTATCAATACCTGTTGTATGACCGAGATAAATTAGGTTAAGAAAATCTCCCCAACCAAACTCCTCTGCAACTTGATGTCCAAT
>MGNI01000161.1:5625-5893 GCA_001795115.1 Chloroflexi bacterium RBG_16_48_8 | reverse complement strand
CCAGTTATTCCTGGTTTAATCGCATCCTCCATGAATTTGTACATCATTTTACATACATCATAAATTTTTTGTTGTTCTTGTGAGGGTTCCCCTATTGAGATGGTTCGACAGCAATCAGTGTAATAACCTAAATATGAAGCCGTAAGATCGAACCAGAACATTTGTCCCTTTTCGAGTCTGTTGCCAGTAAAAAGATAAGGTCTCACATTACTTATACACTCACTGAATGAACCAACATTTACATGTGTAGAAGCTCCACTTCCGTGCA
>MGNI01000161.1:5304-5576 GCA_001795115.1 Chloroflexi bacterium RBG_16_48_8 | reverse complement strand
ATATTCTGTCTTTCCTGGTTTACATGCTTCAAATGCACTTGATTGTCCCATATCAGCAATTTGTGCTGTTTTTCTTATCATATTAATATCGTAATCACTTGGAGAAGCCACCAGAGTTTGCCAGACTTGTTTTGAATTGGTGAATTCAGCTTCAGGAAATTTCTCTTTTAATATTAATGAATATGTCGCGGGTGAATTCGGGTCAAGACCAATTCTCCCTTTAGCTAAACCAGTTTCTTCAATAACATCTTTTAATATTTGTTCTAATTGTC
>MGNI01000161.1:4963-5294 GCA_001795115.1 Chloroflexi bacterium RBG_16_48_8 | reverse complement strand
TACTCTTGATTCACTAGGAAATACTCTAACATCCTCAATCCAAGACATTTTTTGGGCTTCTATCAAGTGCCACTCTTGATCGATTAAAAGTATCGGATCGTGCTCAAGAGAAATGAGTATAAATGAGCTTGCTGATCGAATAGCATGAACATATCCAGCTAGGTAACGAATAGACTCCGGATGTGTTGCAGACCCAAAGATTAAAATTCCATCTAAGTTATTTCTTTCCATAATTTCACGTGTTCTATTTAAACGTTGCACTTGTTCTTCTGTTGGAGGTTTAGGAGCAAGTCCTTTTGATTTTTCAACTTCTAATTCAAAATCATTGTTT
>MGNI01000161.1:252-4945 GCA_001795115.1 Chloroflexi bacterium RBG_16_48_8 | reverse complement strand
GTATCCCTTTCTATATGTTATTGGGAAATTTTTACGTTGAATTGGTTTTTTATCGCTGGCGGATGCATTCTATTGACTTAACATAACCAAAAGACCAAAAATTCACTTTTCCAACATGATGCTAATTAAATTTTCTACGATTAAAATTATTTTAGTTAAGCAAATGTACAAACTGCATCCGCCAGATATTGAAGAGTTGTTATAGTCCCATTTTATAGCTATCAAATCCAAGTTCATCGAATGCCTGGTTTAGGTACTCCATTCGCATGAACTCCTTCCAATCGATATAAGAAGGGATTAAACCGTACTCTACTGATTCATTAACTAACTGTTCCATGGTTTCAGGATTGAAGGTGCCTGTGTCTTCAATGTCAGCTACCTCATAGTGATATTGTTCAATAAAGGCATCAGGAAACTCATATCCTCGTTTCTTCATGATGCTAATTACTTCATCTTTGTTATTGAGATCCTTAAGGAATATTCGAGCACGAGTTGTAGCTTTTAGAAACCCAACAACAGTTTCCTCATTTTCTTCTAACCAAGGTCCATGCGAACATATAACTTCTGCCGGGACTTCGATCAAATCGTCATATATGATTTTCCCACCACCATCAAGTATCAAATCCCGGTGGCGGTTAAACATGACGGTTCCAGCAATTATGCCCTCAAGCACCGCTTGGACACGAGCATCGGAACCTCCGGCAACCGGAACCCATTCCACATCATTCTCTGGGTCTAACCCAAGGTTTCTTAGCATTTTTTTACCATTTGCCTCATTTCTGGAACCCGCAGAACCTCCACTAAGTTGTTTCCCTTTCAAATCTTCAACTGAAGCAATCTCTGGTCCTACTCCAAAAAGCCAAGGTTCACCATCTCGGTAAATTGCGATGCCATATATTGGCTCACCTTGTTCAGCCGCAGAGGCTACTGCATCTGTATCTTGTTGAGCAAAATGCAAACTACCTCCTATCAAGCCCGGCATTATTTGAGTCTGATCCACAACAATAAGTTCACGAGTTCCAATACCTTCCTCATCAAACCACCCAAACTCGTCAGCTAACTCAAATAAAGCTGTATTTGCCCAATTGGGATTGAAAGTTCCATGTACAATATTCTTTTTTTCCTGTTTGCATCCCCCCAAAAGAAACGTTGCACTTACACTTAATCCTATGCCACCAGTCAGCTTGATAAAGTCTCGACGAGTCATGATCGAGCGAGAATTGTCACTGTGATGCATTGCATGTCTCCTTTCATCAGGATCAGTTAATGAATCGAACAACAAATAATTTGAATTCTTATTAGCTCATATATCCTCCTTAAGACGCAATTCCCTCAAATTATATTCTGCGTTGCCTATTATCCATCCGTGATAGTTAAGAGATCACAACAATTAGAAAATTATTGCATGAGGTGGTGCACCCCATTTCATGGACATACTTATCCCATCGGAATTGTGATGTTACGTCCATGGCACAGAGACGCGATAAAGACTGCTGGTGCAAGATCATTACAACTTCCCCTCATTGCTACTTTGACATGGCTAGCTCAAGAAGAAAGACTAATCCTAAAGAAGCTTTTCTACTATTTCAGTCTTATAAATTGAATGCGGCTAGAATGTTGATAATTAAGTAATTCGGGAGTTGGTATACTTGCTTACAGTATTCAGTGTACAATAAATAGCATACCGAGTCAAATAAATTTTCTTATTCAAGACAGCAATACAAAACACCCATGGTCAAATCTTGACTATCGCACAGGAGAAAATCCCATGGCTTTTTTACCATATGTACATCCTGACAATATCAAGGATCGATTGCTGAAGAATGCGCTCGAAAGAGCCAAAAAAAGAGGGGGAGGTCAGGAGCCCATGTCCTTGCGCTCTCACCATCCCTGGTTCGCCCATTGGTGGTATGAGGGCTGGCAGAAGTTCCATAGGGAAAGTGTGCTCGAATATGAGATCCTGGAATTGATGCGTGTGCGCTGCTCCACCTCCTGGGAGAAAATGATGGGCCTGCCCGACTGTCATTATTGAGGGCAGATCGGTAGCGCACTGGACGTGCGCACAGAAGGCCACCGATTCGAGGAATTGGACAACTACATGGAATCGGATAAATTCACCCACAGGGAAAAAATGGCGCTACGCTATTGTGACATCATGATGACCAATCCCTACGAAGCCGACCAGGATTTCTGGGATGCATTCCTGCAGGAATTCACCTATGCACAAGCGGTGGAGTTAGGACATTTCATCGCCCTCCGCATCGCCGGGCAGCGCTGGATCATGTCCGTCCGAGCAGAACACGGTCAATTAGCAGAGTTCTTGGAGCAGAAGAAGAAAGATGCCGAGGTGATTGCTTAGGCCCTTTTAATATGACCATCCTCTTTTTTGGTGATAAATAGAAATTCGAATGCCCTCTTCCACACCTACGGCACAGCTCCAGGGCGGAAGGGGGTTTTCAATACCAAAGGCTTCCATTGACACTGGCAAGGATGGAAAAATCAGGCATCACTTCCATACGCATTATAGAAAGACTCCTTTAGAATTACAACTTAGGGGCATTTTTATTGCGAAAGAATTACTCTTCCGGAAAATTGAAATCGTTCAAGATTCAATGAAAGGAGTGTGAAAAATGGCATTTTTAACCTATATGGACCCGTCTGAAATAACCGATCCCATCGTTAAGGAAAGGATGGAACGGGCTATTGCTCGAGGCGGTGGTCAGGAGCCCATGTCTTTGCGTGCGAACCATCCCTGGTTCGTGCGTTGGTGGGAGGAGGGCAAGAAAAAGTTCATCGAAGAAGGCATCCTGGGAACCCGAATTGCGCGAATTGATGCGTGTACGAGTTGCCCATACATGGGAAGAAATGATGGACCTCCCCGGTTGTCACTATTGAGGGCAAATCGGAACTGCACGGGACGTGCAGACAGAAGGACATCGATTTCAAGAACTCGATCAGTATATGGAGTCGGACCGTTACACCCATCGTGAAAAACTCGCCTTGCGCTACTGCGATGCCTTGATCAACAACCCTTACACCGCTGACGAAGGTATGTGGGAGGAGCTCCTCCAAGAATTCACCCAAGCTGAGATGGTTGAGCTAGGACATTACATCGTCCTGCGAATCGCAGGGCAACGCTGGATCATGTCTGTGCGAGCCCAACATGGTGAACTGGCGGAATTCCTGGAGCAGAAAGCCAAGAGTGCATCAGCAGCTTCATAAGGCCCTTTTTCTATCATACAACTTGATAAAAAATCACCATGAACACGAGCCATTTCCATGATGATAAACCATAAAATGGAAATGGCTCTTTGCTTCCAGAACCCCTCAACTCTGCGGCAGGGTTAATTTATCCTCACCACCCTGCGGCGGGCTTCCGGACTGGATGAAGGTCATTGAAGAAAGCCCGCCGCAGGGTAGTTGTCAAGGACACTGGGACGAAATGGACGATAAACCCAACTCCCTACCCTTGACTCAATCCTCCCAACACGCCATCATTGCCCTTTATAATAGTGCCATAGACTGTGCTTGATTTTCATCTCAATCCTGGAGGGTTGGTTCAGTCATTTTCTAAAGACAACATTGAGAGGTACTCCATGGAAATGAATATTCCCTATGGCCAAGGACAAATTCCCATCCTGGTCCCGGACGAGAATTTGCTAGGAATCTATCAACCCAATCCTGTCCGTACCGGAAACGAGCAGGAGACGGTGCTCAAAGCATTGCAGCATCCCATCGATAGCCCAAGCTTTCCAGCCTTCCTGCGGGACGCTCAAAATATCTTGATCATCGTGAATGATGCCACCCGCCCGACCCCCACCACCAAGGTCCTGGAAATCATCTCTGACCAGATTCGAGACGTGGATAGTCGCTTCATCATTGCCACCGGGAATCATCGTGGACCGACCGAGGAGGAATTCCGTTTCATCTTAGGCCCCTTCTATGAGACTTACAAAGACCGGATTCACGTCCATGATGCCAGTAACAATGACGATATGGTTTACCTGGGAACCTCTAAAAGCGGTACGGAGATGGTTGTAAATAGGTTAGGTGTCCAAGCCCACAAACTAGTCATCATTGGGTCCGTCGAACCGCATTATTTCGCTGGATATACGGGGGGTAGGAAATACTTCCTGCCCGGCATCGCCGCCCGCCGAACCATCGAACAGAATCATAAGCACGCCCTCCTTCCAGAAGCTCGCCTGCTGGGACTGTCAGGCAACCCTGTCCATGAGGACATGATCGATGCACTGAGCGTCATCCAGGATAAGGAAATTTTCTCCATCCAGACGGTTCTGGATCGTGAGCGTAAGATCTACGCTGCTACTGCAGGAAATATTCACACGTCCTTTGATGCTGCCATCGAAAAAGCCAATGAGGTCTATGCGGTGAAGGTGCCGCAGAAAGCCGACATTGTCGTCAGCGTGGCTCCCTACCCCATGGATATCGACCTCTACCAATCTCAAAAGGCTCTTGAGACCGGAAAACTTGCTTTAAAGAAAGACGGCATCTTGATCCTGGTCAGCAAATGTCGAATGGGGGTTGGCGATGAAACCTTCATGGAGCTCCTAACCAGCGCAAAAAACGCACAAGAAGTGATGGAGCGCATTCGGGCTGGCTATGTTCTCGGTTATCACAAGGCGGCCAAGATGGCGGAGATCAGCTTATGGGCGGAGATGTGGGCTATGACAGA
>MGNI01000161.1:0-170 GCA_001795115.1 Chloroflexi bacterium RBG_16_48_8 | reverse complement strand
GGCGAGAGTGCCAAAGTTCTCATCCTCATGGATGGGTCAATCACTGTACCCATCCTCGGCTAAGGGTTAAAACAACCAGGGAGAACCCTTTGTGCTCCCCATGTTCTTCCCCGCTATTCGTGTACAACCAGGCCGAACAAGAAAACAATTACACCCCCACTTGTGATCTA
>MGNI01000160.1:26601-28730 GCA_001795115.1 Chloroflexi bacterium RBG_16_48_8 | reverse complement strand
ACACTTAGATAGAGCCACACAGTTCCATTGTAGTTGCGGCGTCCTTCCAGGTCATACCCCAGGAAGCGGAGGCTTTTCCGCCAGTGGGTGATGTGGGTCTTTTGCTGGTTGAGCGTCAGTCCCAGATGGGTTTGCATCCATTCCGCAATGGTCGCTTTCATCTGTCGAGCTTCCGCTTTAGAGTGATGACAAAGCACGAAAACAGCGTCGTCCGCATACCTGGTGTAGTAAATTACCTTGCGGGGTAAGTACCGTGGCTGCAAACGGCGAAGTCGTAGCTTCTATCGCAGTTCCTTGCGGAGTTTTTCAGCCGTTGATCTCTTAGGCATGGGGCGTTTGCCGTCCAGGTAGCGACGGATATCACAGATACGGTAGTGCAGTCGCATATAGGCAGGATTGCCGCGAGCGTTCTTTTCCTTGATACTTTCCGAAGGTGGGTTTGCTCCCATCTGGTCTTCCATCCAGCAATCCAACTCATGCAGTACGATGTTTGCCAGGATGGGACTGGCCACTCCCCCCTGAGGTGTTCCTGAGTAGGTTGGGGTGAAGTTGCCGTCCTCCATCACGCCTGCCTGGAGCATTTTCCGGATCAGGTTAATGAACCGTTCGTCTCGGATGCGTTTCCGCAAGCAGTTGAGTATCACCTGATGAGGGATGTTTCCGAAGCAGTCGGTAATGTCACCCTCGATGATCCATGTTGCTCTGATCCGGTAGGCCGTACTGACCTGTCGTAAAGCCGTGATGGGGCTACGCTGCGGGCGGAACCCATGTGAGCAGTTTCGGAATAAAGGTTCATAGAGAGCATTCAGGATGAGAGCTGCTCCTGACTGAACCACCTTATCCCGACTGGTAGGCATTCCCAGAGGTCGCAGTTTTCCATTTCGCTTGGGTATGTATCGTCGCTGGACAGGTTGTGGTTGGTACTTCCCAGTGCTTAGTTCCTGGCTGAGACTGACGATCTCTTTGGGGGTGATATCGTCTATGGTTTGACCATCTACTCCGGGGGTACGAGCCCCTTTATTGCTGGTGATGCACTCTCTGGCATGCATCAGGAATTGTTCCTGGCGCAGCAAGCGGTATAGGCGGTTGAAGCGTTTGTCAGGGTCCTCCTTTGCCAATTTATTCAGATGTTCAAGTTCAGCCAGCACATCACCCATAAGGTCTATCACCTCTGTATGTGTCCTGTACTTGAACGGCTATGCCTCTGGCCCTTCGCCCTGTGTGCGGCTTTCCCGCACTCCCTGGGTGATCGTTATCTCACCGACTACTACGGCCAGTGTGCCCCACCTGTGCCCGATACTGCCCAAGCCAGCCGTCTCAATAGAGGAGGGGTAGGTGGTTCTCCGGTAGCTGTCTGATTACTGGGATGAGGTTGGGTTGGCTTCCAAACACGTTCTCTCTGATAGAGAGCTTGAGGGCTGGGTTCTTCACGTCTTCCAGGCGCTCGAACCTACCTATCCTAGGCTCAGGGTTCACCGGCAAGCTTCGCTGACCGGTTTACAGCCCTCCTGGCATCCTAGACCGCGTATGCCAGCCTAGACTTGGTCATGTCTCGCCTTCGCCAATCACCGGCTAACCCATTTCATCCTTTCTGAACGTTTGCTTTTTGAGGGTTGGTCTCCCTCTCACAACTCGCTCCTGTCCCCTGGAAGCTGACCAGCTCAAGGAGGCTTGACTCTCTGAACCGCCAGGGTGAGAATGTTTGTTCCTGGTAACAAACAGCATCCTACGATGCATTAACCAGACGCCCGAATGGACGCCCGAAAGTGTGCCTTAATGCATGTGGGTTGATCCTTTCCAGCCCAGCCAGGAGAGCGTATTTGTTCAAAATCCGCATCACCGAACTGCGGTGGCTCAATGATCCAGATGTAGATGCCCACAATGGCGTGTTGGGGTCATCTGCCTTCGGATGGGTTTCCAGGTAATTACTCAGCGCCTTGCGCACGTCGATCGTCAGGGGGATCTCACGGTACCCTCCGTGTTTGGTTTGACGTATCGTGAGTTTGCCTGACCTCTCAGCGATCTCTACATCCCCATTGCATAAGCTCAAAAGTTCTCCAACCCGCACCCCGGTCCCGATCAGCACTTCAAGCATGGCAAAATCGCGTGGATGGTGGTGGGCTGCTCTT
>MGNI01000160.1:26264-26592 GCA_001795115.1 Chloroflexi bacterium RBG_16_48_8 | reverse complement strand
TAATCCTTTTGGTTCTCGTGGCGGCAGGTGTAATGCATGCACGTTAGTGGTCGGGTCTTCCTTTGATAGATTCTTCTGAACAGCCCAGGCGAAAAATCGCGATAAGGCAACTAAGCGCTGGTTAACTGTGGCTGGAGAGACCTTCTCAACGGTCTGTTGATAGGCCTTCCAATCTCGCACATCTCTCGCCATCACTCGAGTTGGATCGAAGGGGGTTCCATAAGCCGTCTCACTCCATCGGATAAAATGTTCTAATGCGCGACGGTAGGCGGCGAGGGTGTGACGGCTCTTCCCCTGCTCGTCCAGTTCAGTTAACCATGTAGTTACA
>MGNI01000160.1:25847-26156 GCA_001795115.1 Chloroflexi bacterium RBG_16_48_8 | reverse complement strand
GGGAATCGAGCCATTATTTCACAATTTATGAGACTGCAATTTCAAAGTTTTTGAGACTGGCCGCGAATTATTTCAGATATTCTGAGACTGATTTTCAACGCTCCTGGGTGATTGTTTTATATTTTCTGAGACTGGTTCGATGATTCCTGTCATTCCAAGCGGTCAAGCTTCCGATTTTTCGAAGAAGTAGGTCAACGGCACATTCAAAGCTTCAGCCAATCGCTCCAGTTCAGTGGCCCCCAATTCCGTCAACCCCTGTTCCAGCGAGACGTAACGCTTCCGTGAACAACCCAAAAACAACGCGGTTTG
>MGNI01000160.1:21404-25819 GCA_001795115.1 Chloroflexi bacterium RBG_16_48_8 | reverse complement strand
CTGGGCGATCTCATATTTTCGTTGAGACAAAGGGGATGGGTGGCTTGACATCTCCATACTCCGCAAATTGGCTTGACAAATGTGTAAAAAAGGTTACAATCACGCCAGAACGTTTGTTCTGTCTCGATTATAACCCACTCCCGGCGAAATCCAAGTGGCTCCTGTTCGAAAAGCGACCTACCGCGGCAGGAATATCATCGGTTACTTCCCATCCCTGAAGATGGGCCGGATGATCAACTTCGAGTCCCTGATTGAAAGAGACCTGATCTGCCTGCTCGATTTCGAGTCCCAGGTTCAATCCTTTGTGGAGCAGCCCTTCTCCATTGAATACCAGTGCCAGGGCAAGCAACACAAGTATACGCCTGATTTTCATGTGATCTTCGGCGGGCAGAATATGGTGATCGAGTGCAAACTTAGCCAGTATGTCAACACGCCTGAAAACCAGCTCAAATTTGCAGCCGCGAGATCCTGGTGCCATGAACGAAACTGGCTGTTTGAGGTGGTCACCGATCAACTGCTGGCAACTAACTGGCGCGTCCGGAATGTCAAACTGCTGACACGCTTTGCCAGGTATCCGGTACGTGCAGACTTCAAGGAGCATGTTTGGACCTGCCTCTTTGCGGCGTCTGCGCCGGTGAGGATCGCCGATGTGATTGCTCGGGTCAACCCACAAGCGCCCCAAGCGGCGGTCATTCCCCTTCTGCACATGGCCTTTCACCATGAAGTGTATGCGCCTCTCGACACAGCTCAGATCACAATCGAAACGCCTATCGCCCTCAGGAGGCCATCCATTGAGGAGGTGTTATTCCCATGAGTGCACAACGGTTTTCCACTGGAAAGCAGTTTGTCTGGCAGGGGGTGGTCTACGAGATCAAACGGCTATTGCCTGCCAGTCTGGTAAGCATCGAGAACCTGCAAACAGGGGAGGTGAAGGCGGTGTCATTTGTCGAGCTGGCGCAGGCCTTGTTTGCAAGCGAATTGCGCTTTCTGGTGCGCGGCCAGCAAAACCTATCCGCCGAGATGAGATCACCGGCCGACCTGTCGGATTACCCGCCCCATTTACGTGCGCTTGCCGAGCATCGTCTGGCGGTCATTCGCCCCATTCTGGCGCTCAACCCGAGTCGGCGTACCCGGGAGGCAATTGTCGCCCGCGTCGCCGAGGTCAGGAATTCCCGGCCAGATGGAGAGGCATCTCCCCATGCGGCGGTTAGTGTTGCCTCCGTGTATCGCTGGATCAGGGACTATACGCGCAGCGGGAATGATCTGCGCACCCTGGTGGGGAATGTTCAGCGCCAGGGAGGCAGGCAAACCCCCCGCCTTGAAGAACCGGTTGAAGCCATCGTTCGGGCGGTGATCCAGGATCGATATTATGTTCGCGAGCAAGTGACAACGGATGATATCTACCTGGAGACCATGCTGCGAGTGGAGGAGGAAAACCGGTTTCGAAGCGAAGTCGAAAAGCTCAAAGCGCCGTCCCGGGTGACGATCTGGCGCCGTATTGATGCATTGGACGAAGCAGGCAAGCTGGTTGCCAAGCGAGGCCAGCGCGAAGCCAAAGAGCAGTCGACACAATACGGGCAGATGGGATACCCGAGCGGTCTGCTGGAACGGGTGGAGATCGACCATACGCGCATCGACTTGATCGTGGTGGACGGGGCGGACAACCTGCCAATTGGAAGGCCCACCTTTACGTACTGCCCGGATACGGCCACGCGCTATCCGTTGGGTATTTACCTGGGTTTTGACCCGCCAAGTTACCTGACGGTGATGGAATGTCTGCATCACGCCATCTTGCCCAAAGGTGATATGCGTGCGAAATATGGCGTGCAGCACGAGTGGTTGGCCTGCGGCATCCCCAATGCGTTGATCGTGGACAACGGCAAAGAATTCATCGGCGCCGATTTGCAGGATGCCTGCCACTCGCTAGGGATCGAACTGGACCAAATGCCCGTGAAAACACCATACTTCAAAGCAACTGTGGAACGCATGTTTGAAACCACGAACACGGGTGTGCTGCACACGCTGCCGGGCACCACCTTTTCCAATCCAGGCCAGCGAGGGGATTACCGGAGCGAAGAAGAAGCCTGCATCACGCTGGATGACCTGATGAAGATCCTGCATGTCTTCCTGTTGGATGTTTATGCAGAAAACTTTCACCGGGGATTGGGAGACGTGCCTGCCCGGCGCTGGGAAGCGCGCGTTCAGGATGGCTTTTTCCTCAGGTTGCCCACCAGTGCAGAGGAGCTAAAAATCTTGTTGGGGCGGGTCACCTATCGGGTGATTGCGCACTTTGGCATTCAATGCTTTGGACTGCGCTACAACACACCAGACCTGGCTTCGCTCCGACTGCGTCTGAAAGGAGAAAAGGTCAAGGTCAAGTATGATCCCGCAGACCTGGGACACGTTTTTGTGTTTGATCCTCAGGAGCAAGTTTATTTGCAGGTTGATTCCCTTGATCCGGAGTACACGCAGGGGCTTTCGCTGTGGAAACACCGGGTGATCCGAAACCCGGCGCGCAAAGAACAGGACAAAGTGGATCTTCTGGGATTGGCGCGTGCCAAGCGGCAGATTCAGGAGATTGTGAAGGCCAGCAAAGCTGCGGGCAAGTCCAGGGGCCGTTTGCGGGCGGCTCGCTGGGAAGCCGGTGGCAGGTCCGTGCAGGACGATCCCCGGGACGTATCGCCGTTACTGGCTTTACCATCCAAACCCACTCCACCGGCCCAGATGCCAGGGCTCCTGGTGGACCTGAAAGAATTGGAGCAGGCAGGCTGGAGCGCAGGATATGACCTGCCTGTTAAAGAGCCATGAGGAGATGGTGAGCGAGAACCCGACTACACCGATCGGGCGTGCGAACGCCACCCTGATCCGTTATCCCCGCTTTACCCGGCTGCAGGGGGATATTCAATTGTGCTGCGACCTCTCCAAAGTAGCGGGCGAGCCGCAGTGCATGATCCTGGAAGGGTGCACAGGGACGGGCAAATCCACGCTGGTCAAAAGCTTTGCAGCCAATTATCCCCGTTACGAAACAGCCAGCGGCACCAAAATCCCCGTGTTCTACCTGGAAACGCCTTCGCCGGTCACCGTTAAGGGGATGGCGGCCAGGTTGCTGGAAGTTTTGGGGGATCCCGGCGCACATCACGGGACGCTCTGGTCGATGAACGCTCGCTTGATTCACTTCCTCCGCGCCTGTGAAGTGCAACTGGTCATCCTGGACGACTTTCACCATCTGATTGACCGGGAAACCAACCGGGTGCTGGACAAAGTATCGGATTGGCTGAAAGTGTTGATCAAAGAGGCGAACGTGCCATTCCTGGTGGTTGGCCTGGAAGGAACCGTGCGACGCATTCTGGATTCGAATCCACAGCTATCCCGGCTTTTTGCGATCCGCCAGACGCTGCAGCCTTTCCAATGGGATGAGCAGCAGCCAGAAGGCATGCAGGAGTTCGCGGCGTTTGTGGCCTTTGCCGAAAGCCGTATTGGCGTCCATTTGACCAGCGAGATCGAACGCAAGGAACTGCTCCATCGACTGCATACCGCCAGCAATGGTGTGTTGGGGAATGTGATGAACCTGTTGCGCTACAGTGTGGTTCTGGCGCAACAACGGCAAACCGATCTCCTAACCCTGGAGATTCTGGCCGCCGCGTATGACCTGCGACTGGCTGAACATGTGCGCAAGGTTAATCCATTTGCGCCACCGGCAGCCAGGCCTGTTTCACCTCTCGAGCATGCTCGGACATCCAGAACAACAACCGAAGACCATCCAAGGAAATGCCAAAAGAAACCGTCTGCGGCTGAAGTATTGACCACCCATTGAATGTCGCCCGATCTCCTTCGCCCGTTGCTGTGCCACATCCCGTTGTTTCCAGACGAGTCGCTGCCGTCTTATCTTCTGCGAGTGGCCATCGCCAATCATTATGAACCTTACTCAACTTTTATAGCGGTCTGCCGAGATCGTCTCTCCACAATGGGGGTGCGCGATATTCTGGAGCGGCTCAGGCATCCAGAGACATTTGATGTTTTGAGCAGACTAACCGGGGTTGATCCAAGGGCGCTGGCGAACGCCAATATCCATCGGTTCTCTCAAACTGTGCTGTTGGGTGGGCAGGGGCAAGACATCCGCCTTTCAGACGATGGTCCCCTTTCGCATCCTGGCCTGGAGGGATTGGTCCAGATATCTGCGCAAGGAAGCGGAGGCGCAGTTTTGCCCGGCCTGCCTGAAAGAGTTCCCTTACAATCGATTAGCCTGGATGCCAGGGAACGTCACTGCTTGCCTGAAGCACAAATGCCTGTTGGTGACCCATTGCGGCTCCTGCGATGCACCCGTATCTTTACGCGATATTGTGAGCAGCTGTTGCTCCCACTGCTCCATGGATCTGGCAGATACTTTTGTTCGCCCGCTGGAGGACAGGCCTTTT
>MGNI01000160.1:14833-21397 GCA_001795115.1 Chloroflexi bacterium RBG_16_48_8 | reverse complement strand
ATGCACAGGGAATACTTCAGGCCTGGTGGGAATTATCTCCACCGCCTGGTTCTGCTCTTTGGAGTTTGCCGCCCATATCAATTTTGGTGCTCCACCGGGTATTTGAGGGGTTGAAGGATTGTCTTATGGAAAAACAGCAGATTGAACAGTACCTCGGGCTGAGCACAGATCGATTTGACCGGCATGCTCTCCAGGTCGCTGCACTGGCAGGCCTGGTCAACTGGCCACAGGGTTTCTATGATTTGCTACAGAGTTACTTGCCAGTAAAGAAGATCGATGGAATTAGCTATCACCCTTACTTTTCCCGGCCCGTTGCGTTGATCCATACCTGGTTGTTTGGGATGTGGGCGCACGATGAGTATGAATTCATCCAGGAGGCTTTCGACGAATTCATGATTGAGCACCCAGATTTGCTTGAAACTGAAATCTGGCGTGAGCGCATCACGAACCGTCCGGGATTTTCTGAAAAATTCCCCTATATCCCCAAATATAAGGCCTCTCAGATGCTCGATTTGCCGCTCTCGGCGGTTGAGACGCTTATTCACTTGGGCAAAATGGATGCTTATGATCGACGCAGCGGACAGGATGTTTGGGTGAAGCGTGAAGACGTTCTCGAATTGCAAATGGCTTGACTGAGAAGACGCCTGAGTTGATCGCTTTCTGTGATGAACAACCAGCCCGGCTTTCCAAGAATCAGTCTCAAAAACTTTGAAACGCTAGTCTCATATTTTGTGAAATACAGTCTCACGCTCTATGAAATGAGTCTCAAAAACTAAGAAAAATTACACTCTATGAAATGAGTCTCAAAAACTATGAAAAATTACAACAATCTCCCTGGGATTACACCTTTTGCATTGTAAATGTGCAACATAAGAATAATTGTCGTCGCATAAGATGTTTATTCCGTGGTGTACCTATTTTTTCTACGCCCTCCCGTAAGCTTTACGCCCTCAGGAAAGACCATGTAGTGTGCACCTGTAAAGTTGGACACTTTTTTTCATGTCATCGAGTCAGCAAGGCAGTCGCAATGAGGTGTAACGCCCGAACGTATTTCTTTACCCCGGAAAGATTGATTGCAAACAGGCCAAATGGCTGTTATAATAGGGCCATAAGGCCGGCTGTTGTGATCATCGGATAACTGCTGAATCACAACAATAGACGGATAGAAGGAAAGGAAATGGCAGTGAACACAAATCTTACTTATGCACGACGAATCGGTGTCAATGTAAAAAACACCGCGGACCTGATTGAAAAGATAAACTCTGGACTTCCATTTCGTACATTTGAAAAGCTCCAGAGCGAGATCGGATTATCCTCGCAAGAGCTTGCAAAGATTGTTCAAATCGCCCCTCGAACCCTGACTCGCAGGAAATCATCGAGGAGATTTCAACCGGATGAGTCTGATCGCATCCTTCGAGCCTCCAGGGTTTATGACAAAACATTGGAGCTCTTTGACGGTGATCGTGAAGAAGCACGGACTTGGCTAACGACTTCAAGGAAGACCTTTAATGGAAGCTCGCCACTTGAGTTTGCCATAACAGAGGTTGGCGCCCACGAGGTTGAGGATCTGATTGGTCGGCTCGAGCGTGGTGTCTTTACGTGACATTAAATGCTTGGCGCATCCTCAAGACGAAGTATCTTAAAGAGGCCTTTGATGGGGAGGGAGCCAGGCTTTACGGAGGTCGTTGGAACAGCCCTGGCAACAGGATTGTTTACACAGCCGAGCACGCTTCACTGGCTGTCTTGGAAATACTCGTTCACCTGGAATCAAGCATCCCTTTACCTGGTTACTCTCTTGTACGAGTAGAATTTGACGCATCCATCGTAGAAACACTTGATGTTAAAGGGCTTCCTACAAATTGGAGAGCGAGTCCTCCTCCGGTGGAGGTTCAATCCATTGGAGATCAATGGATTGAGGAGGGGCGATCGGTTGTTCTTAAAGTTCCAAGCGTAGTTTTGCCCATCGAGCATGTGTATCTTTTGAACCCGCAACACCCTGATTTTAAAGGAATTGCCATTTTCGCTCCTATATCCTATTCCTTCGATAAGCGACTTCTTGATTAGCGTAATGCCAGATTGAAGAAAGGGCTTGTCTCTGCGGGTCCCTCCCTCTGGGAAGTGCATATCAACTTCTGGAAACGTTTTGTGCCGGAAGCCCCATAAGTGTCCTTACATCCGTCTGGCAATTCACCATATTCTCTGGGAAGACGATCGTGATGGCGTCGACTGGGCAGTTATCGGCGCAGATTCCACAGTACCAGCATTCATCTTGATACTTCACCACCGGCGACTCTTTAGGGGATATTCGATAGATGATGTCTCCCGGGCAAAAGTAATCGCAGATGGTACATCCTTCCCTACATATTTTGGGATCGATAACGATCGGCATCGTCTTCTTACCTCCTACGAAATGTCCTTTTTAGGGGGTGGGGTGGGATTCAAGCCTGTAGGTCGCGAGATGGCTCGAAGCTCGCCCCCGATTTGTTCAACCATAATGATGCGCAGTTCGTTCTCGTTATCCGTCTTGGGATAATCCAGGCGGAGATGGGCTGCGCCGTCACGGGTTTCCTTTCGCTCGATGGCGCTTACCGCCAAGGCCTCTGCGTTGATCCGGATGCTTCGAGCTTCGTTGACACGCATCACACCGTGATAGTCCTCAGCCTTGATCCTATCTTCTTGGGAGCGAAGCGTGCGCAGCATTTTCAGTCCCTCTCGCATGCGGATCTCCTCTCGGCGGTAGCCCACATAGTCTGTCACAATAGAACGTACCTGGTCTTCGAATGCGTGGAAACTGATCCCTTCCCTCAGGCGCAAGGGCCGGTAGAGCATTTCCCGGATCTGGTCCTTCTCATTGGAGGTGAGTGGCTTTGCCTTGGGCTGTGATAAAGCGAAATGGGCGGCATTCATGCCAGCAATATGGCCCATAACGGTAGCGCCGGCGATTCCCGAACTGGTGGTGCTGCAATCGCCCCCAGCGAAAATGCCCGGTGTGCTGCTGCAGGCATCTTTATCGATGTGAACCCCACTGCCGCGGAAGGGTTGGCCGCCCCGAACGCTTGCGATCTCCGTCACACATACCTCGAAGGGCTCTTTGGTCAGGTCGATCTTTTTCTGAGCGAAAAAATCCGGCAGGGCAGGACGATCGACGCCCAGGGTGTTCACCAGACGCCGGATCTCATCTTCAGGCAGGTGAGTGCAGTCGCAGTAAATCGGTCCGCGACCTTCTCGGGTTTCGGTAATGAAACCATTGATGATGTCTGATCTGCGGCCACGCTCAGCATCTGGGTGGTATTTGAACATGAAGCGTTCTCCGAGTGCATTGATGAAGTGAGCGCCCCCACCCACAAAGGCATTCAGCCCTTGGGTGGAATAACCCTTGGGGCTGAGGGTGCTGTCGACGAATTCCATGTTGGCCAGACGAGCTCCAGCTCGGAGTGCCATGGCGCGTCCTTCACCGGCATTGTAGGGGAAATGCCAACTGTCGAAGGCATGACCAGATGCGTTTTTTCCAAGGCGGTTAGCGTCCCCAGTGGCGATCACCACGGCCTGTCCGAGGATCACATAGACATCACCGGTTCGGATATGAAAAGCCACTGCGCCTCTTGGGCGACCTTCCACCATGAGCAAGTCCGATACCATTGTCCGCTCAAGCACCTTGGCACCCGCCCGTCGGGCAGAACGGCCGATGATGTGTTTGAAATTGGTCCCATCGAAATTGATGGTGTAGGCTCCAGGCATGCCAAAGGCGCGATGGCGGTAGTAAGGGATGTCTGGATTTTCAGGGTCATGGAAGTCCACGCCTAATTTCTCTAAGAGATGAACCATGGGCTTGAGACCCTGCACCAAACGCTCAACGGCTTCGATGTCAGCCACCCCCTCCAACAAGGCAGGCATATAGCTCATGAGGTACTCGGGAGTGTCCCATTCTGGTCCCTCCTCCAGAACGGCTGTAAAGTGATCCGTCCCACCTCCCACGCTTCCTGCCCGTTCCAGGAGGCCACATTTATCACAAATGACGACTCGTGCTCCCACCTCGGTTGTCCCTAAGGCTGCTAGGCAGCCGGCGACACCACCGCCGACGATGACAACATCGGTTTCAAGGACATGGATAGGCTCTTTCTGTGCTTCGAGATTGGTTGCAAGACTGGCCATGTGGGTTCCTCCAAAAACCAGTGGCGGCGACGCTCCGATACCTGCTCACCGCTCAGTGGGGTATTATAAGCTCGAAAAGGAATTGTTCGGAAGTATCGCATATCATACAATCAAGACGACTCTAGTCCACATTCACTCGATGATGAGATCGAGATGGGTAAAGGATGGAATTGGGTTTAACACCTCTCCGCGGTACAGGTTATTCAGAGGGTCTTTCCGGTCTGAGCCCGGTTGGTTTGGAGGAAACACGCAGCTCTTCTCCAGCTTGGTCCACCAGGATCATTCGTAGGCCAGTTTCGTTGTTGGTTAGGGGGAAATCCAATCGGACATGAGCCGCGCCGCTACGCGATTCCTTCCTTTCCATGGCACTGATGGCCATCACCTCCGCCACTTTGCGCAAGTTCCTGGCTTCATTGACCCGCATCACCCCGTGAAAATCAGCTGCCCTCATCTTCGTTTCATGCCTTGCAAGTTCCTGCAGCTTCCGAAGCCCTTCCTGCATGTGCCGCTCATCACGCCGGTAGCCAATGTAATCTGTCACGATGGATCGCACCTGATCTTCGAGGGCTTTGGGGTGGATGCCGTCCTCAAGCCTCATGGGATTGAATAGAGAATCCCGCAGGCTGATTCGAGTCTCATCGGAGAGTGGTTTTGGCCGAGGCTGGGAGAGAGCGTATCGTCCGGCGTTTTTCCCGGCCGTTAGACCCATAACGGAGGCCCCTGCAATGCCGGCGCTCATAGAGGAGCAGTCGCCGGCGGCGTAGAGGCCAGGGATTGAGCTCGCACCTTCGGGGTCGATGTGCACACCGCTCCCTCGGAAATACACACCTCCTCGGCGGATGGACATCTCGGATACACTGATTTCAAAAGGTTCTTGGGTGAGGTCGATGTCTTTCTGGTCGAAAAAGGTGGGCATCGCCGGGCGGTCGATGCCGAGGGTGCTTACCAAACGCCGAATCTCGTCTTTGGGGAGATGAGTACAGTCGATGTAGACCGGTCCACGCCCTTCCAGCGTTTCGGTGATGACACCATGGGTAAGGTCCGCTCGGCGAGCACGTTCACCGTCCGGATGGTATTTGAACATAAAGCGCTGGCCCAGGGCGTTGATCAGATAAGCTCCGCCTCCCATGAAGGCATTCAAGCCTTGCGAGGAATATCCTTTGGGGCTGAGGGTGCTCTCGACGAACTCCATATTAGCAAGCCGTGCTCCGGCGCGTAAAGCCATGGTTTGGCCATCCCCTGTATTATAAGGAAGGTGCCAACTATCATAAGGATGGCCAGAGGCGTTCTTGGAGAGTCGGTTCACATCCCCCGTGGCGAGAACAAAAGCGCGGGAGAGGATGAGATAGGATGTTCCTTTGCGGAAATGGAAGGCCAATGCCCCTGTTGGACGACCGTTCTCCATCAGCAAATCTGTCACCATGGTGCGTTCAAGCACCTTTGCACCCGTGCGTCGAGCACCTCGACCAATGATGGGTTTAAAATGGCTTCCATTGAAGTTGATCGTGTATTCGCCGGGGAGACCAAAAACTCGATGTCGGTGGTAAGCCGTTGTGGTAGGCGCTTCCGGGTCGTGGAAATCCACCCCCATATTCTCCAGGCGACGAACCATATCCTTCAATCCACGCACCAGCACTTCAGCCACATCGATGTCTGTCACTCCCTCGGCGATGGAGGGGACATAGCGTAAAAGGTACTCGGGGGTGTCCCACTTGGGACCTTCTTCCAGGACAGCGAAGAAGTGGTCCACGCCACCCCCTACACTCCCTGCTCGTTCAATGCGACCGCCTTTATCACAGACCACCACCCGGGCTCCAGCCTCAGCTGCGCCGATGACGGCTAGAGATCCTGAGACCCCGCCACCGATGACGAGCACATCGGTTTCAATCATCTGGGGTGGTTCCCGAGGGGTGGGTTGGGACGTGACAGGGCGCATCATAGGGATTCCCTCCTGCAGTGAAAATCGAGAACGGGTGAAGGTGTGCCCGTTCTGCTGTGCGTCTTTGAAGCGATCCCGCTTGAAGACCTTCGCAGAAGTATAGCATGACAGGGCGTTGGGGAGAGATTTTATCCTAAAAATTGAGCCATTAAAACGGGAAATCCCTCAAATATCTTGTGCGGTACATCGGGATGATGGTTGACAAGATGTTGTTGGTAGCGATGATGGGGGTGTCTCATGGTATTGGTGCGGATCATGGGGGGATATAACAGAGGGTCATCTGCGTCTTTGGCGCGCGACTGGGAACAAGTCTAAAACCGTCATCCAGGAAGGAGGCTCTGCACGAGAAGGACGCGAGAAGAGTTAGCTGTATACAAAACACAAAGAATATCGAGGACAAAATTTAACGGCACCCATGCCAAATCAGAAACCGCGATGATGTTTCGCATAGCCACATATCAGCCGCCGGAATG
>MGNI01000160.1:3646-14730 GCA_001795115.1 Chloroflexi bacterium RBG_16_48_8 | reverse complement strand
GCCGGGTTATCCCCAGATGTGGACAAAATGTGGATAATTGAAAAGGGCGGCAGCAAGAGAAAGCAGAATTCGCATAGCCAGCCACAAGAACAACAGCGTTTTGCGGTCCTCGAGAAGCGTATTTTGTATACGCAAAACAAATTACCGGTTGGGTTGGGGTTAAAAACAAGGATTGAAGGCCTTGGTAGGATCATTCCGAGGCGAGATTAAGCGAGAATGATGAGAAATTCAAGCCGCGCTCTTAAAAGAAACCAAACTGTGGATTGTAGAGATAGGATAGATCAATCTTATGAATTTACCCTTACCAACCAGCATTGATGTTTGCAGAATGATTAATACGTGCGAATTGTAATTCTTATGACGATGGTCTTGGAAAAAAGGGAGCACGCATGCGGTTATGGAGAATAGAACTTGTTGTCCTTGGAAATAAAATCAGTGGGGATCTCATGAGGAGCATAGGATGATCCTATTGAGGAGAACGATTTCATAGAGGATTTGATGGATTCTCTATTTTCTTATTCATGCCAGGGATGTTTTTGCAGCATTTCCCGCAATCTTGTCCAAAGGGCTTCTTCCATATGGGCGATTTCGAGCAAGGGTGATGTTGTCTCTGAAAGGATGGGGGATGGGTCTTTCATCTTTGAGCCCTCCTTGAAAAGCTCAGCCACCTCCTGCCATTTGTCGCCAACGACTTTTAGGTTCTTGCCAGCCTCAGCCAGCTTTTGAACACCCGAGAGCTTTGCCGCCTCCTCAAGGAATCTGCCATACATATAGCGGAAGAGCCCACCGCCTGTTCCACCTTCGGCGTCGATGAAGATGTAACTGTTGAAACAGGACCAACGGAGCTCTTCCGCATCCATGGTTTTCGGCCACCGGGGAACACGTGAAGCTGCTTTAAGGATGCCCCTGACGCCAATATTGGATATGGGAGCTTCCAGCATATATTTGCAGACATCCAAAATAGCCTCTCGGATCTCCTCCGGTTGGGGTTGCCGCTTTAGGCTGAAGTCGAAGGTGAACCACATGTTTTCTGGAGGGAAGGGCTTGAATTTCGATCCGCGTGCTTTGATCAGGTCTTCCCAAGAGACGGGGTGGAGGTCCTTATCGCGATCGGCAATGAGCACTTCTTTGCTAACGGGATCGTATCCACCAACGACGATGGCATGTCCGCCGAAGTGGAAGTCCTCAGGCAGGTCAAAATAGGGAAGGAAACCCATGTCGACATTCATCATGACAGGCTGACCCGCTTCTAAAAGTTCGAGCAGGGCTTTCTCAGCCTTGCTAGCACTGCCGCTGTGATGTTTTTCCACCAGAACCCCCGTACGGCGACCTGCGGTAATCTCCAGGCCTTCCTCACCGGGGCGGCCCACGTTGCCTCGCCCCCCAATCATGGGTGCCATCCCTTTCATATGCCAGTAGATGAAGCTCAATCCAGAGCCGATCCCCAGAAGCATATCTTCGCTTATGTTGTGATTGTAGAAATCATAGATATGCAGCATTGAACCCGTGACGCAGTGGTGCGTCTCCAAGGATCGGAAGCCAGCAAAGGGTATTAAAGACATTGTCGATCTCCTGTACTCTAGAAAAGAAGGGTTTGATCCTTTCATTTAGCCTTTCGAATGGGCTGCCTTAATATCGTCTTCAGCTTCTCGGAGGCGGTTTTACGCGGGTCGCTGAGGTAGATCTCGTGGTGCTTGCCAGCCTCCACATAGCCATTTTGTGGGAGGAATTGGATGTGCAGCTTGGCCAGGACGGGTCCTTCCTCGCTGTAGGGTCCGAGATGGAGAATCTGTGCTGAGAGCCCCTCGTGATAGCTCTCAAGTCGTATCTTGTCCAGCGCTGCTGGATTTTTACCTTGCCTGACTTGCTCACAGGTCTCCAAGAACATCTCTTGGGTGATCCAATCAGGCTGCATGATCATCATGGTCCATTGCCACGAAACTCGATCAGAAGCCTTGAATCGCTCAAGCCATTCCTTCTCGTCTGTAATACCAGCCAGGGAAAAAACCATCTCGGGAGAGCCCCACAACCCCTCCGGGGGTGGTACAACATAATCCGTTCCCAAGGTTTTTTTGCTCATGAATTTGAGCTTGTAGGCTGCAGCATACAGGGCTTCGATCGCATCTTGGTACTCTTGTGCTGTGTTTGGGTCTCCCCTACCATCGAGCATGAGATACTGCATTGAAGGGACCTCCACCACCTGAAATTCCTTGGCAGAGGGTTGGTAAAGTTCTTTAAATTCTTTTTTAAAGTCGATTTTCGTCATTTTCCTATCCTTGGCGTTGTTCCAATTGCTGGACGAAGTCAGTGACCCAACTTAGTTCGGCATCGATTAGGGTCATGCTGAGGTCGAAAAGCGCGTTCACATTGAAAGGGAGCTGTGCCTCGTGGGAGTCCCAGCGCTTCCTTAGATGCTCAGCCCGTTCCGCCATTTTTTTGCGGTATTGATGGAGGGCTTGGAGAGAGTCTTCCGCTGGAATAGCCTGGAGATTGGAAAGCCCCAAAAGGAAGGCGGAGTAGGGTGGGATCGGGCTCGAGAGGGCTTCGAGGGTTGCCTTGTGGTAAGCTTCAAGACCTGCCTTTGTGATGTGATAGACCTTGCGTGCGGGACCTTTTCCAGTGGGTTTTTCAATCTGTCCTTCGACGAGCCCTTTTTTCTCCAGCTTGTTCAGGATGTAGTAGATTGAAGAAAAGCCTACTTCGGTCCAGTTGCGCATTTCGCGCGCCTCGATCACTTGCTTGATCTCGTAGCCGTGCCTCGATTTTTCGACGATAAGGCTGAGAATAGCCATCTCCGCATTTGTCATGAGATTAATATCCTTGTAACATAATATTCTAGTTATAGGATATATTGTGTAAATGGATCTGTCAAGGGATGCAGGCCCAGGATGGGAAGAATGGCTAAAGAATAAAGCCAGGAGGGTAGAATGAATCGAATCGTATAAGAAAGCTGGTCGTTTTTGCCCTGCCGCATGTTTAAAACCCGCGGCAGGGTTTTTGCTCTGGATGACGTTTAAAGCATGCTCGAGAAATCGTGAGGGTAAGGCGCTTCAAAGATCATCGTTTCTTTGGTTTTAGGGTGTATCAGGGTCAAGGAGAGGGCGTGTAACCCCAGGCGTTGGAGCAGGTTATGGCTGAGGTGAGTCCTATCCCCGTAAAGCGGGTCAGCAAGGATGGGGTATCCAATATGCTTTAGGTAGGCCCGAATCTGATGGGTGCGACCTGACAACGGAGCAGCTTCCAGCAGGCTGTAACCCTCAAAGCGACGCAATACCCTAAGCTCCGTGACGGCAGATCTCCCTTTCAGAGGGTCGACCACTGTGCGGTGTCGTCGATCGCTATCTGAGTGAAGGGGGTTTGTGATAGTGGTATTTTCCCAAGGAGGCTGACCTGCAACCAGGGCATGATAGACCTTGAAGGCGCGTTTTTCCTGAAATTGTGTGTTCAGGTGTTGGTAGGCATCTGCAGTGCGAGCCAGCACAACGATTTCACTGGTTTCTCGATCCAGGCGGTGAACGATCCATAAACGACCGAAGGTTGGTTCCAGGACAGATCGCAAGTGTGGCAAGGATGGATCATAACCATGGGGCAGGGTCAGCAGCCCAGATGGTTTGTTGGCTGCCACAAGGCTCGCACCGCACCAGAGGAGAAGTTGTTCTGGGTTTTGCAGCATTTGGTTGTGATTCTAGCGCAAAACGGAAGAATTACGCTTAATGTGAGGATATTCTCCATCAGGATTTCAAGGCAGGAGAACATCCGAATCAGGCTAAAAAGGTAAGTAACCAAGACAATAATGCGCATAGCCATTATATATTCTTGTTTTTCCTGCTGTAGCAGCAAAGCATTCCTCAATTGGACTTCCGCAGCTTTTCTAAATTCTTTACCGATTGCTTCGCCTCTACTGTCAATGGTTAAGTTGATAGATGCATTATTTGTCTCTACAATAAGGTGAACGATCTGATCTTGAGATCCCCGAGATTATCCTAGACAATAATCAAGCAGATAAATTGGGAGCTGTGAAATGAGCGAAGTTGTGCTACGTACAGAGGGGTTGACCAAATCCTACGGCACATTGAAAGCCGTGGATCATCTGACCCTTGAAATCAACAAGGGGGAGATTTTCGGCTTTCTAGGACCTAATGGGGCAGGGAAGACCACTTCGATCCATATGATGTGCGGCTTGTTGAGACCGGATGCAGGTCGTGTGCTGGTCCATGGTATGCCCGTAGCCAGCGGCGGTGCTGGCATCCGCGCTTGCATTGGAGTGTGTCCTCAGGAGATTGTCCTGTGGGAGCGATTGACCTGCATTGAGCAATTGCAATTTATGGGTGAGATGTATGGGGTGAGGGGGAGTGAAGCGCGCAGACGGGGGGATCTGTTGCTTGAGGAATTTGATCTGGTTGAGAAGCGAAGTAAACAAGTTCGGACGTTGTCCGGCGGTTTGCAGAGACGTCTTAACCTGGCGATGGCGCTTATCCACGACCCGGACATTGTTTTTCTCGATGAGCCCGAGGTGGGGCTTGACCCGCAGAGCCGCGTGAAGATTCGAGAGTACATCTTATCCCTGGCAGGGCACAAAACCATTATCCTCACGACGCACAACATGGACGAAGCAGATCGCGTAGCCGAGCGTGTCGCTATTATCGATCATGGAAAACTTCTGGTTTTGGATACTCCCGAAGTGTTAAAAAAGAGTGTGGGAGTGGGAAGTGTGGTGGAGATCCAGTTGACGGGTGGTGAAAGGTTGAATAATCGAGCGTGTGAGGCTTTGGCTGAATTGAAAAAAGGCGCTTCGGTGGAGGTGGTCGATGGGAGCCTGAATGTGCGCGCCCGTAATGTGGTGGCGCTCCTGCCCGAAATTCTGAAGAGAGTGACCGAGGCAGGTTTGGCCTATGGGGAGGTGCGCGTGAGAGAGAATACGCTGGAAGATGTTTTTATCCATTTAACTGGCCGGAGGTTGCGATCATGAGATTTCTCAGTATTCTCCGAAAGAGTATTCATGAGCAACTGAGGGATGTCCTGGTATTGAGCCTCACCCTAGCTTTTGCACCCTTCTTCGTGCTGGCTTACTGGCTATGGATGCCGAGTGGTTCGACCTTCTATAACGTGTTGGTGATCAATAAGGATACGGGTGTTCAGCTTTCCGATGGCTCGTATTTTTTCGCGGGTGATCAGGTGGTGGAGGCGATTGACAGCCTGACGTATGCCAATGGAAATCCACTCCTGCGGGTGAAGCTTGCGAGTGATCGTTTGGAAGCGGAGGCGCTCCTGCGAGATCGTGCGGGGACCGCTTTTTTGGTCATCCCAGAGGATTTTTCGAAGGCGCTCTTGGCGTTACGTGAAGGAGAACCCTCGAAGACCGCTTCGGTCACTTTTGGGGGTGATCTGACCAATCCCTATTATGCGGTAGCAGCGATCTTGACTACGTCCGCAATCGATTCCTATGTTCATGAGGCGACGGGGAGCGAGCCTCTTCTCCTTTACAAGGAAGAAGCCTTGGGAGCTTCTGCCGCGCGCACAGAGTTCGAGACGTATGTGCCAGGGATCCTCATCTTCGCCACGATCATGCTTATCTTCGCCGCTTCGATGACGGTGGTGCGAGAGGTGGAGGCGGGGACTCTGCGCCGCCTGCAGATCAGTCGTATGAGAGCATGGGAGCTACTGGGGGGAATCACGCTCACACAGGTCATCCTTGGCGTGATCGCGCTTTTACTGGCGTTCATCACTGCGATTGCGTTGGGCTTTCGCAGTCAGGGACCATTATGGGTGGCGATCCTTGTGGGTGCCTTAACCAGCGTGGCAATTGTGGGCGTGGGGATGGTGGTGGCCAGCTTTTCGAACACGGTTGCTCGGGCTTTTGTGATCGCCAACTTCCCCTTGGGTTTATTCATGTTCTTCTCCGGTGTCATTTATCCTGCGGCGGGCGTGCCCCTCTTCACGGTTGCCGGCAAGACAATAGGCTTGTACGACATCCTTCCGCCAACGCATGCCGTCGTGGCGTTGAATAAGGTGCTCAATTTGGGAGTGGGTTTTGGCGAAGTGCTCTATGAGCTGACGGCGCTACTGGTTCTCTCGCTGGCATATTTTGCCGTGGGCGTATGGATATTTCAACGTAGGCATATGCGGGTGGTGTGATGGCGATATTGTACTGGTGCGCGGGGGTATTCCCTGGAGTTCCATATATCTCCTCACCCAAGCGAGTGAGGAAATAAATATTTCAACGTACTGATGGTGCGGTTACGTTCAAGATCAACACGATCAAATTAATTAAGACAATAAGTATCTCCAAGGCAAGGGCGACGAGAATATCCAGCGGTGCCTTATAACCCCTCAATATGATTATCAAAGGAAATACTGTGGAAGTTGCAGATGCAAGGACGAGTAATAAAGGGAGTAGGATAGAGAATATTTTTATGTAGCGTTGCCCTCGTCTTTGAGCCAGGTAGGTTGCTAGACTTTCAGGCAATTTTAAGAAAGATAGCATAATGATAGCCAAGCCTAAGACACCGCGCCTAAATTTGATATACAACAATCTATCCAAAATGCCATTCGAAGAAGTCTTTTGTCCTCGAACCTGGTCAAAAATGGATGATACTTCCATGGCGCGTGAATTGAACCACTGATGCACTGATGGGACTGAGAACGCTGAGGGGATAGAACCACTGAAGCACTGAATTAACTGAAAGCGCTGAAATAGATTTATGGATTGGCCATAGGCTATGTTGGTTGTATTTTCAGTGGAATCATTTTTCTCAGCGTTTCAGCGGTTCAGGCTTTGATCTGGCGAGGCGTTCGATAGATAATTAGGTATGGAGTGATCGGTCCGATAAAGGCCTCTTATAACGTGATTTATTTAAAAGGAGCAAGCTATAGGGGAGATGCACACAAAACCTTCTTAAGGTTGCATGAACACCTTCGGGCTAAGGATTTTGAGATAGGAGGGTCAGTGATGATATGACACATTGCCAGCATTGCGGAAATCGTTGATGGTCTGGAAGAGGCCATCCGTTTTTATCGTGAAGTTTTGGGTTTAGAGGTTGAGCATGAAGCAGGATCGGGGTATGCATTGGTGAAGGTGGGAGGAACCCTGCATTTTGCCATTTGGGAAAGGGGAAATGCAGCTGGAGCTACCTTTGGCGATCGGAGTCAGAAGGAGAAGATCCCTGTGGGATTCAGCATAGGTTTTGAAGTGGATTCTGTGGAGGGAGCGGTTCGTGAGATTGAAGCTAGAGGATGGTCGGTCGTTCAATCCAGGAAAGAGGAAGCATGGGGTCAGGTGACGAGTCGGTTTTACTCCCCTAGTGGCGCTTTGTGTGAGTTTTCTGAGATGCCCAAGGCTTGGTAGATTACCCAGGCGTTGAAAGCCGCTGATGACTGAGAAACATGAAGGTAGAACGGCTTCTTTGTAAGGGAGCTGTCCAAGGGAAATATCGCAGGAAATGACGGTTGGCCTCCAATATCAACCTATGGAGTTGTGGAATCCCCAATTAAGGTCAATCCTAAGGACGAATAGCAGAGTCAGTCCCCGAGCAACCTTCGGTTGCTTTCCCGCTGGTTCTCCCCGATTAACGTCATTCCGACGAGCAAGGCGAGGAGGAATCTCGTTGTTGGGCCAACACGGTCCATTTACAGGGAGAACGAGATCCCTCGACGAAGTTTATCCTGAGCGAAGTCGAAGGACCTTTCGGGATGACGTTAAGGGGAGGGACGTTTGTTTTCGTATCAGGGACAGAGATTTGTAGGGTGGGTTTCAAAACCCGCTCGATGGCTTCAGAATGAAGTGACCTGCACCTGTCCGTTGCGAAAATACCAAATCCATCCATAATTGAACCCGATCCAATAGCAACGCGAAGTTCCGCAGGTGTATTTCGTTTGATGTAAAAGCAGATTTGGAGAGGATGAATTGTCTCAATTGCCAACGGTTATAAAATTTTTTGCACCGGTCATCGATACCACCATCAATGCCCTCATGGGTACGGTCGATCAGAAGATGAAAGAGGGAAAGTGTGACTTTATCCTTCTCATTTCGTCGCCGGGGGGGTCCGTTTTTCATGGATTAAGCGCATACAGCTATCTCAAGGGTCTCCCAGCCAAGATCACGACCCATAATTTCGGAAGCGTCGATTCCATCGGAGTGATCCTGTTCTGTGGTGGTTCAACCCGGTTGTCCGTGCCTCAGGCCAGGTTTCTGCTACATGGTGTCAGTTCGAATTTCCAGCAGAATATGAGCCTGGAGGAGAAACAGCTGGAAGAGCGTTTAAGAAGTTTAAAAATTGATACGGAGAACATTGCCAAAGTGATCGCAGCCACAACAGGGAAGTCCATCGAGGAGGTGACTCAAGCCATGCTGGATCGAATCGCGCTCAATCCAGAAGAGGCGAAGGCATGGGGACTCATCCATGAGATCCAGGTGGAATTATTTCCTTCAGGGGCAGAGGTCATTCCAATCCACTTCCAGCAACCATTCTCCCCTAACGCAGGCCTGCAAGGCCAACAAGTGTGATTTGTCTGGAAGAGGAAAGGGTTCCATGAATGAATCCATGGATACGAATGGCTCGATATCCGTCCTGGGTTCTATGGTTTTTCCCTCTGATGTTCGACGACAAACCAACTTATGAGTTGGGCAGCGGCACCATCCTATTCTTCAGTTGTATGAACGCTCTTACTGCGATCTATTTTCTGCACTTGGATCATCCCAAACTTATCGCCGATTGGGGTTAAATTAACATATAATGAGTACAAAGATTTGTCCTAAATATCGCTTCTCCGCCGGCCGGGTACCTTCGGGCTTTGATCATTGTCTCCTGTCATGAAAGCCATTCGAATTGGCTTATGGGGGTTTATCTAAGCCAAGGAATCACAAGGGAGGTGATTTCCATGTACAAAAGCATTTTAGTGCCGTTGGATGGATCGGGGAGAGCCGAGAAGATCCTCCCCCATGTCGTATCCTTAGCCCAATGTTACAGTGCGAAAGTGACCTTTCTGCAGGTCATTGAACTCACACCCATGCTGATTGTTGATTATGGGTTGCCGGGGGGTATCCTGCCAGAGCTGGTTGAACAGACCAAAACCGAAGCTGAAGCCTACCTCGTCTCATGGAAGGATAAGTTTACCGAGAAAGCCATAAAGGCCAGCGTGCGTGTGGAGCAAGGACCGATTGTGGAGAGCATTATCAAAGTGGCCGAAGAAGAGGATGCAGATTTGATCGCCATGGCCAGCCACGGTCGCACGGGATTATCCCATGTCTTCTATGGGAGTGTCGCCAGCGGGGTTCTCCATCGCGTGGATCGCGCCTTGTTGCTTATACGCTCGCAAGGTAGGGGATAGTAAGAGGATAACAGGAGGGCTTGGGACCGGATCAAAAGATCACCCTCAATGCTTGTCTTTATTGGGTTAAAAGAGATCGAAAGGTGAGCGCGGGTCGGATTTATCCCCATAAAGATACCCAACCGCTCACCCTTCGATCTCGGTTTTTTAACTGCCCTATTGTGTGACTTCGGCTTCGATGAAAATGATCATGGTTGAGTGAAGCAGGTTTTCATCGATGATTCGTGCTGCGATTTCGATGGTTTTTATGGGTTTGAAGACGACAGCATCTTCTAATTCGGTCGGTGAGAGGAACCCCAGCTCCTCCGTTACGAATCGATAGATACCCTCAACATCGATGTACATAATCGGTCGCATATCCTTCGGGAAGGCTTCCCAACCATCCTTGTACCGAGCATACTGATCCAACGAGATTCGATCACTGTAAACGTCCTCGATTGTCCCAGTATCCAAGCTGATGAAAAGGATGTTGTCTTTCACAGCGTAGACGAAGGCTGTTCCCTCATAGAAGGGGTCTCTCAGCTCGAAAACTTGGATCCCATTGGATTCGGTTTGAAGCACATCATATTGGCCGGTATCCTTAAGGCCACTAGCGATCTTCTCGGCAGCATCGAGGAGTGCCGCTTGATCGCTGCTTTCAACCAGGAGAAGCAGGTTTAGAGGAACGCCCAATTGCTCCGCAATCATGCCCTCTGAGCTCTCCAGAATCCCGATTGCATATTCTCCATCCAGATAGGGGAGGAGGTCCCTCTGTGGGTTGATGCCGAACTGCTCTTCGAAAAGTTCCATGGCTTCCTCAACTTCTTCTTGCTCAACCGCGCCGAGGATTCCCTCCTGTAGAGTGGCCAGGCTTCGATCAAGATGTTCGGATGTGATATAGAGAAAGGTCTCCTGCGGGAAGAGGGAGGCGGTCGTGGGTTGGCCTGGCTCGATCTGCATAGAGGCTCTCTGCTCCTCCGTCATCTGGTCGAGATTGTAGGCGAGGATGTAATCCGTCTGCAGGCCGACATCCACTACGGAAATCGACATCCCCATTCCCGCCAGCATATCCAACTGGGCGCTGCTTTGAAGGTTGGATAGGTCCAGATTCTCATAGAAGCTCTCAAGGAAAGTGAAATTCAGATAGAAAGTGAATAATCGATCTTTAGGTAAATCCGAAACGATGTTGCGGTACGAATCCATGTCTCCAAGGGAGTCGCCCTTCTTGGTATCGATGACTTTTTTAAGGGTGTCCGCTCTGTTGGATACGATGAGCAGATTACCACTTCGCCCAAAGGCGAAGCGTTCATCTTCATATTGTGTATCTACTTCATAAATGGTTGTGCCCTCGTACGTTTGCTCTGTGAAACCCTGGTCATTTTCTTCTCGAGTCTTATCCATCACTTTGATCAGGAATTCATCGGCTTTCTTCTGGCTGCGAACCTCAACGATCAGGTATAGATCGACATCCGCCCCTAAAAAATCTCCCGCGCCGAAGTTATTGATACCAAGGCCTACGAATTGTCCGATCCAGGGTTGTACATCATCCGCGAAGGTCATATCGGTTTCGGGTTCGAGGGATTCGTCCATTTTCTCGATCAATTTCTGAAAATCGGTGATTTCATCTTCTCCAGCGGCTTTTGCGAAGATATTAACCAAGTTGATAAAGTCTTTGGATTGAATCTGGAGGAGATCTACATTCATCAACATTTGCGTGTCAGGCGGTACAGCTTGTGCAATGGGATCGTACTTACCGGTTAGTCGCGAAACGATTCCCC
>MGNI01000160.1:2069-3619 GCA_001795115.1 Chloroflexi bacterium RBG_16_48_8 | reverse complement strand
AGATGACAAGTGCTCCGCCGAGGACTCCCAGGACAATCCAAAGGGTTCGACTTCCTCTTTTCTGTTCGAGCGGTTGTTGGTCCATGTTTTCGTTCATTCATTCACCTCCTGTTTTATGGGGTTTAATCCCAAGATGGGTATTATGGTCAGCAAGCAAACGGTGCAAGCAATGAGGAAGGTCTCGCTGATAACGGTTTCGGTAATGGTTGTGAGGATCTGGGCCATTTCGGACAAGCTCATGTCTGCTCCGATGAGCTGAGCGCTCATGCTATCGGTTCGATGTAGTCCGTACGTTGTTATGCCGGAGACTCCCAGGGTCATTCCCACGAGGCGAAAGAGAATGACTAGGCTGGAGGCTGTTCCTCGGTGATCTTGAGGGGCAGTATCGAGGGCGGCTGCTGCAATGGGGGCTATGGTCAGCCCGAAACCCACACCGGTCAGGACCAGCTGCGGTATCATGGTCGTGTAAGGTGTGTTCGCTCTCCAGGTGGTCATAAGCAGGAATCCGCCCATGGCCATCATTAAACCAATAATGGATGGCCAGCGATAGTCTGTGCGTTCTGTCAGCCAACCTCCCGGAAAGGCGGCAAGCGCCATAGGAATTGTCAGGGCGGATAACAACCACCCGCTGTCCCAGGCTCCTTGCTCCAGGGTTTGAGCGACCAGGGTGTTGATGAAAAGGGGTACGCTGGCGATAGCGATGAATAAACCAATGCCCACCAGGAAATTCGCCCCACTTGCCGCGCTGAAATTCACTCGTCGGAAGAGCTCCAAACGAATTAAGGGTGAGGACGCTCGGGATTCCCAATAAATGAAGAGTCCCAGCATAGCCAGTGCGGCCAGGACGGTTGGGAGCACAAAATTGGGTAATCCGGCGCTGCCAGCGCCACTGAGCATTCCAGTTGTTTCCGACCCAGCGCCCAGTCCAATATTGAGTAAAGCCAAGGAGGTTGAAATCAGTATGGCGCCCGGCCAATCCATCCCGGAAAGGACTTCTTTATGCTCTGGATCATTCAACATAACTGCTATCAGGAGGAAAGCCACCGCACAAATGGGAAGGTTCAACCAGAATATCATGCGCCAGTCGAAATAACGGACAACGATCCCGCCATACAAATGCCCAATGACCCATCCGGCTGTGTCGACCGCAGCAACAAGACCTAGCATCTTGGCCCGTTTTCCGAAGGGATAAAGATCAGCCACGACGGCCATCCCAACCGGGACCATGGCGCCAGCGCCAAAGGCCTGGATCATGCGGGAGGCGATGATGGAATAGAGTGTGATCTGGGATGTGTCGGGACGACTGCCATCTAGCAGCCAGGAATAACCTCGTGCTGCCAGGCGAGTCGGCCAGGTATCTGCTGTAGCAACCAGGTAAGATCCTAGTGCGAATATCGCCAGGGAAATCAGGAAGACCCTTCGCCGGCCATGGATATCGGAAAGGCGCCCCATGAAGGTCATGGCAACGCTGTAGGCCAAAAGATAACCGCTGACAATCCAGGCCGCCTCGTCCAAGCCGGTATTGAGGGGAATCTCCAAATCATAGATTA
>MGNI01000160.1:1688-2063 GCA_001795115.1 Chloroflexi bacterium RBG_16_48_8 | reverse complement strand
GAAGCACAGCAGAGACCACTGTCAGGTCCACCGCCCCAATGAAGATGGGGATAGAGATAAGGGCTATGATAAGCCCTGGGGCAGGGATCCGCTTCACATTTCTCATGGAATGGGAGTATTCTCAAGAAGAGGGGGTTCGATCTCAACCAGATGGTCATAATCCAAAAAATCGATGGTCCATAGGGTAGGCTCCTCCTCTCCATCTACCTCGTCCACGATGACCATCCGGTACACTTCAAAGCTATCGGGAGCGATCCACAATTGCACATCCAATCTTCCTGGCCCAATCAAGCCAAAGGTTGTTCTGTAGATCCGATTGCCTCTTAGAATACCAGTCAGTGAATACAGCATTTCTCCTGGCCACTCCTCAAGTTC
>MGNI01000160.1:0-1667 GCA_001795115.1 Chloroflexi bacterium RBG_16_48_8 | reverse complement strand
ATCCTCCAGATCGGCTTCCAAGATGGGCTGAAGACCTGTGGAGGGATCGAAGAGGGAGGTCGGATTGAAACCCCATTCGGGTGGAAGCTGCTGCCATCTTCCGCTCAAGGGATTCGTCTCCCATTGGGTATTGCCAATGCCGATGGTTTTGATCTCCGTCACGAAACCGGTTGTGATGATACGCACCGTTGCCTGGACTCGATCTGGTGCTACAAAATCTCCCTCCATACGGCGCAGAGAAAGAGTCTTTCCGAGGTCGAGGAATGCTGGGGCACCGCTTCTTTCAATGACAAAATGAAAGCCTGAGGTTTCATACAGCCGCGCCACCGAGCGGGAGAGAATCTCTTCGGCGGGGAGGGGGGTTGGTGTCCCGTCGCGGCACCCGTAAAGGAATAGTGAAATAAAAATGAGCCAGAAGGAATACCTTCGCATATTTTGCTGCCTCATGCGCCTTTGGCAGGACTGACGGGCAGGGGGATCCGCCAACCCCGATTTGCTCGGGCACTATACACTTACATCGGAAGGAGCGCAATGCCGTAGAGCTTGGAATTGGGATTTTTGAAATGCCCCCCAGCTTGCTGCGGATTCCACCTTTTCCGCCTCCAAGAAGATAGGTCAAGTTGGGGCAGACAACAGACCGACGAAGCCCTAGGCCGTATTGAATAGCTTTGTCGACATCCTCAACGCTGGCGACGCCCTCCCGCGCCAGGTTCACGGCTTCGCGCCACAAGGCGGCGGACATGCGATTGGCTAAAGGTGGTTGCAGATTATCTAAAAATCCGCTATAAGGTATCGAATTTTTTGATCGGGCCCGATTTTTGACGGAAAGAAGGAAGGGATGAAATCTTGGAAAAGAACTGTTTTGCTGTTTGCCATCTCATTGGGTGTCACAGCTTGTATCATTGATTTTAATGAACCTGGATCTGCATCCCCCACGGTGGAAACAGCTGGTTTTCAGGAAACGGAGAGTGTGAAAACCCAGGCATTTCAGGAAGCCGTAGATACAGCTGTGGCAGCCACATTAACTGCCATGCCGACAAATACCTGCCTTCCGACGGAGGCGCCCGAGCCAACGAATACAAGCACGCCTTCGCAAGAGGAAACACCCATTGCAGGATCAACCAGCGTCGCTCCGCCGGATCGATTCGACATCTCCATTGAAGGCCAGCCTGTTCTGGGCCCGGAAGATGCCCCTGTAGTGATTGTAGAGTTTAGTGACTTCAATTGTGGCTTCTGCCGGAAATGGCATCAGGAGACATTTCAACCCCTTTTGGATGCCTATCCGGAACAAATTCATTTCGTTTACCGGGATTACCCCATCCTCTCTGAAGAATCCTTCAATGCATCTGTGGCGGTGGAGTGTGCCTATGAGCAGGGTGCCTTCTGGGAGTATCACGACCGACTTTTTACAAGATCCGAAACAAAAGGCCTGGAAACCTATCTTCTCTTCGCTCAGGAGCTTGGATTGGATATTCAAGATTTCCAGGTGTGTTTGGAAAGCGAAAGGGCGGAAGGAGAGGTCCTTCGCGATGCCCAATTTGCATCCGATCTGGGGATCCGTGGGACTCCAACCTTCTTTATCAACGGTATTCCAATGGTTGGGGCGCAGCCACTGGAAACGTTCACTTCAATCATTGATCAGGAATTAGGGGAATAACACAGATCGT
>MGNI01000159.1:31909-34021 GCA_001795115.1 Chloroflexi bacterium RBG_16_48_8 | reverse complement strand
CTCGTGCTTCAGCGGTTTGTTTACGCCACTTTCGAAGGCGCTTGTAGCGGTTCACAACATCATCATCCATGCGTTCCGATTTGGGTCGAGGGGGAGGGGGGGATCGAAGGCCTTGTTCGACGGCATTGAGTAAACCTTGTCCATAGCGTCGGATCTGACCTGATGTCATCCCAGGCAGTTCCAATAATTTCTCTGCACTGCGGGGTTTGGATTGAGCGATAGTGAGTAACGTTTTATCCGGGATCACTTTAAATGGAGGTCGATTGAGATGACGGGCTTGTTCCTCCCGGAAGCAGTATAGCTCTTTTAAGATTGCAGCTTGATCTGGCCGTAGCTGTTTTGCGTTGGATATCTTCCAAAATTTATTCGGATGAAAATCGTGATCATTGGGTTCGAACTGGCTAATTCGCTCACATTCTTCTTTTGCCTCGTCCCAGCGACCTTTCTCCTTTAAATGCTTTGTTAATCGGTCCCTCAGGGTTAAAAGAAAGTGTGTGTCCAAACGAGCATAGTTCAATAATTCCTCAGGGAGGGGGCGTTGCCCCCAATTCGCACGTTGCCACTTCTTATTGAGCTTTACCCCAAACTCCTCCTCGAGCACATCGCCCAGGCCAGTTCGCTTCCGTCCCAGTGTTCGCAGTGCTACACGAGTATCGAACAAATTTGTGATTGTAAAATTGAAATCACGCTTGAGGCAAATAACATCATACTCAGCCCCATGAAGAACTTTCTCAACTCGGTCATCTTTCATGAGCTTTCCCAGCGGTGAAAGATCTGTAAGGTGAACAGTGTCCAGCAAGTAGTCGATTCCTGGGATGGATATCTGGATGAGACATACCTGTTCCCGATAGGCATAAAGACTGTTGGACTCGGTATCGAGTGCTAGCCTTTTTTGGGATCGAAGCTGATGGATAAGATGCAGGAGAGCCTCATGATCCTCAATAAGCTGGTGCGGTGTTGATAGCTCCTTTGTCATGGGGTTTATTATACCCATGGTGAGCTTTTCTATGCTGACATTTTTGATCTGTGGGAATAAATTGACCATAAAATACGTTGAACCTCGACAATTGAATAGGAGAAGTACCTACCCTTTCGATTTCGGAGAGGGGAAATAACCAGTTGGAGTCCTTTTTTCACGTGAGTCATGGAATTTAATTCGAATGGATGAAGGTTGATCCATCGATTGTATTAGAGAACTTCCTTGCCACACGTGATAAAAGGATCCAATGAAATGAGTGATGATTTATCTGCTCCTGGATCAGCTTATTTGGTTATAATTATCAAACAGGTGATGTGCGACACAAAAATTGCGAGTTGACCCAGATGAAGCGTTCAATCATTGTCCTCTTCTTTTTTTTCATTGTGGTAGCGTGGACTTCGGCAATGAGGGCGGAAGCCCAAAACAATCCAGGGATTGAGCAGGTTGAAGTGGCTCTATGGCCGGAGTACGATCAACATGCGATCCTGGTGATTTATCGTGTGCAGCTTGCAGCCGATACGCCTCTACCCGCCCAAGTTCGTCTTCCAATGCCAGCAAAGGCAGGTGACCCCTATGCTGTTGCGTGGCTGGGTGAAGGTGGACAACTGCTGGTTGCAGATTATGAGAGTGAGGCACAGGGTGAATGGAACATCGTCACATTGACTTCTAGCAGTCTGGTTGCCCAACTTGAGTATTATATTGACTATGAATTATCCGATTCGAACAGAAAGGTTGTTTTTACCTGGCCAGAAGGTTTTGCTGTTGAGAACCTGAGTTATGAAGTACAGCAGCCCGAAGCAGTTGAGGAACTTCAAGTGATTCCTCCACCTGAGCGTTCCATAACCGGGAAGGATGGCCTTCAATATCATCAGGCAGATTTGGGAGAGGTCTTGGCGTCTCAATCTGTTCGCATCGAGTTGAGTTATTCAAATCCCAGCAATCAACTTACCGTGGATTCCTTTGCCCTGCCAGAACCCTTGCCCCTCCGCATTCCTGTGGTGGCTGAGGGAGGTACGCCAGATCTTCTTCAAATCCTGCCTTGGCTTCTAGGGGGCTTGGGTCTCAGTCTTGTTGTCGTGGGTGGCGTTCTCTATTTTCAATCACGACGTCGGCCTCAACGGGCGAAAAAGAAA
>MGNI01000159.1:30782-31831 GCA_001795115.1 Chloroflexi bacterium RBG_16_48_8 | reverse complement strand
ATGCGGCACGAAAGCCAGTGTGAGTGATCGCTTCTGCCGTCATTGTGGTGTTCCACTACGCCGATAAGTGATAGGGGGCGTCGTATCTGCCTTTATAGGTGTGGCGTTCCTGGGCATTGAAGGAACCCTTCGACCTCTAATCAGAACTTTTATTCTCCGATTACTGATGTTACACTGAACCAGAATTCTGTCTCCTCACGAGGGTTCATGAGCGATTCTGTCTATGTAATGATTTTTCTTTTCTATGGCCTGGCATTTTTCAGTATGGGACTGGCAATCACGCTGGAAATGGGTCGGGCGACGGATGTTCGACTTCGTCGTGCTTTGCGCTTCCTGGCAGCTTTTGGTCTGCTGCATGGAGTACATGAATGGGTTGAGATGATTGAAAGGCTGAATGCATTGCCGGGGCAGGATTCGGCACAGATCTTTTGGTCCGCGACAAGAATAGCGATGCTGGCAGTTTCCTTTCTTTTACTCAGCGCGTTTGGCGCATCCCTGCTAACCTCAAAGGACCGTCTGCGCAAGATCAATTGGTATTTTCCGATAGGTCAATTGATCATCTGGGGGGTAGGTTTGCTTTTCTTCCGCCAGCCATATGCTTCGGAGTTCTGGAACGTGGCCGATGTCTGGTCCAGGTATGTCCTTGCGATACCCGCTGCTCTGATTGCTTTTGCAGGGTTAATTACTCTTCAAAAGGATTTTCGCAGAGTGGGTATGGCACAATTCGGACAGGATAGCCTATGGGCAGCAGTAGCTTTTCTTTGGTATGGTTTGATTGGCCAAATCTTTACACGTGCTACGGCGCTTCCGCCATCTACATGGATCAACCAGGTTTGGTTCCTGACGACTTTTGGGTTTCCTGTTCAATTACTGCGGGCCTTTGCAGCATTAGCTGTGGCTGTTTTTGTCATCCGCTTTATGCGGTCTTTTGAGGTGGAGACACAGAGACAAATCACCGAGCTCCAAACCGCTCGCTTGGAGGAAGTACAGAGGAGGGAAGCTTTACGGGGGGAATATTTGAAACGCGTTGTAGCGGCGCAGGAGGCCGA
>MGNI01000159.1:30267-30738 GCA_001795115.1 Chloroflexi bacterium RBG_16_48_8 | reverse complement strand
CTTTGATAGCTGTCGGTCTGAGATTGCGCGGCACCTCTGCAGTTTTGAGTCGAGATCCTACAAGGGCAGAGTCTCACATTCGAGAGTTGGAAACGCTGGTGGCTCGCTCCTTGGATGAACTTCAAAGGTTGATCGCAAACTTGCGACCCTCTCATCTTGATGATCTAGGTTTGTTAGCTGCTCTTCGCTGGTATGCTGAGGGAGTGGAGAGAACCTCCAATCTTAAAGTGGTGGTCAATCAGGAGGGTGAAGCCAGGGAAATTTCTCCTGAAATTAAAATTGCACTTTTCCGAGTAGCTCAGGAAGCTCTGGGAAATGTGGTAAAACATGCTGATGCCCAGGAAGCACATCTCCGGTTGCGTTTTGAGCAGTACTGTGTCTCCATCAAGATTGAAGATAATGGTAAAGGCTTCGATTTAGAGAGAATGGCGGCAAGTGATCGTCAGAGGTGGGGCCTGTTGGGTATGGAAG
>MGNI01000159.1:29865-30253 GCA_001795115.1 Chloroflexi bacterium RBG_16_48_8 | reverse complement strand
CTTGGAGGGAAATTCCTCATTGATACAAAACGAGGGCATGGCACAAGCATCCTGGTAAGCATTCCAGATAAGCAAGAGGGTGTTATTGATGAAGAAGATAAGATTGTTACTAGTGGATGATCATGCCGTTGTCCGCTCAGGCTTGCGGATGTTGCTTGAGAATGAGACTGACGTAGAGATCGTCGGTGAAGCCGGAAATGCGGATGATGCGATTGCTGCATTAAACCAACTTGAACCGGATGTTATCCTAATGGATATTGGTCTTCCAGATCGTTCAGGGATCGATGCAGCTCGTGAAATTAAAAGACGATCCCCTGAGACATCTATAGTGGCTCTTACCATCCATGAGGATAAAGAATATTTCTTCAGAATGTTAGAGGCTGGAGCC
>MGNI01000159.1:23664-29812 GCA_001795115.1 Chloroflexi bacterium RBG_16_48_8 | reverse complement strand
CCGCTGCGAATGGCGAGGTCTATATCTATCCCACGATGGCGAAGCTGCTGGTAAAGGATTTTTTAGCTCAAGACCGAGATGGACGTAAATCTGACACCCTCAATGGCCTTACCGCCCGAGAGCAGGAAGTGCTGGCACATTTGGCGGATGGGGCGTCCAACGTCGAGATCGGTGGCACATTGAGTATTAGTCCCAAAACGGTTGCCCGGCATCGCGAAAATATCATGCGGAAGCTCAATCTTCATTCGAGAGCAGAACTTGTGAAGTATGCTATACGTAAGGGAATCATAGAACCCTAATTTAAGGGCTGTTTCATCGGTGTTGTTGTCAAACAATCGTAGGGTTTTGTCTGACTATCTCGATTCTAACAAGAAAGATCAGTGTGGGTTTATTACCCTACGAACAAAATTGGATAACTACCATATTCAAATCTCTATCGAGAAGCGGTATCCTATGGATGAAGCTTGAGCAGTGAGATTTGAATGATATCGGTGGAGGGTCTTTGCTAATCCTCCATGGAAGGTGCTAGTTAGGCATGCTGCAAAGCGAAGGAAGTCTCTACCTGGCAGGGTTATTTCTTAGATTTGGAGTTCCGTTGGGGCTTACGATTATCCTGACCTGGCTTCTGCGAAATCTAGATTTGCATTGGCTGGAGCAGGCAGACGATACCAGGGAGAATGAAACCATCGAAGAAGCGCAATTGTCTGAAGCTTGTTGGGTCGTCCATAACCTATCAAGCGATGATGGTAGATGCGCGGATCTTCAAGAACCCTGCTGGAGAGTGCGTCTGAGGTTTGAAGGAAATCTATCCAACCAGTGCTTGGACTGTCAATTCTTTAAGGATGGGCTCTTGGAGAATGCGGCCTAAGAAAATATGCTGGTTCCTCTCAGCTGATTGGCCTTTTTTCAGGCGAGTCATTAAAAAATAAAAGATCCCGCGACCGCGGGATCTTTTGTTTTTGTGAATGCGTACTTCTAGGATTTTTGCCTCAGCCGGGATAGCTTTCGTGCAAGGGGTATGAGAGCCAGGATGATGAGCTGACCGATGATCATTCCAGCTACCTCTGGCCAGCGCGCAGATCCCTCGACAGTCAGCCCGCGCCAGTCGATGCCGGGGAAATGGATCGACCTGACAATCTCGGGCAGTAGATCGTTGAGGAAGATGAGGATGCCCACAGATAAAGCCGTGAATGGAATGGCCAGGGCGAGTGTCCAGAAGATTGCGAGCAAGGTCCCCTTTCTCATTTTTGTATCCCTCATATATTCTGTGCGGACCGCATAACAACTCTTTACATCTATATCCTATAGTAAACAATAAGCAAAGTCTATAGGTCAGAGAGCGTATTTTTGGGGTGGGGTCTTATCCCTAGCTTGCTTTGCGAAACGGACGAGGTTTAAAACTGGGGTTGGTCGCCGTTGTATCTTGAGAAGGCGTCGCCGGTGACTAAAAGAGTTGGCAGGGGATGATACGCCCCAACAACTGGCTGGCATTAATAAAGAAACAGGGCTGCCGTTTGGGCAGCCCCGTTTGTCAAATAAAAGGTGTATGAGGGGTTATTGCAGTGCTTCTAAGGCCTGTTCGAGCAGGGCTTTAGCATAGGTAGCGTTGTGTACCCCATTGCTGCCATCCTCAAAGACCACGAAGATGTAATTCCATAAGGCACCAGCCTCTGCTTCGGGGTAGGTCCCGACCACCGGTTCCCCCTCTTCGTCCAGGAGGCCCTTGGCGACCAGGAGTTCGGCAACTTCAGCAGTCAGCTCTTCGACCTCAGTCTGAGTACCATTGATGTCAAAGTTCTCGGCGTCTGCGTGACATGCCGTGCAAGCGGCGACGCTTGGTTCCATAGCGTGGTTATAGCTGCTACCCATATGGCAGCTTACACAACCATCTTCCACCATCTGAGAGTGCGCACTGGAGTTGCCTTCGACAATGGCGCCGCCCAATCCGAGCAACATCGCAGTTTCAACGCCGCGGTGAGGACCCCAGTGGGTACTGTCGACCTCAACCTGTCCGTCCACCGCTTCGGGGAATGCCTTACGCGGCTGGTGACAGTTGGCACACAGATTGCTCGCGCCAACGTCATAGGTTACACCGCTTACCTGTAGCTCCACCGGGTCGGTGGTTGCCAAGGCGAAATCGGCACTGGTGTAGGTGGTGTGAACCTGGTGGCAAGTGCGGCAGTTCGTCCTGGAAGGAATGGCCGGAGCTTCTTCTACTGCATCTGGAGAAATTCCTGCAGCAACCATGGCGCTGAATCCTTCACTGGAATGACAGCCAGCACAGCTTGCCCTGGAACCTCTTGTGTAGGAGTTTCCTGATCCATGCAGGGATTCGCTCCACTGCTGGTTGACCTGGAAAAGGAGTGTCGTGTTGTTGTGGCACGCCACGCAGGTGAGTTCGGCGATCTCGCCTGCCGGGCCTGGCTCACCCTGTGGGCCTTGCGGTCCCTCCGGGCCGGGAGGGCCTGCCGGGCCGGGCTCACCCAGTGGGCCTTGTGGTCCAGCACAGGCTGCCAAAACAAGTACCAGTAACGCCAATAATCCGAAGAATAGGATTCTTCTAGAGTTCATAGATACATTCTCCTCGAAATAGTAATTTGTGGATGATAATGTGAAGATTGAATCTTATGCGCATTTCCTCCTTTCAAGCTTCTTTATTTCTTCAAAGGATTATTGCATTAGAAGCTATTATTGATCATTTTTATGGGATTATTCCCCATATCGCGTACGGAAAACACCCCACCTAGTGGGACGAATGACCCATTGAGCAATACTTTATCATAACTCATAGTTTTAACCAACAGATTTGATATAGAATCTGTCCATGTGTAACATGACAAACATCATGAAAATATCAAATATACATATGGGAGATAAAAACGCTGGAAAACCTATTCGGTTTTGGAGAAGCTTTGCCAATTCGAATGTCTATTCCCAGGGGGATAACGGGTTGGTAAAAAAGCGTGGTGCGAATGCACCACGCAAGGGGTGTCTAAATGATCTTTTTAGACAGCCCCTTAATGGATTCGTTTTCAGGGAAATGTTCTTTTAATGATCCGGTGCACCAGCCCGGATCCAATCGATGATGATCTCGATATCCCTCTCGTTCAAGGCGCCCGACGGAGGCATCAGTGAACCCTCGGTTTGTGTCCCCAGCAGCTTTTGGATAAGCAAACTGCCTTCGGGATCACCGGCAATAACTACAGGTGCGTTATTGCCGCTTGTCATGACCGCCCCATAGGTTGTGCCATCCCAACCTCCCAAATTCCCATGGCAGGCTTTGCAGGCCCGATCAAAAATGGGAAGTACATCGGAAGCAAAGCTGACTGGGCCTGCAGGTAGATCTGTTTCGTCATCTCCCAAGGAGCGAATAAATGTCACGAGTTGTTGGATTTGATCCGAGGTGAGGATCCCTCCCCAGGCGATCATGGAAGTTGCCTCATGCCCCAGGTTGATGGTTGTGAAGATATCCTCATCGCTATTTTGTGACTGGAATCCCCTCTCTCGGAGGGATGGTCCGATGATGCCTTCTCCCTCAGGTCCGTGGCATTGAGCGCATACGTTAGCGTAAATTTCTGCACCACTGGCTGCGCTTGGAGCCTGAGCCACTTCTGGTGGGAGCTCCACGGGAGGGTTCTGCTGCCATGACCGGATATAGGCTACGATCGCATCGATCTCATCATCCTCTAGTGGGCCACCAAAGGCTGCCCCGAAGGGGGACATCCCGAAATTGGGTTGACCCTCAGAGATGATTGCCCATAATGTGTCATCATCACGAGTACGCAAGTATTCGGATGAGCTGATAGGAGCGATCACATCATCTTGGCGAGCAGGATTAGGACCTCCTTCTCCAAATTCCCCATGACAGATTGCGCAATTTTTCGCATAACGTTCCTGGCCAAGCTCGAGCGGTGTGCCGCTGGCAGCGGCTAGTGTGTACGTCACCAGAGCATCCAACTGTTCTTCCGTGAGAACGTCTCCCCAGACGGGCATGGTTTCGTGGGCGCCTCCACTGGAAATCGTCTCACGCGCCTGCTCGATATTCTCAGCAGCCGGGATAAACTGACCATGACATACGGAGCAAAGATCGTTATACAGGTCTGCACCATCAGGATTCGCACTTGGATTTACGACAAAAGTTGCAAGTGTATCCAGTTCAGAAGAACTCAACATCTCTCGCCAGGGAGGCATCTCCAGGTGCAAACCACCTTGACTGATGATGGTACGCAATTGGCTTTCTTCACCCGAGAAAGCCACAGACTGACCGTGGCAGGAAGCGCAATTGATTTCGAACAACCGTTGACCATCTGGAGCAGCCAGGAAGTTAAGAAGATCTGTGCGTTCTTCGTCATTCAGAATATCCACCCATTGGGGAATCTCTAAACTCGAGTGAGCAGGAAAAGACGGACCTTGCTCAAGCGAATCCCTCAAGACGAGTGGATTGCCTGCCACCAATTCTGGGGCAGCATGGCACTCGCTGCAGTTTTCAACAAAGAGGTTACTCCCGCTTTTGGAGAGGATAAACCCTACCAGAGCATCAATTTCATCGGTTGGGAGGTCAGCACTCCAGGCAGGCATTCCTTCCTCATGTCTACCTTGGGCGATGATTTCGTGTAAGTTGGTACCCGGTTGAACATCGATTGAGGAGCCATGACAGCCTGAACAATTCTCGGCATAGAGCGCTGCCGTCTGATCCCCTGCTTCTGCAACAGATGGGGGAGGAGCCTCAAGGAGAGATAACGCGGTGAGGATGATGACAGCCGCAACAAGGCTTGCGGTTAATCCAATGACCCAAGGTCGATGACGGAAATTCCGCTTTGGAGATCGATCCAGGAAAGGCAGGGCAACCAGCGCCGCAATCACCAGCGAGGGGAGAACAATGACGCCGATAACTTCCAGCTGTCCAGGGAAATACTTGAGGAGTTGAAATAGAAATAGGAAGTACCATTCCGGCCGAGGTGTGTAGGATGTATCGGATGGATTTGCGCGCTCTTCCAGGGGAGCACCAAGGAAGAAAGCCATGGCGACCAGGAAAACGAAAACCAAGAGTGCTATGAGCGTATCTTTAAAAACTAGGTCTGGGAAAAAGGGGACACCTTTCTCCTTTTTTTTCGTATAAGCCTCTAAATAATCCTGCTTTTCTTGTTCATCCATGGGTTATTCCTCTGACTTGGGCACTGAACTTATGCCGAGGCGAACGACCAGGTAGAGATGAACTCCAAGCAGGGTTACCAGCAAGGCGGGCAGGACCCATACATGGGATCCATGGAAACGAGACAGTGTGAGTGCCGAAAGCTCTTCACCTCCGCGCATGATTCGCAGGATCCAATTCCCTATTACTGGGACGACCTCAGCGATCCGGGTGCCGACGGTTGTGGCCCAGAAGGCTTTCTGATCCCAAGGGAGCAGGTAGCCCGTAAAGCCGAAGCCCAAGACCAACATGAGTAATCCTACGCCTGTGAACCAGGTCATCTCACGCGGGTATTTATAGGACCCATAGAAAATTACTCGCAACATGTGCAGGACAGATAAGATGACCATTGCACTGGCTCCATAGTGGTGGAGCCCGCGAATCAACCATCCCGCGGGAACTTGAGTGGTGATGAACTGGACGCTGTCGTAGGCATGATCCGGCGTGGGTACGTAATAAATAGTCAGTAATATTCCAGTCACTGCTTGATTGATGGCGACGAAGAGAGTGGCGCTTCCTAAGGTGTAAAACCAATTTACCTTGGGAACCTTCCGCAGGAAGATGGCTTCCCATATCTTCCGCCAACCCACGCGTTCATCAAGCCAAGCACCAAGGCGTGCCGTCATGAACTACCCTCCCAGAACATAAATTTGATTCTCTTCAACTTTAACTTGATAGATATCCAATGGTTTCGGAGGAGGGCCTGAGACCACACTCCCATCCTTTCCAAAAACCGCATTGTGGCATGGGCATAAGAATTGCTCTTGATCCTCCAGCCAACGAACGCGGCAGCCGAGATGGGTGCAGATATTGGACATGGCGATGAAGTCCCTTCCGTTCTCAGTGAGGATATAAAAGGAAAGTTCCTCTTCGCTGACGATCCAGCCTGTCCTGCGTTCGATTTTGGCTTTGAATAGCGTGGGAGTTCCAAGATCAACCTTGGCAGTTGAACCGAGC
>MGNI01000159.1:17100-23653 GCA_001795115.1 Chloroflexi bacterium RBG_16_48_8 | reverse complement strand
ATCTTCTTGCTTGGTCTGAAGTGCGGGACCGATAATATACGCAACTCCCGGGATTCCGAGTCCAAGACTGATCAGGGCCCCGATGGCCCAAGTGACAATACTCATGAATTGTCGTCGACCGATGGACTTTTCTTCGGTCATACGAACCTCCTGCAATGCAATGATGATTCACGATCTGTGGTTGATTTGAAATAGGTCTCCGGCCTTATAACAAAACATATGAGAGCTAATTTGTACGAATGCTAAGATCAAGCCAAAGTTTCCCAGAAGAGTCGGATAGGGTCAAGGGTAATATTCTTGAAAACTTATCGATCATGGATACCGGAATAATTCCAATAGAACCCACTCATCATTATTATAACGGTTCCGAAAGCCAAGGGAGTAGAGCATTACAAGAACACGTCGGCCTCGAAATAATCGGCGAGCGATCGTCTGATCTCCTGTCCAGTGTAAAGATTGGATGGGCGTCTCCAAGAGATGAAGGAGGCTTTCCGAAATCCAAGTTAATGAGAAACATCCTGAGATTGATTTCAAGATACGTCTCAGGATGTTCCAAGGATGAGATTGGGTTGGGATGATCCGGAATGGAGCTTAGGGCGCCCCAGCACGTATCCACTCGATGACCAATTCCAACTCCTCAGGGTTTAACTGACCAAAGTGGGCACTTTCACCGGTTTGTCGTTGAACCAGGAGACTTTTTACCGGATTTCCTGGCACAACAGCTTGGCCACTTATCCCTCCTTTGAGGAGATCGTCATAGCTTGAGATATTGAGCCCTTGAAGACCTCCCTCCCCATGACATGCAATACAGCGTAGTTCAAGAAGAGGACCAATAACACCATCATAGGTTAGTGGGGCTTCTTCGGGTACTACTGGAGTCAGTTCCACAGGGATTTGCTCCAAAAGGATCTCTCGTAACCCAGGGGCATCGAAGCCAGCATATTCCCACACCGTACCATGGCAGGCGCTATTCGAGCAGAAGGAGCTGTTATCCACGCCTCCTGGATTACCAGTAGTGTGGCAATTGGAACAGGTTGGGTCAAAGACGTCGCGATGGAGAGCGATCCAATTGGGATTTAAATGGGATTCGGGCTCAGGACCGCGGCTGATCTCGATTTCCGTGACGAAATCGGACGGTCCAGCGATAACTGGAATGGAATGGCATAAGTTACATTCCAGCCGGATTGCTTCTTGCTCCTGGTTCAGATGCTTGCCATCATGACAACGGAAGCAACCAGGTGAATCCTTGTGGCCTGCATTATTGGGGTGTGAGTTCCAATCCGCTTTCTGCTCTGGATAAACGCTGTTTTCATAGGCGCTCTGAAGAGCGCTAATCGCATCTTGAACTAGATCGGCATAAGCCTGGTAGAACTCAGGATACACAACTTGATAGTAACTATCCAGTCCTGCGATTCCATTGAGACCTAAGGCTAGATTGTCGTAGTGAGCTCCATAGACCTCGACTGCCTTAAGCCGGATTTCAGGGATGGCAGCCGAGATGATTCCTAAAGACATAAGCTGATCGACGGTATCCTCAGGGGTAGCGATCAGATGGGTGATGCGGTTATGGCAAGTGATACAGTCCATCTCTTTCAATTCTTCAGGATCGATGTTGGTAGGGTTAATACCTGATCCCAATTCGATATATTCCGTGATCGTGCCGTCATCTTCCATAACTTGAATATAGGGAATGACTTGTTCAGAGTTGTCTGTAGGAAGGTATAAGATCTGGTTTTCAATGTGCCAATGGATCCCCCTGCCCAAACCCAAACGTTTGGTCCCACCCCCCGTCTTGAGAGTGAGGTAAATACTTATGGGTGTGTTGAGACGATCTGGGGTGAAACGTTTGATTTCTCTAAGGCTGTCATCAGAAAATTTTTCTGGGAAATGGCATAGTTCGCAGGTTTCCCGGGCAGGGCGGAGATCATTCGCTTCTATGGGGAATTCGTAGTCTCGAAAGGCGAGCGAGATGATATGTTTGACATCGCTGGCCTTGCGAGTGATGCGAGTGGCAATGAAACTACGTCCGATGTGGCATTCAACACAGTCAATACGAGCGTGGGGCGACGTGATATAAGAAGTGTATTCAGGAGGCATGGTATGGCATGCTGTGCCGCAAAACGCCGGTGAGTTTGTGTAATCCCAGGCATAGGCAGAGCCCACCAGGACGAGCAGCGTAAGGATCCCTAATGTCAGGTAGGGCAGGATGCGGACCCATGGGTTGGTGCCAGCAGGTGGAAAGAAGAAAGACCTTAGGTATCCTTTAATTTTATTCAACATAACTACCTCAAGGTGGATTTTACCGTGATGCTACTTCTCCGGAGCTCCAGCTTGGATCCAATCGATCACCTGATCGATCTCCTCTTGCGTGAGTTGCCCCGGATGGTTTCCGGCGGACTGAACTTTAATAAGAATGCTTGCTTCCGGATCTCCAGGAACGATCGCTGGACCACTGTCACCACCTCGGAGAGCACCTTCATAGGTGGCCAGAGAGAGGCCTGAGACCGCGGTAAATTCATGGCAGGTGCCACAGCGGTTTCGGAACAAGCCTTCAAAACCACCCACCCACGAAGTAGCCTGGATTTCTGCAACCGTCGGGCTTGGCGCGATGATAGGCTGGGGGGTAGGCGTTTGGGGTACGAAGACTTGAACCGTTTCAGCAGGAGGAATGGTCTTTATAGCCGTCTCTTCCAAAGTGATGAATTGAAAGATGGCTATACCAAAAACCACACTGAGTGCGACGGCGGTCGGGACAAAGATCCTTTGGCGCTTGCGGATCAGCCTCGGTGGAAGCGAAGATAGGCCATGACCCGCGTCAAGGCGTGCCAGTTCAGCGGGATGTTCTTCCTCCATTTCCTCCCGAGTTAAAAATCCCGTGAACATGCTTTTATTGAATTGTCGTAAATGGACATGGTAAAAATGCCATAAGATAATGGCGAGTACAGCCAGGATCGCTTCCCCACCATGAGCCGCTTTGGCAGCGGGGATGTATTCCCCGGGCAGGAATCTCGCGGAAGCGATGGGATTCCACATCATGAAACCCGTAACTCCCATGATCAAGGTGCCCCAAACCACGGCAAAGTACTCCACCTTCTCGGCGTAGCTATACCGCCCATAGGCTGCTTTTTTCTTTCGTTGACCGAAATCGAAGAGGATATCTTGGTAGAGATGCTTGAAGTCCTCCAAGCTGGGTATCATGTCAAAAGTGACCCGCTTGACAAAAACCCGATAGATCACACTAATGATATGAAAAGCGGTCACCAGCATCATGGCGAAAGAGGCTGAGCGGTGGATGATGCGCGTTGTCTCAATCCCTCCCAGAATCCGCAAGATAGATTCTGCAATCGGCGATGCAGCGAATTTCTGAATGAGACCGGTAAGACCCAATGTTCCAAATGAGAGCAGGAACACCAAATGTTCAACTCGTTGAAAGATATCAAAGCGGAGGAAGAGCTTTTCCTTAGGTTTTTCCTCGGAAAGGATTTTTTCCGGTTGAGGATCAGTCATGTTGAACCTCCTTACCGGATTCTGATTGCGGCGTATCTGGAGAATCATCTTCATTGGAATTTTGCTCTGTTTCCCCAGGTCCTTCTTGATTCGATGTGAGGGATGGGGAAGGGAGTTCGATTGGGGAAACAGAATCTTCTTCGGTTATACCGGATGAGACTCCAGAAGTTTGTACTTCCTGTTTCTCGGTCGTCTCAGTAATCCGGGGCTCATCCTTGTGGGTTTCAGTTCGGCGGGATCGAACTTTCGAACTTATATCCAATAATATAAGTAATGCCATTCCCCCTAATGTACCTGGGATAAAGATCTTGTAGAACAGATTGACAAAATATACCAGCGAGTTCTTCTCTGGGGAGGGGATGTAGTGGGAAAGCCATGCGTCGGAGAAGTTGGAACTAGCATCGGGATGGCATTCTTGACAACGAGCGAGCAGGTTCTCCCGAACCTGAAGCCCCTTATCCGGGTCCTCGACGTGTTTAATGTCATGAACTCCGTGGCAATCGAAACATACGGGTTTATTGCTCTCGGCATCGGGTGAGAGCTTCTCAAAAATGGTAATGGTGGTGCCGTGGAAGTCAGCAACATAAGTGTTTAGTACTTCTGTGGAAATGCTGTACTTCGCCATCCGTTGTGGATCCGTGTGGCATTCGGAGCAAATTAATGGTGAATTGAGTCTGAAGGTGGTCGTTGTGGGATCCACGATGTCATGGACACCGTGGCAATCGATGCAAGTGGGAACGTCAGGATTTCCCTCACCAATCAAAGCCGAGCCGTGAACTGAGTTCCGGTATTTTTCATCGATCAAGCTGTGGCACATCGCACAAGTTTGAGGAATGTGTGTGCGTGCTTCCGGTAGCAAAGTTCTGGTTTCAGGGTCCGTCAGCCTTTGTGTATTGTGGGCGCCATGACAGTCGGTACAGATTGCGGCATCCGGATTTCCCTCTTGTCTGGCCTGATCGTGAACGCTGTCCAGCGTTCTTTCATATTGCCCTGAGTGGCAAAACTGGCAGGAGGTGTAGAGCTGTAAGGCGAGATCTCTTCTATCGCTAGCACTGAACTCGGGGTGCGGGTATTCACCTAGATTTCTGTGGCACTGCACACAGGCATAGCCCTGCACGCCATGAATGGAAGTGTTGAAAATCTCCTGGTCGATGAAAAGGGAGAGTTGCTGGCCATCCTCGAGGGACATGCTCAAACTGGGATCGGAATGACACTGCAAACAGGTAGCGTTTCCGACCACAGGTTCTTGAGGTTCGCCGTCCGCACTTGCTGCAGAAAGGGGAAGGAGAGACAAAAGCCCAGTAATAAGAAAGATTATGCGTAGAACAGACCTCACTCTTCTTCTCCAACCGATGCTGATTCTTTAGCGTCCAACGCAAGTCTTTGATATGCGAGGGAGTGATACTCACGCATCTCCTCTTCATTAAGACGGCCGGTGAAAATACTTAAGTTTAATCGTTCAATGTGGACATGATAAAAATGCCACAGGATGATGAAAGCCGCCCCGGCGATGGCTTCAGCACTATGAGCGAATTTTGCAGCAGGGATAATCCCACCAGGGAGAAAGGTCGTAAAGAACACTGGGAACCACAAAATAAAACCTGAGACCACCATGATCAGGATTGCAAACACCAGAAACCAATAGGTAAATTTCTGCTCGAAATTGTACTTCCCGTAGCTGGGTTTCTGATCGCTGAGAAAGATCAAGTATTTAACCATCTTTCCAAGATCCCGAAGATCTTCCAGGGAAGGAAATATCGCTGATGGGAGACGTCGTTGCCTCATAAGAAGGATGGCATTCACCAAATGATAGAGCACCTCCAAGGTCAATAGAATTGCGGTGATATGGTGAATGTTTCGAATTAATTCGACTCGCTCAGGAGTGGCTAAAATTTGCTGGCTCCATGTTGTGGCACGATACTTCTGCGGTAAGCCTGTAAGTAAGAGTAGGGCAGAGGTCACCATTAAAGCAACATGCTCCCATCTCTGACTGATCGTGAAGCGTTTGAAGGTTCTTTCGATCCGAACCTCTTTGGTTAACTGCTTTGATTCCGATTGTATGGGGAGGCTCATCTTAAGCTCTTCCTCACTCGCGCTACCAGGGCGCGTATGATTTGTAGACACACATAAAGTGCAGAGAGCGCCAGCACTGTTGGTGTAAAAACATCATAGAAAATTTGAGTGTAATAAACGAAGGGAGTTCGCTCTCGGCTTACTTCATTATGCCCGGTCCAAGCTCCAGTCCAATTCGGCCCGGCTTTGGGATGGCATTCCTGGCAGGTCACAAGCAGATTGTCAGGATTGACTTTCGATTGAGGATCCTCGGTTTCGCGGATGTTGTGCACGCCATGGCAATCTGTACATACAGCACTGTTGTGCCATATAGAAGGCCAATTGGCTTTATAAACCTCAACATCCACACCATGCCAAGAGAGTTGGTAGATGTTGTAGACATCCACTGAAAGTCCGTATTTGGCCATAAGCTGAGGGTCAGCATGGCAGCCTGCACACAGCTCGGGGGTCTCGATGCGGAAGAGAGCAGTGCGAGGATCGTGGATGTTGTGCACGCCATGACAATCCGTGCACACAGGGACATCAGGATTGTATTCCTCGATCAGAGCGGCCCCATGTACGCTGTCTTTATAGGTATTAAAAATATCCGTGTGACACTGGCCGCACGTTTCAGATATGTGTGAGCGTGGTTGGTCAGGTGGCTGGATATCATGCGTTCCGTGACAATCCGTGCAAATAGGTGCTTCCAGATTTCCAGCCTGGGCGGCTTGAGCGTGCATGCTATCCTGAGTTTTATCGTAATTCGTCGCATGGCAAACTCGGCATGCCTTGTAAAGGGCACACGAGAGGTCGCGATGATCGGAATAATCGATATCCGGATGAGGGTAGCCATCAATGCCAGGATGGCATCCACGGCAACCAATGTCGAGCTGGCCATGGATGGATTGCTGAAAGGAATCATCATCAATGGAGAGAGAGAGGTTTTCTCCGCTGGAGAGTGTCAGACTTAAATCTGGCTTGCTATGGCATGCGA
>MGNI01000159.1:14295-17080 GCA_001795115.1 Chloroflexi bacterium RBG_16_48_8 | reverse complement strand
GATCCCATCATCTGCGCTGGCATGAACTTGGGGATAGAAATAAATCACAAGAGTCAAGAAGATAAGGAAAGGGACAACAACTTGGTGAAGGTGTTTAGGTGTTCTCATGGAAAGAATCTCCTTCATCATGGTTGTTATGGTTTTCTTCTTCAGACCCCTCTTCTTGGGATGTGGATTCCCGGATGAGACCATAGCGTCTTAGGATGTAGGAAATGCCCAGCATGATTGCCAGAGGCATTATGCATCGTAAAACAAAGAGGAGTGCGATGATCAATGGATTGGTGCTCGTGTTTTCCATCCTGTGCTCTCTTCACCTCACTAACAGCGATAACATGAAACTGCACTTCATTCGAAGCGCGGCTATAATGGAATCATTCCTTCATTTTGTCAACTAGATGATTTGCTTCCCCCATTCGTAAAGATGGGTAGGAAGCGGACTGCTAGCGTGAAAACCAATAAGGCGTAGCCAATGACACCGATAACAATTCCCCACTCAACAAGACTTGGAGTGTAAACGCCCGGATCAAGTTGGAATTCGACTCCGGGCGAATAATCCATTGGGACGATCAGCCCCGATACCGTTACGATCCAGCGATTGATGACAATCCCCGCAGCTGCGAAAACGCTGCCCAGGATAAGGTTCATTGGTTTGCGGTTGAAGCGTGGGACCAAAAAAAGGATAACGGGGATCACAATCCCTATTAATATTTCTCCGATCCAAAAACCAAACCCATAGGGTGTGTATTGGTTCAAGATGTAGAGAGCATTGTTCGATCCGGGTGTGCTGCCGTAGTACGTCACAGCTGCCAGGTCCCAGAATTTAATATATGCGTAAGCCAACAGCCCTAGGCCGCTGAATCGGGCGATGGTTCGCAATACCTTGTGCGGAACTTCCTTTCGCCCCGTCACCCATTCAATGATAAGAGCGGCAGCCATGGTAAGCGCGGGTCCAACCGCGACTGCAGATATGATGAACATAATCGGCATGCTGGGTTTAAACCAGATCGGTCGCGCCTTAATAATCCCGTAGGTAGCGCCAAGAGAGGATTGGTGGAGCAAGGAAATGAGAAGCCCTGCCACCGCAAGAACTGGTGCTGCCTTATGCACGCCATGGCCAATACGCGGAATAATGGGCCAGCGATCGAAGATCGGTAAGTCGGAAATTACTGGGGCGAACTCCACCAGTAGCACTCCCAGATAGAGGGTGATGCACCAGGTGATTTCCCATAGTACCGAGTGCACGTTCCAGAAGACCCAAGGATGCCAAAACCGATCCGGCCGTCCGATATCCATGACAAGCGTCAGCAAAGCGGAAGAATAACCAATCAGGCCGACCAGGACAGCCAACCGAGCGATGCGTTCTAAGGGCTTTATGCGGAAGATGTAAATAACAGCTGAAAGGGTAAAAGCCCCTGCGCCAAGAGCGATGGAGGACAGGTCAATGGTAATCCATAATCCCCATGGAACTGTGTTGCTCATGTTGGTCACGATCAGGCCGTTGGTTAGCACTTGGAAGGCGGAAATTAGACCTATTCCAAGACAGATAGCTAAGAAGGCTAACCACGCCAAGAAGCCCGGTGAGAAGGAGAACCGTGATCTTGAGATGGATAAGGTTGTCATGGCTAGACCCCTTCCCTAGGTGGGATATAGTAAACACTGGCATTGGTTCCGAGTTCTTCGCGCAACTGAAGGGTTGGATTTTCTTTCAACACATGTGAGATGTTGCTGTCCGGATCATTCATGTCTCCAAACGTTCGAGCACCAACTGGACAAACGTTCACACATGCAGGAGTGGCTTCCAAATGCTCTCCTGGGACCAGTCCTTTTTCAAGGGCAGGATCGATACGATGGTTACAGAAGGTGCACTTCTCCACGACACCACGCGGTCGACGCTCGACTTCAGGCACACCCCATGTGGGAACGAATTCATTCTCATCCGCTCTTTCTTCCCAATTGAATTTTCGTGCGTCAAAAGGACACGCCACCTCACAATAGCGGCAGCCGATGCAGCGATCGTAGTCCATAATAACAATCCCATCCTCACGTACATAGGTTGCCTGTACAGGGCAGACTTCCACGCAGGGGGCATGTTGGCAGTGAAGGCAGGGACGGCTGAAGAAAAATTTATGACCGGTTTCAGTACGGTCTTCGACGACGATATTCCAGGGTTTGTCAGGTGCAACATCATTCACGGCGGAGCATGCGCGCTGGCAGTATTCACAACCGATGCATTTATCCAAATTGATCACCATGCCCCAATGGTGCTCTCCAGGGGGATGTTCTTTCGTCTCTAATCCAGTAAGCTGTGCTTCTTTAAGCTCACTAAAAGGAGAGAGGGGACCAGTTGTGACGAGCTGGGCCACGACAGCAGACCCGGCTGCGGTGGCAGCGACGGTAAGGAAATCGCGTCGCTTGAGATTTACTCTCACCCGGGGTTTTTTCTTACTCATCCTCGTCTCCTTCACCCTCTACGAATTCGATCCGGCGGCTGACGACCCAAGCTGCGACCGCACCTGTGATCAGCCCAACAATTGCTCCCTGAGCAAGACCGGTATACAGACGCACGCTGTTCCTCGCTTCCAAATCGCCGATGATTTTCTCTTGTTCCTGAACCTTCTGCTCTAATGCATTTGGATCTAATTTGCTGAGAGATTGGACTTCTCCGGACAGTTCAAGGATTGTGTCGCGCGTGTGAACCGTATCCTGGTGACATCCAATGCAAGCCTCTGAGCCTACACTAAAAGTATGTCCAGTGGGCACAAGGCCCTCGACCGGATCGCTCGTG
>MGNI01000159.1:12350-14234 GCA_001795115.1 Chloroflexi bacterium RBG_16_48_8 | reverse complement strand
GTGAGAAGGAAGCCCCTGTGTCCTTGTGGCAGTTACTGCATAAAGCGGTCACACTTTCAGCTTTAGGCATCTGAGAGTGCGGATCATGGCAAGCCTGGCATTGGATCCCAACTTGGCTATGAACGCTGGCCTTCCACTCGTTGGTGGTCGTCTCATGACAGGTGGCGCAGAGTTCGGCATTGGGCGTGATGGGCATGGGCTCAACAGGATGTCCAGATTGGAGCGGACCATGACAGGATTCGCAGGTCACACCCTCAAAGGCGTACACACCTATGGTTTCGTTGTAGCCGGTGGTGTGGCACTCCAAGCAGGAGAATCGACTCCCCAGTTCTTCCCAATTCTGTTGAAAGATAGGCGAGGAGAAGGCTTGTGCATGTCGACTTACATCCCATTCTTCATGGATGTCCGTATGACAAGCGGCGCAGACCTCTGGACCAGCATAGCCAACGCCTTGTTGCAAAGGAGGGCTGGCAGCAGGCGCTGCTGCTGCGGGGTTGGCTGAGCCGTAAATTGATCCCAAGGCCAGACAAATCCCGAAGGTGAATCCAAATACCAACCAGGCTTTCTTGGATCGGTGAAAGGTTCTTTTTAGCATCATTCTTTTTCTCCATCCCGGGATGAGCCAAAGCATATGGCGGGACGCGTAAAATGGATGGGGTAATTACCCCACCCAATGGGGAATATACCCCACTTCATGGGATACTAACCCTGGTTAAAGTAGAAGGACAGTACCGCGTTTCCTGTGCGTACCATGAGTTTCTTCCTCTCTTATGGCCCATTTGTCAGATGACCCAAAATGCGTTCATCGTGAGCGCACTGCAGAAGGCTGAGCGAATAGAATAGGCTGGAGAGGTTTCTTTCTGGGGGAAGTATTATCAAGAACATCATCAGGCTTTTTGGGGGAACACAGGGAAAAGAGGGATGCAAGAACAATTTGGATTTGGCTTTACGACCTTGTCTATCCGTCACCTTCAAGAAGGGCATTGATTACAAGCGTATCTACGCAGGAGAGGTTTTCTTATGACCATAGCCATGCTTCTATTTCTCATTATTCCGTAGTTAAATACTCATCTGTTATTAAGAAAATTGTGTAAGAATTTCCTTGTGAAGTGTGGGAAATTCCCGGTAAACACGCACGGGTTGGAGTTGATTAAAAGGGACGAAGAAACGTTGCTGAAAGCTGCAGTGAAAATCACATTCCTTTTGTGAATTTGCCCTTTCGATTGATCGTCGTATCCCGATATAGATGATAGAATTAGTAAACTATCTTTAAGTGCGTATCGATACCAATTGAGGATGATCATATGGGTGACACATCGTTGCCAGAAGTAAAAAGCAGTTCTGGAAACCGGACGAAATTCATCTTGGGTGGAATCCTGATCGCAGCCGCGGTCATCTACTTGATTGCCACTTCAACCCACGCAGCAGCACAGTATTATCTGACCATCGATGAATTAATCACCAAAGGCGATACCGTGAAGGACCGGGATGTCAAACTCTCGGGAGCAGTTCTGGGTGAAACGATCCAATATGATGTAGAGACGTTGACTTTACGCTTTACCATGGCCAATGTCCCCGCCGATTCGGATGAGATCGAGGCTGCCGGTGGAATAGCTGAGGTTCTGCATCAAGCCGTGATGGATCCAGACGCCAATCGAATGGAGGTGGTCTACATTGGCCCACTGCCAGACTTGCTACGTCATGAAGCACAAGCCATCGTTACGGGAAGCATGGGGGAAGATGGCGTATTTGAAGCGGATGAACTTCTTTTAAAGTGCCCCACCCGCTATGAGGATGAGGTTCCTTCTCAGGTAGTAGAGGGATAGACGAAGGTTTTTTGTATTGGTTTTAGATCATTTTTAGATCATGAGGTAAGATGAATAA
>MGNI01000159.1:10744-12331 GCA_001795115.1 Chloroflexi bacterium RBG_16_48_8 | reverse complement strand
CCGGGCGTCATGCTCACGGATGCCTATCGGTAGAATATAGGATCAAATTTCATCAATAGGTTGAGGAGGAGGCGTGATCGAAAACGTAGGCTATTTTGCTTTGGTACTTACTTTCCTGATTTCAATTTATGGCGCAGGGGCGGCGGCTTATGGTGCCTCCCGTAACAGACCGGAGTGGGTGGAGAGTGCACGCCATGCCATGCTGCTAACCTGGCCTCTCCTCACGCTCTCTTCTGGTGCGTTGATTGCCCTACTTGTCATGGGTCGCTATGATATTGGTTTTGTGGCTTCGGTAACCAGCAATACCATGCCAGTCTATTTAAAGATAACAGCCTTATGGGGAGGTCAGTCTGGATCCTTGGTATTTTGGTCCTGGTTAATGGCGGCCTTTGCCATGGCAGCCAGCATACGAAGATGGGAACGGGATCGGGAATTGCTGCCCTGGGTCATCGTCGTAACCATGATGACCTTGGCTTTTTTCCTGGCGCTGGTTGTTTTCTATGAAAATCCTTTCGCTCGGCTCTGGCAGACTCTGGATGGAGGACAAATCCAGGCCATGTTCCAACCGCAAGGCACCTTGCCCTTGATCCCGATCAATGGTCGAGGCTTAAATCCCTTGCTAAGACATCCCGGGATGATCATTCATCCTCCGATGCTTTACTTGGGATATGTTTCATTTGTTATCCCCTACGCTTTTGCGATTGCAGCATTGGTTACAGGTCGTACAGATGCACGCTGGATCCGCATTACCCGTCGTTGGACGTTGATCGCCTGGTTATTCCTTTCACTGGGACTTATTTTAGGTGGTCGTTGGGCTTACGATGTCTTGGGTTGGGGAGGTTATTGGGGCTGGGATCCGGTTGAGATCGCGGCCTTCATGCCCTGGCTCACTGGGACAGCATTTTTGCATTCGGTCATCGTCCAGGAGAAGCGGGGGATGTTGAAGCAATGGAATATGATGCTGATCATCCTTACCTATGCCCTGGTGATCTTTGGCACATTCCTCACACGTTCTGGCGTTCTCTCCTCTGTGCATGCTTTTACCGAATCGGAAATCGGTCCTTTGTTCTTCCTTTTTATTGGGGTGACCTTTGTCGCCTCCGTATCTCTCCTTCTCCGTCGCTGGGAAGATCTTAAAGGGGAGAATCACCTTGATTCGATGTTCTCAAGGGAGGCTCTCTTTCTCCTTAATAACCTTCTTTTCATGGGCATCTTGATTGTATGCTTCTGGGGAGTCCTCTTCCCCCTTATCTCGGAACTCGTGAGTGGCCAGAAGGTCACCGTCGGTCCACCTTTTTATGAGCGCTCTGTGAGCCCTCTTGCAGGTGGGTTGCTCCTCCTCATGGGTGTCGCTCCCCTCTCAGTCTATGGTCGCACATCTTGGAAGCGACTAGGGTGGTCTTTGTGGAAGCCAGCTGTCCTATCCTTGATCGTAGTGGGTATCCTTTTCGTGACTGGGGTAAGATCCGTAGCTGCGTTGATTGGGTTTGGTCTGGTGGTCCTGGTGGCTTTTATAACCCTCTACGAATTTTGGAGAGGGGCAGTAGCACGTCATCGGAAGCATGCAGAAAGCCTACCGCTTTCACT
>MGNI01000159.1:5189-10724 GCA_001795115.1 Chloroflexi bacterium RBG_16_48_8 | reverse complement strand
GGGGGCTTTATCATCCACATCGGTGTGATCTTAATGGCTTTAGGCATTTTAGGGATCGAGCTGTTCCAAACAGAAACACAGGGAACCTTGGCCCGTGGTGAACAAATCACACTGGGTAAATACACGATGGTCTATGATTCACTGGCGATTTGGGATTCACCCGACGGTCGCAATGTGGCCCGCGCTGTGGTGGATGTCTATTCAGAGGGGAAATCAGTAGGGCAACTGTATCCGAGGCGGGATTACTACTACGATTTGCAGCAATCTGTCACCTTACCCGGTGTTCGTTCTACGTTCGAAGATGATTTCTATGTGTTGCTTGTCGGTTGGGAACCTATTGCAGCTCAAGGCGCGACCTTCAAGGTCTATCACAATCCGCTTGTGAATTTTGTTTGGACAGGGGGATTGGTATTCATTCTAGGGACTCTGGTCGCAGCATGGCCAGATCGCGATCCTGAACCGATCAGACGAAGGACGCCCGCAAGAGGCGCAACTGTACGTGCTTAAGGGGAAGATAAGATGAGAAACCGATTGTCTCTCGGCGTAGGGCTTCTGACCCTCCTTCTATCTCTGCTTCCGTTCTATGGCATTGAGGCACAAGAGCCCACACCATCCGATGATGAAGTCAACACCATTGCGAAGCAATTGTATTGTCCGGTTTGCGAAAACATCCCGCTTGATGTCTGCCCTACGCAGGCTTGTGAGCAGTGGCGCGGGACGATACGAGAAAAATTGGCCTTGGGCTGGAATGAGGACCAGATCAAGCAATATTTCGTGGCACAGTATGGGGATCGAGTCTTAGCCACGCCTACTGCAAAAGGTTTCAATTGGTTGGTTTATGTCCTACCTCCAGCGGCTTTTATTTTCGGAGCGGTTATTCTTTTTAGCGTATTCCGGAGCTGGAGAGGCCTAAGTGAACAAGAAGAGATGTTGTTAGAGGTCCCGGATGAGATGATCAATGATCCCTATGTCGCCCGTCTTGAAGAAGAATTGCGAAGGCGGGAGCATTCTGAAGGTGGGTGAGAGAACACGTCGAGCGAGGTCATGTATGTGAAAGGGCGATTGATTTTTTGGAATCAGTGACGGTATTCAACAGAGACTATCGGCACATGGGAAGAATAAGATGATCGAAGAGTTATCCAATAAGGAAAGACAGACGGAACATCCCCAGCGATGGGGTGCCATCCTCGTCTGGATAGGGGTTCTGGGGATACTATTGGTGTTGGGTCTTGGGTTGACACGCTCCAAACAAGGCCCGGTTGGTGTGGGGGAGAAGATTCCCGATTTTATTTTGACGACGTTCGATGGAGATCAAATCGACATTGAAGATTTGCGTGGCAGGGTGGTTGTTATCAACTTCTGGGCTTCGTGGTGTAAGCCATGTGAGCAGGAAGCAGCGGAGTTGGAACAGGCCTCTCAATCCTTCAAAGATCAGGATGTGATTTTTCTGGGTGTGGACTATGTGGACACCGAAACCGAGGCATTGACTTATTTATCTAAGTTCAACATCACCTACCCTAACGGTCCTGACCTACGCACCCAGATCTCGCAAGCTTTCCGCATCCGAGGTGTCCCAGAAACGTATATTGTTGGGAGGGAAGGGGTGCTGGTGGATGTCAGGATCGGACCTTACTTGTCCTTGGCCGAGATCGAAAATGCTGTGCTAGGAGCTTTGGAGCAATAGGGATCAGTTCTTGATCGGAAATTTCTTGAATTCTGGAAAATACAAGTCATAGATCGACGCCATAGGTGGAGGGGAAATGGGATTAACCTCCCCTTCTTGGAGATAAGAAATGGATGTAGGTTCACTGTTGGTCATATTCGCTCTAGCCATCATCGTCGTTGGATATATTTTGAGGCCTTTAATTGAGAAGCGAGCGATATCTGTCACAGAGAACAGCCGCTACGCTTCAGAGTTACAAGCGGAGAGAGATCAGGTTCTTATGAACTTGCAAGAGTTTGATATAGACCACGCCATGGGAAAGATTCCGGCAGATGAATATCAGGGTCGGCGAGCTGTTTTGGTTGCTCGTGGGGCTGCCATCCTGAAGGAATTGGATCGGCTCGATGGAATCATGATGACTGCTCCTGCTCGTGCTGGAGAAGCCGTCGATCAAGAGGATCATGACTTTGAGGCCCAGATTGAAAAGGAGATCCAGAGGAGAAGGCGGTCGGTAAAGGAGGAAACTGCCGGCTATTGTCCTCAATGTGGAAACAAATTGCAATCGGGTGATCGGTTTTGTACGAGCTGCGGTTTCAAGGTCCATGTGGCGGAGTCAGAGGCGTGAAACAAAAGTGCGCCGCTTTCCTTCTCTTGGCAGCATTGACTACGGGTTGTAGTCTGGCAGGTGATTTTACACCACCACCTGCACTGGCGACATCTCAAGCTGCGCAGTCTCTTATTCAACCCACAATACCGCCATCGCCGACAGCGACAGCTGCGGAGGAAGATGCCAAACTTGAGCAAGACACACTTGAAGACGCTATCATACAGGGAAGCATCCGCGGTCAAATCAGCAATGGCTTTGAGGGGGGTATCCTTCCGGATAACTTCGAAGTGACACTCTATGGATTTGATGATCAGCAGGAAGTTTTTTCTGAGTCAACAACCGCAAGCGAAAGCGGCGAGTATGAGTTTCTAGATGTGGAAGTTCAGCCTGGAAGGGTCTATGCCGCGACGGTGGAATATCATGGGACCATCTATGCCTCCGAAGTAACCCACATCACCGAGGAAGCTGAATTAGATTTGCCCATCATGATCTTTGAATCGACAACGGATGTGGCGGATGTCCAGGTGGATCGGATACATGTTATCTTGGAAGTGCCCAGCGAAGGTGTTTTGCAGATAACAGAGTTGTGGATACTCTCTAATCTTGGGGATCGAACTATTGCTTCAGAATCGGGTGATGGAATTTTGGCAATAGAGATCCCTGATGGTGCAGTCAACCTGAGCTTTGAGAGTGGTATGTTAGGTGCCCGCTTTCAAGTGACAGATGGAGGATTTATCGATCTTTTCCCGATCCGCCCAGGGATGGGCACTCAAGAGATTGTGTTCTCCTTCAACATGCCTTTGGATCAATCCTTGGATTTCTCGCAATCTATTGCCTACCCGGTTGAGGCTGTTGTCATGCTAACACCGGAGGGGATTGTGGAGTTGAAAGGGGAAGGAGTACAGGATTCAGGCCTGCGCCAGATGACTGGGGCGACATTGCGGACATACAACGCAGGACCGCTTTCCCCTGGAAAGGCGCTTGAAGTGACCGTGCAACGCCAATCCGGTGCAGGAACAGCATCGAGTCAATCCAACGCAATCCTTGAAATTGGGATTGGTGTGGTGCTTTTATTGGTCGCTCTTGGGGGAACGGGTTTCTGGCTCTATCGCAAGAAGCAGGAGGCCAAAGTTGAGATGAATGGAACTCAATGGACCATAGAGCCCAAGGCTGGATTCGGGGAAGAGCTGCAGGATCGCGATAGGATCCTTCAAACCCTGGCTGACCTGGATGATCATTATGAAACTGGCGAGATTAAAGATGCATTTTATCGAGAACGCCGCGTGAGCTTGAAGAATCAGCTGCTGGAGATCATGCACAAGGCAGGAAATGATTAAAGTCAGGAAGCTCATTAAGCGTTTTGGGTTGAAGCCTGTCTTGCGTGGGCTGGATTTTGATGTGCAGCAAGGGGAATTTGTAGCGCTGCTGGGACCCAACGGTGCAGGTAAAACGACCTTTCTCCGAATATTGGCATCGCTTTCAAAACCCAGTATGGGTGAAGTCTGGATCGCGGGATATCGCCTCCCACAGCAAGCAGGTCTTGTTCGCAGGGCGCTGGGTGTCGTATCCCATCAGCCTTTGCTTTATGGTGATTTGACGGCGGAGGAAAATTTGCATTTTTATGGCCGCATGTACGATCTTCCGGATCTCCATGCCCGTGTGCAGGAAGGACTAAGGATTGTTGGGCTTTATGATCGGAGGCGGGATTTGGTCAGGCAGTATTCCAGAGGGATGCAACAGCGTTTGGCCATTGCAAGGGCGATCTTACATGACCCAGAGGTGCTTCTATTTGATGAACCGCATACGGGTCTGGATCAGGAAGCATCTGCGATGTTGGACAGTGTGCTTCGAGAGATTGCAGCCAGAGGCAGGACGGTGGTGATGACTTCCCATGATCTTGCGCGATCGGTGGATCTCGCTTCCAGGGTCGATATTCTTTCCAAAGGCGTGATCGCAGCCTCTGTGAGCGCTTCTGAGCTAGACCCTGTTCGACTGCCTGAACTTTACAGGTCTGTGACTCATGACTAAAACGCATCCTGCTGCTAAGGTTATTGAAAGTGTCGTCCCTATTCCCACGAGCTGGGGGAAACGCATAAAGAGCTATTTGAGAGCCCTGACGGCAATCGTGAGGAAGGATTTGGTAGCTGAAATGCGCAGCCGTGAGCTCATAGGGGCGATGCTGGTCTTCGCGTTAATTGTGGTCCTGATCTTTAACTTCGCATTGGAATTGGATCTGCGCACCCGGGGAACCATCACGGCAGGTGTGCTGTGGGTAACCTTCTCTTTTGCTGGCACATTGGGTTTGAACCGATCGATGTCGATCGAGAAAGATCGGGGTTGTCTGGATGGCTTACTCCTTGCGCCTGTCGATCGAAGTGCCATTTACTTCGGTAAGGTGTTGGGAAACTTGATCTTCATGATCATCGTGGAAGCGATTATGCTGCCCACCTATAGCATTCTTTACAACGTCAATCTATTCCAGCCAGGGCTTTTGGTTGTGATACTGCTGGGCTCCATTGGCTATACCGTCGTAGGGACTTTGCTTTCCTCCATGGCGGTACAGGCCAGGACACGAGATATCCTTTTGCCCATTTTGCTCTTTCCAGTTGTCCTGCCGGTATTGATATCGGCCGTGAAGGCCAGCACGGGCATTCTGCAGGGATTTGAATGGGCGGAGATCCTGCCCTGGATGAATATGCTCATCGCTTACGATGTCATTTTCATAGCGGTCGCATTTATGGTGTTTGATTATGTAGTGGAGGAATAGGGATCGGGAATCAGGGTACAGGGATCGGGAATCAGGCAACCAGGTGTCAGGCAACGAGTTAAAAAGTCAATAAGTTGACGTGTCCAACCATCCCAATCTCCTGATCCCCGATTCCTGATCACTGATTACTCATTACTCATTACTGGAGAGTTCTTCATGGAACCTATGCCAAGAAATCTTAAAGTGTTGACCTGGGTAACGTTAGCATTCTTCCTTATAGCGCTTTATTTGTCGTTATTCTTTGCTCCGCGTGAGGCCACAATGGGCGATGTGCAGCGGGTTTTCTACTTCCATATTTCTAACGCCTGGGTGGGTATGTTAGCCTTTCTTAATGCTGCTATAGCGGGAGGGGTCTACCTTGCACGCGGGGATCATCGCTGGGATCGTGTTGCGCTGGCATCCATAGAGATCGGGATCGTCTTCGCCTTCATCACCATCGCCAGCGGTTCCATTTGGGCTCGCCCTATTTGGAATACATGGTGGACCTGGGATCCACGT
>MGNI01000159.1:3458-5139 GCA_001795115.1 Chloroflexi bacterium RBG_16_48_8 | reverse complement strand
CAGGGCATCGAAGATCCCGACCGGCGGGCAAGATTTGGTTCTGTATATGGCATCGTGGCATTTATCAGCGTACCCATTACTTTCCTTTCCATTCGACTTTTCCGAACGATCCATCCTATCGTAGTAGGGAGTGGGGATCCAAATGCGGATGGTAGTTTCGAAATGAGCTCTAAGATACTGGTAGCCTTTTTCTTCAGCCTGTTCACCTATACTCTCGTTTATGCCACGCTCCTATGGCACCGCATCAGGCTGCAATCTTTGGCTGAGAAAACGGAGCAGCTCAAGCTCAAAATCTTATCAAGCTGAGATTGAATCCATTCCGGAGAGATCTGGGTACGTTTATTTGAGATGGGAGAAGAGAATGTTCTTACAACAAGCGCCAGCGGATACTTTCAACTACATGGTTCTGGGTTTTTCAGTGATTTTAAGTGTGTTATTTTTATATATCCTGAGCCTTGTGATTCGAATTCGAAGTTTAAAAAGGGATTTAAGATTATTACAGGAAGTTGTAATGAAGGAGGAGCCTACCCATTGATTCGAATCAGGATCCTATCCATGTAGGATACAAAAGAGAACTGGCAACTTGATAGAAATGAGGAGGGACTGCCTGTGGGGGTCCCTTTCTTCATTTCAACCACCCATAGGTGGAGTATGTTGATGGAAGAGCAAAGGAATGGGTCACTCATCGGAGCCAAGAATCCAATCGAACCTTGGCTCTAGTTCGCTAATACGATGCCTACGATTCGAAGATTTTTTCCTGTTTTGTCTTCCATTTAAAACTCCTCTGAAATGAAGTTGAGTTGGACTGCTCTGTGTAAAATTAAGGTTGGCAATTTATCCCTTTCCGTTAGGTTGCCGGGGTTTCAGGTGCCGACTTGAAATCCTGGTTGAAACAGCTCTGTTTCAATTCTTCTAAGCAGCTTCTTGATTCAGACCATGTCCAGTAGCTAACGTCTCCAGCAAATTCTGTGCTTCTGTAATCCTAAGATATAAGTGAGCCGTAATAACATAGGCTTGATAGAAACAGGGCGCCGCGGCAAGGCAGGTTTCAGAAAAGATAGTGTATCCATCACCCCCATACCAATATCATCCGATAGCGGTCATAAAGTAATGCGAGATCAATAGGAGGAGGGTGATATCCCTCATCATAAGGCTTCCGCCAGAACGAGCAGCATCGAACTTATCATGTAAACGGAAGCGTATTTGAACAAACCGAAATTCAGTCTTTGGGAGGGTCGTAGCAAGCTCCAGGTAGCAAGGATGAGTAAACCTGAACTGAGTACGATCAGCAGGCGGAGATATCCCCAGGTCATTCCGATCCCGTAGGACGCGATTCCCATGGCTGCTGCAGCCGCCACGCTGGAAAGGGCGATGACCAGATGTGTAGCTTTCTCCCCGTAAGTGGATGGGAAGGTGGGAACACCAGCCCGTCGATAATCTGCCATGTACTTCAAGTTAAAAGTCATGATATGGGTGGGGATCCACAACAGAACGGCCAGAGCGAGTGTGATTCCAACCCAATCGATGGTCCCTATTCCCAATGCGCGTCCTGCCAGGACAGGCATCCCACCTGCGATGCCGCCGAAGATAACGGATAAGGCGTTTCGGCGCTTTAGCCACATGGTGTAAATAACTAGGTCTGTGAAGAAGCCTGTGAAAACGATGGCGCCATAAAGAGGAT
>MGNI01000159.1:0-3411 GCA_001795115.1 Chloroflexi bacterium RBG_16_48_8 | reverse complement strand
CGCCTCACGAATCCCCACCTTGTTTTGGGGCAGCGGCCGATTGCAGGTGCGGGTCATGATGGCATCGATATCACGATCATAGACCATGTTCAAGACTGTACTGCCACTGATGGCAAAAAAGAGGCTTCCTGCCAAGGCTAACAGGGTTTGCCAGGTGATGATGGGGCAGCGAGCACTTGTATATCCTGCCAAACCCGTCAGCAATAGCAATCCGGTTTGGAGGTTTTTAATCAGGCTCCAATAAGCACGAGGTTTTGAGCGGAATTTAATAAGGATTGGATCAAAAGAATTCATTCAATCTCCACTGTAAAATTTTAATCTTGCGCTTCTCGTACACAACGGAATCCAACATTTGGGCTGTGGTACACCGGCGTGGTGTTGTTACGCGTCCACACGCGCAGGTTGTATTCGTACTCCATTTTACTGCCACCCCGCATATAGCGATCATGTTGGTACTCGTAAACATCGCCTGTCCACTGCCAGACGTTGCCGGCCATGTCATAAAGTCCAAAAGGGCTTGGCCAGTCGATGGTCTCGTAGCCGTCGTAGGTCTTACCGTTGTAGAAACCCACAGGTGTCGTATCACCCATCCCACCTACGATTTTCTCAAAAGGATCTTGGCTGCTGTAAAAGTTGGCGTTCTCCGGTTCGATTTCATCACCCCAAGGAAAAGGTCTGCCATCCGTTCCACGGGCTGCTTTTTCCCATTCCACTTCTGAGGGCAGCCGCCCGCCGTGAAATTCTTAGTAAGACTTGGCAACGAGCACCAGGCCTTTGGTGGATTGGAAAAGGAATATAAAACGTTCCCTAAGCATTCGCGACTTCCCTCTCTGGTATCGATGAGTTGACACAGAAAACTTGAATAAATCAGATATGGAATGATCCTACAGTAGAAAAAGATCAACATCTGAGCTTACTGAATTCATTGCTAAAATTTAATTGTCGTCTAGCGAAAAAAGAAAACCTGATGGCATCGTTATGGGTATATTCTACCTGATGTTGCAGACTTCCTTTGTTGTCGAGGTAGAGAATGATGAATGGTGACTGCAGCGCATCACCCTCTGCATTTCTTACACTGAAAATACAAGATCCAAACCTTTTTGGCATTCACTTTCTGGATACTTATTGTATCCAAATCGTTCGGTCGCTTGTTAAGTGTTTCCTCTATTTTCGTATGAGGAACGTAACTTCTTTGAGAGTGTCTTGGGGCTGTTTCAGGTGTTATAACGGCAACAACGCGTTTGTTGTTGTGAAGATTCCAACCTTGTGATGGCTCTTGCAGGGGATTTGTCAGAAGAGCGGGGGAGGTTCTTGTCCAACCGAGTAAGTTGTCGATGGTGAACATATGCCCTAAGTTGACTCAGTGGTGCCAGTGGGTGGTTTACCGGACGACCAACTTTGTAGACCCAACGAGTGAAAAAGTCTGGGGAAGGATCCTTTCAGGATTTTGAGGAAATCCGATGTAAACTGATATTGTAGGGATATCGCTCCACAATGTCTCGATATCAAGATTATAAGGAGGTTTCGGATGTTGGTCGCCAAGCAAGTTGCAGATTTTTTCACCTTAATCCGTGTCCTCCTCAGTCCAACACTTATCCTGTTGGGGATACTCCAGGGCAGCGAAGGTCTCCCCATAGCGATAGGGGCGATGATTGCATCTTGGACAAGCGATGCACTGGATGGTCCTATCGCTCGAAGGAGCAGGGTAAAGTACCATACGTGGTTAGGGGACCACGATCTTCAAGTCGATATGGCGGTCAGCATTGGACTGATGGTCTACATGCTGCTGGCCGGCCTGATCGATTTACAGGTTGTTGGCGTTTATATCCTGTTGTGGGTGCTGATCTTCTGGCGTTGGGGTCACATGCGATCTTTGGGAATGCTCTTCCAGGCACCGATTTATGGGTATTTCATTTATATATCGATGCGCCTGGCTCCAGCTGCAGGGAGCTGGATGATCGGTTGGATTGTGGCAATTACCATCATCACTTGGCCACGCTTCCCAAGGGAGGTCGTCCCTGGATTCCTAGATGGAATGCGAGCTGTTTTTCAAGCCTACCACAAGGGCTCGGAGGAGTAAAACCAAGACTTGCGGTGCATCTGTAGATGCACAAATTGAAGGAAAAAATTGGCATCCTGCCCACTGGTTTACACTTTACTCCTCTCTTGAGAAGGTTCTGAAAGGGATTGGTTTCTTAATAGAAATCATCAATGCCCACCGTTCGGATGTGGGCATTGATTTGTAAAGTTGTCCCGTTGGGGTGTCACTCCATCCAAGTTCCAGTGACTAGACGGGGTAGGCAAAAACAGCGATTACCCCTGGTCCTCCGTGGACAGCAAGAGATGCGACAAGATCTCCGAACAGAACTTCCTGAACGTTGAATCGTTTCTTAACCAATTCAAGAAGCTTTCTGCCATCTTCCTCAGCTCTGGCATGGATCACAGCAACCTTCACGGGTTTGTCTCCAAAAGCCTCCTTTGTGAGCGTAAGCAGTCGCTCGATAGCTTTCCCTCGAGTACGCACATTTTCGATTGCTGCTAATGCTCCATCTGTTAAACCGATGATGGGTTTGACGTTGAGCAAGGAGGCAATGGCACCTTGCAGTTTCCCGACTCTACCACTCATCTGTAAATATTTGAGAACAGCTGGAGTAAGGAAGAGTGTGCTGTTGTCGCGGATATGTTCCAGGCGTTTAAGGATTGTCTCCATATCTTTGCCTTCTTCAACTGCACGAGCGGCTTCCAGGATCATCCATCCCGTCCCAAGGGAAATGCTGGCTGAGTCAAAGACGGTTACTTCGACATCAGGGACCATGGATTTGGCTAAAATGGCTGAATCGTAGGTGCCGCTGTGTTTTTGGGTGATCGTGATCACCAACACTTCGTCTTTTTCTGGATCAGCTTCCTCGTAGAATTTCGCGAACCAGGCTGGTGTGGGCTGTGATGTTGTGGGGATGATACCCATTTCATCGATCTTGCGATAAAAAGTATCTCGGTCAATGTCGATATCTTCTTCGTAGGTTTCATCTAAGAATTGTATAGAGATGGGCGCGATGCGAATATTGTATTTTTCTAAGGTCTCCGGTGGTAAATTACATGTGCTGTCCGTAATAATGCGGATCATTCTACTCTCCTTTGGCGAGTATCAAGGCTAATAAACTAAACACATATCCCTTCAAATAGCCTCGCGTTTTTTTGAATTTGACTCACCTGAAAAACTCTCTCTTCTATCTTGAAGGGCTTTTTTCAGTGGACTCAAATTTGTTTTTCCGCATAAGTTATCCTTATAGAGAATTGGAGCCATTTGGGGATCACTTCTTCAGCTGTCTGATAAAAGCTCAGAAGCAATCGATGGCTTGAGATGGGTTGTGGCATAGAACCTAGACCAGATTTGTGGGAGAAGGGGTATCT
>MGNI01000158.1:5013-6020 GCA_001795115.1 Chloroflexi bacterium RBG_16_48_8 | reverse complement strand
ATATCTGCCAACTCCTGGTCACCCGGTCGTTGATTCTCAGGGATATGGATTTCACCATCATATTCGCGGTCGAAGGTTGCAGCCAGTTGAATGGAGCGGCGGAATTGAGTGATATATTCTTCACTACTGAGGTCGGCTTCGGGGATGACATCGCCTGTCCGTCCATGACAGGAAGCGCAATAGGTGTCATAAGTGACTTCTCCCATGGGTTTTGAGAGCACCGTCCACCAACCACTGGTGTTGACATCCTGAACGGGTCGGAAGGAAGTGACCAGGAGACCCAGGGTAGGTAAGATCCAGAGCAGGCAGAGGACAATAATAACAATGTGAAGAGGGATGCGAGACAGGATTTTATTGAGGCGTTCCCTTGTGATTGTATTCATCGGATCGCCTCCTGTTCCTGGAAACGGCGAATGTTATAAACCAGGATAGGTATTATCAATATCAGTAGAATGACAGCAATGGCTGCGGAACGCCCGGCTTCAAAATTGATATACATCTCTTGGTACATCCGTACAGCAACCACACTGGTCTCGAAGTTTCCTCCCGTCATGACGTAAATGACATCAAATAGCTTCAAAGTGAAAATCGTCATTGTGGTCATGACAACGGTGATCGTGGGAAGGATGATCGGCAACATGATCTTAAAAAAAACCTGCCATTCATTTGCCCCATCGATCCGCGAGGCTTCCAGTAGCTCTCTAGGAACCCCTTTGATCCCGGCTGACAGGATGGTCATACTGAAACCAGTGTAGAGCCATATACCGACTACAATCAGGGCTAAGTTGTTGATGATCGGCGGAGATGAGAGCCAGGGAACAGGATCAGCTCCAAGTGCCACAATCGCTGCATTCAAGATACCTATGATGGGCGCATCCGGGTTATTCGGATTTACTGGGTAGTCGTACATGAATCCCCAAATGATGCCTGCCCCAACAAAGGAGATGGCCATGGGCATGAAAATAAGGGCTTTGGCTATCGATTCGTAGCGAACCCGATCGACAAGG
>MGNI01000158.1:4667-5002 GCA_001795115.1 Chloroflexi bacterium RBG_16_48_8 | reverse complement strand
TAATCCGAGGACTGTGACGCCTGGAACCATGATCACCAGCCATAGAATGTTATTGCGGAAGGAGCGAAGCATAACATCGGAAGTTAGGGCATAACGATAATTCTCCAACACACCCCAGCATGCCTGTCCCTGCCTACACGCTTCAGAAGCCCATTCGCTTGAGGTAGCATTTCTGAGACTCAGATACCCTGTATAGATGGTGGGATAGGCAATGTATACGATAATGATGACAAGAGCAGGAAGGATGAACAACCAGGGGATGACTGATCCCTGACGCATGATCAATGGTGCAACGCGTTTCTCTCTTTTCTTTCTTCCCTCGCTGGTCATCGCCT
>MGNI01000158.1:3595-4645 GCA_001795115.1 Chloroflexi bacterium RBG_16_48_8 | reverse complement strand
GAGGGTTTCCTCCCGCCGCTTAATAAGGTAGCAGCCTATTCGCCTAATAGCTCCTCGGCGCGTGCCTGTAGACGGTTGAGAATGGCATCTAGATTGCCGCCATTCACATATTCTGTGATGGCCGCGAATTCGTCCAGAGCCATACCGCCCGGCAGCAGGTCGCCCACATCGAAGCTCACAGCCGGAGCTCTAAGCAGTACGTTAGCCTTTGCAGCTGAGATGGGATTGGTGTAGCTCAGACCTGTTACTTTGTTGTTCGGTGAGAGGTCAAAACCAGATGCGGCCCATGCTCGCCCACCGCGCCCGCTGGTCAAATAAGCGACCACTGCCCTCACCTCAGGTGTGTCGTTGAACACAGCCATGGCATCGCCGCCGACTTGGACCGGCGGAGCCGAGCCGTCTATAGTTGGGATCACGAAGAAATTGAAGTCCGTTCCGAACTCCAATTCGGGATATTGCGATTGGACGATCCCACCGGCGAAGCCGCTCTGTTTAACCATGTATGCCTGTGGCGGATCCGCGAAGACAGTGTAAATGGCATCTAGAAATCCCGTGCTGACGGTGCCTTCAGCCCCACCCAACGCGTATGTGGGATCGGTCGCCCAGGTGCCATAGATTTCCCAGGCTTCTTTCACGCCGGCGTCGTTCCAGGCTGTCTCACCGGTTGCCAATCCGTCCGTGTACTCCACACCTTGGGTTCGTAAGAGGATATCCTGGATGAAGTCGGTTGCGGTCCAACCGGTGGCAGAACCACTCTCCATACCCATGGATAGTGGTATGCCACCATCCTCTTTGATCTGATCCACTAATGCAACAAAGGCTTCCCAAGTTTTGGGTACTTCATACCCCATAGCTTCAAATGCAATGGGGCTGTACCAGACAAAGCTTTTGGGATCGGATTTCACAAAGACACCATAAACGGTGCCATCCACTGAACCAAGGTCAAGCCATGATTGTGAGTAGTTATCCAGATTGGCTTCCACCTGATCTAGAGGGATCAGTTTATCCTTATACATCGCCAGCGCACCCACGTTCGGCATCAGGGCGATG
>MGNI01000158.1:0-3576 GCA_001795115.1 Chloroflexi bacterium RBG_16_48_8 | reverse complement strand
TGGCAAGGACTGCATTCAGATCGCGGGTGCCTTCATAGGTAAAGGTAATGTTACAGGCGTCGATCAGTGGTTGGAAGATCTCAATCAAGCGAGTTTCCTCATCTCCAGACCAGACTGCCAACATGGAAACAACTCCACCTTCGCTTCCCATGCAGTCGATAGCCGCTGTCCCACCAAAAACCTCTTCGGCTCGATCTTCTAGGCGGTCGAGGATGTCATCCAGGTTACCGCCATTGACATACTCGGTGATGGCAGCGAATTCATCCAAGGCCATCCCTCCAGGCAGCAGGTCCCCCACGTCAAAACTGACTGCGGGCGCGGCCATGAGCACATCTGCCTTGGCAGCCGAGATGGGATCAGTATAGGCATCCCCGGTGACCTTGTTGTTGGGAGAGAGGTCGAAGCCGGATCCAGCCCATGCCCTTCCACCTTGTTCACTGGTCAGATAGGAAACAACAGCATGAACTGCGGGGGAATCGTTGAATATAGCCATAGCGTCACCGCCAACTTGGACTGGCGGAGCCGAGCCGTCCATGGTTGGGATCACGAAGAAATTGAAGTCCGTTCCGAACTCCAATTCGGGATACTGCGATTTGACAATCCCACCGGCGAAGCCACTCTGTTTGACCATATAGGCCTGTGGCGGGTCAGCAAAGACGGTGTAAATGGCATCCAAGAATCCTGTGCTCACAGTACCTTCAGCACCGCCAAGGGCATAGCTGGAATCGCTAGCCCAACTGCCGTAGATCTCCCAGGCTTCCTTTACGCCAGTATCGTTCCAGGCTGTATCATGTACGGCGAGACCGTTGACATAATCCACGCCTTCGGTTCGCATCAGAATATCTTGGACAAAATCCGTACCTGTCCAGCCTGTCGCCGAACCGCTCTCTATGCCCATCGAAAGTGGTACACCACCATCGGCTTTGATCTGATCAACCAGGGCGACGAACTCATCCCAGGTGGTGGGGACTTCATATCCATTCGCCTCAAATGCCACCGGGCTGTACCACACCAGGCTCTTCACATCGGATTTGACGAAGACCCCATAGACTTCCCCCCCTACAGTGCCCATTGCGAGCCAGGAGGGGGAGTAGTTCTCAAGATGAGCATCAACTTGATCGAGGGGGATTAGTTTGTCCTTGTACATCGCCAGTGCACCCACATTGGGCATTAAGGCGATATCTGGGGGGTTACCACCCTCCACACGCGTCGCGAGAACCGCGTTCAGGTCACGTGTGCCCTCATAAGTGAAGGTAATATTGCAGGCGTCGATCAGCGGTTGGAAGATCTCAATTAAACGGGCTTCCTCATCGCCGGACCAGACCGCAAGCAATGAGACTTCACTGCCTTCCGCATCAAAGCATTCGATCTCCGGCCCTGTTGGTTCTTCCGTAGGGACTGCTGGTGCCGGGGGCTCGGTCGGTACTGCTTCTGTGGGTGCCTCTGTCTCCTTTGCACATCCAACGAGCAACATGCTAAGCAATAGAACCACCGAGAGAAGTGTAAACAGCTTGCTCTTCATCAGATTTTCTCCTCTTTTATTGATTATCGATCGAAAGAACGAACATCTTTGAGATACTTCTACTCTAAGTTTTATCCCTCCTTTCTCTAACTCGTACCTCTTCTTTATAGTTTACGGTTTCCCAGCAACGAATAAGCGCTCGAACATACTTACAGGCTCAGATCCTTGATGCGCCACAAGACTCTCGCACGACAAGTTCTGTATCCAGCAAAACATTGGTCTCGAGTGCATCATCCTTATCGATCAAATGGATCAACAAATCTGCGGCTGCCCAACCGATTCCATACGCCGGTAGATGAATAGTGGTCAAAGGTGGCTTCAGGTAAACGGACATGGGAATATCGTCAAATCCCACGATAGCCAAATCCTGCGGGATGTGATAACCCAATTCCTGTACGGCCTGCATAGCTCCGATCGCCACAGTATCACTGCTGATGAAGACCGCCGTTGGCCGCGGTATCGCCTTTAGCAGCTTTCGCATCGCGTGCTCACCGCTGGAAGATGTAAAGCTAGCGAAGGCAATCAGGTCTGGATCCACAGAAAGGCCATGTTCTTCTAAGGTTTCTTGATATCCTTGCAGGCGTGCCTCTCCGGCGGTGAAAGCCTCTGGTGAATGGACGATCATCCCTATACGGGTATGACCCTTGCGTATCAAATGAGAAGTGGCCATTTTGGCTGACTTTACATTGTCCACATCCACGCTGGCGACCTGCATATTAGGCAAATGCCCTTGGAGGACGATGGGAGCATTGGCTTCGATCAATTGGTGTACTTCCTGGTCGTCGGATCGCGGGCCAGAAAGAATGATGCCGTCCACATGATGTCCCTGCAGAAGCCTTGAAAAGCGTCCTTTCGATAATTCGAGTGGAATGGGGGCGAAAAGCACCTCAAAGTTGTATGTTGCAGCGGAATCATGAACGCCACGTAAGACCTGTGGCAAAAATGCATCCGATAAGGCATGCTCAGGGGATTGGCGTTCCACATAGCCTAGGATGCTGGTTTTGCCTGTGACTAGGCGTCTGGCAGAGGCATCGGGATGATAATCCAGTTGTTTGGCGGCTTCGAGCACTCGCTGGCGTGTATCCGCACTAATACGCATTCCGGGTACATTGTTGAGGACAAAGGAAACCGTTGTGCGGGATACGCCTGCCAAATTGGCCACATCCCAAGAATGGACACGCCGTCGAGTCATGAGATAATACCTTCTATGCTGACACGTGTTAGCAAAATTATAGTATACTAATAAGAATTGTCAAGTTGCTTGCCATAAGTGCTGTTTCAAGTCGTCTTTGGGAACGAATTTCATCCGCAAGCTTTATACGAATAAAACTGCAAGTGTTATGCACCACGCTTTCACCGAGGGAAAGGAGGAACCACATTATGCTTCAAAATGTCCTGCTTGCTCCAAAACATCTGGATGATTATCAAGCGATCGTAGGAGGCGAAATCATTGACGAACTGCGCCGTCTTGCTGTTCCACTGCAGGGCGCCCGTGTTCTGCACGTTAACGCCACAGCTTTTGGCGGAGGGGTGGCGGAAATTCTCACCTGGATGGTACCTCTGATGAACGATCTGGGACTGGAAGCATGCTGGCAGGTAATTGAAGGCTCCGACGAGTTCTTCAATGTGACCAAAGCTAGCCATAACGGGCTTCAAGGGTTGGAGATCCCTTTTACCGAGGAGATGAAAGCGACTTGGAGAAAGTATAACCACCACAACGCGGCTCTCTTGGAGGGGGAATATGATTTTATTGTCATCCATGATCCGCAACCGGCCGGGTTGCTCCATTTTCATGGGAGATCTGGTGGCAAGCAATGGATTTGGCGCTGCCATATCGATACATCCCAACCCAATCCGACCTTTTGGGACTCCTACGCGCCCTATATTGGCCTTTACGACGTGGGGATTTTCACCTTGAAGGAGTACGTTGGCCCTGGTGTGCACTTTAAGCATCTCGCTATCATCTCGCCGACCATCGATCCTCTATCACCGAAGAATGCGACTATACCTCTGGACCAGGCCCAGAGAGTCATTATGGATTTCGAATTAGATGT
>MGNI01000157.1:15209-15743 GCA_001795115.1 Chloroflexi bacterium RBG_16_48_8 | reverse complement strand
TATGTCTGTAAGGATTACAGAAATTAACGTTCGGAATTTAGGACCCATCGACGACCTGCAGTTAAAACTTGGCCTTTTCAACTTGATCTATGGCAAAAACGAAAGTGGGAAAACGTATCTGGTTGAATTCATTCTTCGATCGTTGTTCAAAAGCTCCAAAGGGTGGAACCTCAGGGATACATCTGCCAATGGAAAGGTTTTTGTGGCTGGGCTTCAGGAAAATCCTGTGGAGTTTTCGCCCACATCTTCGAAGAAAATCGATGATTATTGGCTTGAGGTTCGTGAGGGCATTCCGGTCAAAATGGAAAAACTGCTCGTCGTCAAAGGAGCAGAATTAAGCATGATTGAAGGCTCACCTGGAGGTATCAATCGAGCGATACTGAGGGAATTCCTATCCAGTGAAGCGCTCTTGGATGACATTCAAGGCAGAATTTCGAAGACCGTGCAGGATGCTTCGATCCAGGGAGCTTCCATCGAAGGAGCGAGAAGAGGGGAAATTTCGAAACGGGAAGACAGCCAGAAGGAACTTGAAGG
>MGNI01000157.1:14113-15203 GCA_001795115.1 Chloroflexi bacterium RBG_16_48_8 | reverse complement strand
CGAGCTCTATTCCTCGGGTCATCGTGCTTCTCTCGCTCGAGAACTGCAGAGCGTGCGGGAGGCGATCGATGGACAAAAGAGGGCGAAGCGATATCTGGCGTATCAGATAGAAGGGGAGATCAGAGATCTCGAGAAGGGCAAAGGAAATTTATCCCCAGAGGTTATACAGGAGATTCGAGATCTCAATCAAGCCTATAAAAATACTTTGAATTCCGTTAAATCTAAGAATCAGGAAATTGAGGGATTAAGGCAGGATTGCGATAACTACGAGTGGGTAGAGAAAGCGATTGCGGAATATAAGTCTATTGTGGGTGAGGTGCCCCTACGAATTCGAAAGATCTTTCTTATTCTGGCCTCGGTGTTTTTAGCTGCTTCTATTCTCGCTCAAGGTGCGGTATGGGCAGAGTTGATTGTTCCAACGGTTGGACACATCGTTGCGTTATCCTCCTTGATCTTAGCGACCGTGTCGGCTGCGCTCTACATCCGCCAGCAACAGAAAACTCTCCGTAAGAGCTTTGATTATTATGAGGAGCAACAGATCTTCGACGAATTTGAGAAGCGTTTTGGGGAACAGGGGAAGAGTCTCGTCTCCCTGGAGACTATTGAGGCACAGCTTCGAGAGAAGTTTTTCAGAAGGCAGAATCTCATCGCGGGCTTGAACGAAGAAAGAACAACCCTCGAAACCATTCGTGTGAAGATCCATGAGAAGTTTGATCGGTTGGGCTTGGGTGCTGAAGAGGATGGTCCGTGGGATGACATTGTAATGGCACTCGAAGGGCGGCTGAGGGAGATCGAGAGACAAATTCGAGAGAAGAGGGAAGAACTCGCCAGGCTGGACGTCGATCCATCCGATGTTGTTGAAGAAGACCCTGGCGTGCGATATCAGAAGAGTATTTTAGAAGAGCTTGAGGAGAGAGAGCGAGCGTTAAGCACGGAATTGGGTGCTGAGCAGAGGAAGTTGGATGATCTAAAGCAGAAGATTTGTATGATCACCCATGACGAAATCTCGATCGATTGGGAACCGCTCATCGAAAACCTCATTCATAAGCGAGAGGAAAGATCATCGGAATACAAACAGCTTACGGCTGAG
>MGNI01000157.1:10830-14099 GCA_001795115.1 Chloroflexi bacterium RBG_16_48_8 | reverse complement strand
CCTGGTTCATCAGGAGCTCCAGGTCCTTCGCGAGCAAGAAGACGTGAAGATCCACGACACGCTCCATTCCGAGTTCGTTTCTACTCCGCTCCACCAGATCACAAAGCGCTATGAGAAGGTCACCTTAGAGGGGGAACAACTTATGGTGTCTGATCCCTATCAAACCTTTCCTCTACCTGATTTGAGTACGGGCGCGCAAGAACAAGTCCTATAGCCTTGCGTCTTGGATGCGCAGCCAAGATCTTGGGTAGAAAGAGCCTTTTCTTGCTCCTGGATGATGCCTTCCAGTATGCAGATTGGGACAGGCGAGGGTGGCTCTTGGACAAAATGGTGGATCTGGCGAAGGCGGGCTGGCAGATCCTGTACCTCACGATGGACGATCACCTCCGAGATCTCTTTCAAGCCATGGGGGAAAAGACATTCAAGCAGGAATTCACCTATCACACTCTAGAAGATCGTGTGTGATTGTAAGAACGGCCACGCTTACGTTTTCTTCCTCATTCTCGGCTTAGATGGATTTGGCCTCAAGAAGTACAGTAAAACTGCAGCATTCAATGGATAGACGAATCTAAGGAGAGAGAGCTGCAGGAAGCCAGTGACACTTGTAAAGCCCGGGCAGCGGAGGTTGCGGATAGAGAAGCGTATGTTTCTGAGTTAGAGAGGCAAAGGGAGAGGGATTCTAAACCCAATTATCGCCACCTTTGGGCTGCACTTGTTTTGTTGGTCCTTGGCGCGGCTTTAGATTTTGCGTGTGCTGTATTTCCACAAATTTTAAATCCTGACCTTGACTTGACCATATGCATTGCCGGGGGAACCCTGGCATCGGCTGGAGTGCTTTGGCTAATGGTGCTGGCTGCACTTCAGGTTCGCGAAAAACAAAACCTTCGAAGGCAACTGGAGGATGCACGGGCACGTTACGGCAAGGGAGTGGAAGGTTTAAATATCGTGAAAAACCACCGAGAGAAGCTGCTTCGTGGTTATGGCTGCGATTCGTGGGGGGTATTTGAGGAGAGCATTGAGAGATTTCATAAACTGCAGATCGACTTGGAAATGGCCGAAACTACCCTGGCAGCTCTCCTGGACAAGGATGATACCCCCTCGACTTTATTGGAGCGGCGCAAGAGGGCAAGCCGTGGGAGACGAGATCTTCAGGAACAATTGGACGAGTTCGCTCATACTCCTGAGCTGAGTCCCATTGAATTTCAAAAGTTGGTGAGTGCAATTGAGAGGCTGGGGAATGAGTCGAAAGGATGCCAGGAGCAGATTCTGAAGCTAGAAGCGTTGAGTGAAACAGGCGGAGCCACTTTGGAAGACCTGCATTGTCTGGAGGAGCAGCCTTAGAACTCTGCAAGGAGCTTTCTTCCGATCGGCTGATCATTCTCTTCACATGTCATGATGGTTATGCTTCCTATGCAGATCGTGTGATACCATTGGGATAGGCGTCGTATCCAATCTACTTTTGAACTTAAACCCCGTTACTGGGCATCCTCTACAATCTCAACCTCAGGCTCCTCCGCAGCTGCCATTTCGGCTGCAGGCACCTCACTTGGTTTAACCATGGAAGGGGCGACAGTTGCCATGCGTGCCGCTTCAAGGTCCTTCTCTAAGACTCGGATATTTTTCTTAAGAGTAGCAGATTGACGGATTTTCCTGATCCAGGCTGGCGTGGATACGAGCAGGCCAAGGAGGATGCCAAGGGCGAAAGTGATCATTAAGATAAGTGCCAATGAGCCGTCAATCTTCCATGCCAGGAATGTGATATTGATGGGGGTGTTGTTCTGGACGGCGAAAATCGTAACGATGATTGCCAGGATAAGAGCCAGGATAAGAGCTATTGTGATACGCATACTGTTCCTTTCGAGCAAGTGAGTATCGGTAGGGTGATAAGGTATGAGAGAGTAGGATCCTTCTCTCTTTCTCTTCACCTATGAGCTAATCATATCATCGAGCATGGGGAAAACTGGAATCCAATTGGGCTATAATCTTCTTTATGTGGCTGATCTAAATGGGGTTGCGAAATTCATTTCATTCATTATTAGGGAGCCAAACAGATGAAGCTTGGGCTTCTGGCGAGAACCCTCTGCTTTTTGCTGGATTTGGATGGGACCTTTTACCTGGGTGATCGTTTACTCCCAGGGGCATTGGAGTTCATTGATTTGTTACAAGAGCGAGGTTTGGATTTTCTCTTTATAACCAACAACTCCTCCCATCACCGCAGGCACTATGCAGAGAAGATCAGAAGTTTCGGGCTAGTTATTTCAGATGATAGGATTTTTACATCGAGCGAGGCGACAGCACAGTACATCGCAAAACAACAACCTGAGGCCAGACTTCACGTTGTTGGAACTCCGGCACTGGAAGAGACCTTTGAGGGCTTTGGTTTTCAGCTAACAAATGAGAATCCGGATTTTGTAGTCTTGGGTTTCGATACCACATTAACATATGAAAAACTTTGGAGGCTGTGCGACCTCGTGCGGGAGGGGATTCCCTACATCGCCACACACCATGATTTGAACTGCCCCACAGAAGGTGGGTATATGCCTGATATTGGAGCGATGATCGCCTTTGTGGAAGCTTCCACAGGACGTCGGCCGGATGTCATTGTGGGAAAGCCTCATCGCCCCATGTTGGAGAGCATAGAGCTTAAGGTGGGTATATCCGCAAAGAAACTGTGCATGGTGGGGGATCGTCTTTACACGGACGTTGCTCTTGGGAAACATGGTCTGACGACCGTCATGGTCCTATCCGGGGAGGCTCGCCAGGAGGACCTTCGTGGCTCGGAGTTTCTACCCGATTTCGTCCTCGAGAACCTTGGCGAGCTTGCAGCTTTGCTACGGAGCATCCCAAGAGTACTTTAAAGAAGGAGAGTAAAGGTTTTCCTTGAATTAGCAGTATCGTTAGCATGAATTTACCTGTTTATTTACCTACTCGTATGGATTTATAATGCAATATAGGGAAGAGAGTTGGGTTAGATGGGCGCTCTCTTTTATTGATTTTTATTTAGGTCCTGGTGGGTTACGTCTCTTTCTGTGCCAGAGGACGAAAGCAAAGAGCGGGAACAGCATTGCCGCGCCCAACCCGGCACACTGTTGATCGATCCAGTTCTTTAACGTATCTGCCAGCTTCTGCAGCAGCTTTCCCTTTTGTTCGTTCAGCCAATCCTTGAAAGCCTCCTCAAATATGGCGGTTTTTTCATCCAGCCATGGCTGAACGCGCTCCCAAAGTGCGCCTGTTACCTTATCCTCCCATGTTGGATCGAGCTGCGAATA
>MGNI01000157.1:10681-10779 GCA_001795115.1 Chloroflexi bacterium RBG_16_48_8 | reverse complement strand
ATCGATCAGTTCTATGGACTCATCGCCCGTTCCAGCGAAAGAGAAATCGCCAAGTTTATACCAGGAGTTGCGATTTGCGTTTTGGTTGACTGTAACTC
>MGNI01000157.1:10317-10591 GCA_001795115.1 Chloroflexi bacterium RBG_16_48_8 | reverse complement strand
CCCCAACCTCCAACGAGCAATATTATCGATACCGGATCGGTTGTTTTGTGTCCACCAGGAATGCTCCTCATAACCCTGATCGTCTTCATGCCAGTACCTCTCTGGCCCTTGCCGCGAAAATTGGGTGGAAAGGTCGTCGATCACGATACCCTTGAATTCCGGGAAAGGCAGCTCATCTTGTTGAGACTCTCTTTTGAGATCGTTTCCCAACCACGGAAAATTTCTCAGTGGGGCAGCAGCGCTGGCAACCAGCATCATGCCATCGCCATGCGTG
>MGNI01000157.1:9974-10256 GCA_001795115.1 Chloroflexi bacterium RBG_16_48_8 | reverse complement strand
TTAGGGTGGCTCCAATGGGATGAAGCCTCTTTAAAATTTGAAGGATCTTACGGACCATCGTCGACTCTCTCCCTTGGTGTGATGGCGGACAGAAACCTACCCCTTGGAAAAATGGGGTTTAGAAATGAGCGATTTGTTCAATGATTAGGTTAAAGACTGCAAGAATAGTGCCAGGTGAGAGCAAGTTCTTACAAGCTAATGGTATTCATGTGAAAGTCAATATCATTTTGAATGGAACTCAAATTGTCCAAAGGCGACCACGCAGGTTGGCTTAGAAAGCTG
>MGNI01000157.1:7550-9927 GCA_001795115.1 Chloroflexi bacterium RBG_16_48_8 | reverse complement strand
TGTCGCTACATTTCTTCTGATTGAATCTGTTCCATCATTCGCTTATATATTTGATTTGGGTTAGGCTACGTTAAAGAGCGGCAATTTTAAGGGATGGTAATAAGATAATTCCATATAATTAATGCGCATAGCCATTTTATCATATACACTTCTATTCTTTTTCATTAATAAATTCAAGGCTATGCGAAATTTTTCTGCATCTCGATCTTATCCATGCTTGATAGAAAGCATTCGGGTTATGATAGGTGAAGAATTTCTTGTTTTCTCTGGTTCTATCGAAAAGGAGATCAAAGATTATGGTCCACTGGGGAATCATCTCTACTGCAAATATCAACAGGCGCGTCATTCCCGCAATCAGGGCATCAGAGCAGGGTGATCTACTTGCGGTTGCCAGCCGCGATGCGGAACGAGCTGGCGCCTATGCCGCTCATTGGGAGATCCCACACGCCTTTGGAAGTTATTCATCTATGTTGGATTCGGACCTCATCCATGCCGTCTATATCAGCCTCCCCAATCACCTGCACGCTGAGTGGACAGTGAAATCCCTGGAAGCCGGGAAGCATGTCCTTTGTGAAAAACCCCTTGCACTCCCTCTCGAAGAAGTAGACCGAATGATCGCCGCCAGTGAAGCCTCCGGTCTCGTGCTTGCAGAAGCTTTCATGTACCGACACCATCCACAAATGAAGCTTGTTGGCGAGTGGGTGCATCATGGCCGATTAGGGGATATCTCTCTTGTTAGGGGTGTCTTCAATTTCACCATTCAAAACCGAGAAAATATCCGCCTGGATCCCAACGCAGGTGGGGGTTCCTTATGGGACATAGGGGTTTATCCTGTAAGCATGGCGCAGTACGTGATGGGAGGTCCCCCAGAAAGGGTTTTTGGCGATCAATGGATCGGAGACACAGGGGTAGATGAGACTTTCGTTGGCCAACTGCTCTACAGTCAAAATCGCCATGCCCAAATATCCTCTTCCTTCCGCACACCCTTCTACACTCTCGTAGAGATCCTTGGCACTGAGGGCACATTGACTTTGAACCGTCCCTTTGTGCAATTGGACGATGAGCGCCAACTCATATTTTGTCCAGCAACGGGTGAGGCTCAAATCCTTCCCGTCCCAGAGAAGGAGCTTTATCTAGGCGAGATCGAGGACATGAACACTGCCATTCTGGATGGAAAGCCTCCATACCTAACTCTGGAGGAAAGCCGGAACCACGTACGCACTGTTTTGGCGCTTTATGAATCCGCCCAGAGACAGATGCTTGTCGAATTAGATTGATGGGATAAAAGGTTGCCGTTTTTAATAGATCCTGACCACGAAGGAGAAGAATAATTGTTAACCCATCATTTATTCCATTGCCATAACTCCAGCACTCGTTACCTGTGGAAGAAAATATTAGAAACGGATTGCAAGTTATCATCTCCCATGGCATATTCCCGCTTTAATACCTTGAAAACATTGATCAGGACAAGTATCGCCTCAAGAGGTCGTAGAGAGAGTAGGTCATCAACTGAAAGTCCACTCGATTGAGAAGGCGAGACCCCCCAGGGAGAGGTCCCTCAAATCCCTTTATTGTGACTGCATGGGAGCTCGGATGGGTCCATTATCGCCATAGAGTACTATACAGTCTTCTTCTTGTCCTTCACTGGCTTGTTGTAGAACTTGGATGGAACCACGCGAGAGCCTTGCGCCCCATCCATTTCGCCCAAAATCGCGAACCTTATGACCCTTTGGGGACAGCCCCTGATTGGGTGCTTTACCTATCGCGAACAAGGGAGGTGGTCCAATGAGAGCAATTCGAATGCATCAATATGGAGATCCGGATGTACTGCAAGTGGAGGAAATCCCCATTCCGCCTGTTTCCGAGGGAAAGGTTCTGGTAAAGACAGAAGCTATTGGGGTGAATTTCAAGGATATCTACCATCGCAGAGGTCAGCTCAAGGTGGATTTTCCATTCATCCCTGGGATAGAGGCATCAGGCGTCATTGAAGAAGTAGGAAAAGGTGAAGGTCAGGTTAAGAAGGGAGACCGCGTGGCCTTTGTCGGATCCTGGGGCCATTATGCAGAATTTGTGGTTGTCCCCACGGATCAGATCGTTCCATTACCGGATGAAATTAGCCTTGATGAGGCTGCTGCCGTGCTTCTACAGGGCATCACGGCCCATTATTTGACCCATTCAACCTTTCCTCTAAAGCCGGGGGGGCTTTGCCTGATTCATGCTGCTGCCGGGGGCGTTGGCCAGCTGTTATGCCAAATGGCAAAACGTCTGGGCGCAAGCATCATCGCTACCGTTTCCACAGAGGAGAAGGCACAGAGGGCAAAGGAAGCAGGTGCTGATGATGTGATCCTGTACACAGAAGAGGATTTCGAGATTGAAG
>MGNI01000157.1:5955-7528 GCA_001795115.1 Chloroflexi bacterium RBG_16_48_8 | reverse complement strand
AGGTGTTGATGTTGTTTACGATTCGGTTGGTAAAACGACCTTTGAAAAAAGCCTGAACTGCTTGAGACCTCGTGGCATGCTCGTATCCTTCGGTAATGCCAGTGGGGATCCAGCGCCTTTGAGGATCATGGACTTAGCCGAGAAGGGCTCCCTTTTTGTGACACGACCAGTAAGAGCTCATTATGCTACGGATCGCAAGGAGTTGCTTCAAAGAACGGGGGAGATCTTCCATTGGGTCATATCGGGGGAGTTAAAGATCCACATTGGAGGAATCTTCGATTTCCAACATGCTCCTGAGGCTCACCGTCAACTGGAAGAACGCAAAACGATTGGCAAGCTCCTTCTAAAGGTTTGAATCAATTTCAATGGGAACTCTTAACTGACCGTTGATACCCGACAGTAGACATCTGATTGGCAGAAATCTTCACAGGGGCCTTTTCCACACATTGTTTTATTTAACAAAGCTGCCAGGATCCGATCTTTTCTGTATCTCCTCCTCCCATTGCAGTATTTGGGGCACATTCGGCTCCGGCGCATAGATGTCCTTCGTGGTCTGTGCTCGGGCATGGCCTAGAACGGACTGCACCTGGTCAATGGAAGCCCCCAAACGTATCAAGCGTTGGGCATGCCAGTGCCGGAAGGCATGGGCAGAGATGAACTCTTTCTTGGGGCTGTACCCCGCAGTTCGGGCTACGCGCAGGACGATCTTGCGGACCAAACCTGAGCTCATTTGTGCCCCGTATCCTTTTGTACGTCGACGGTAAGCCTCAGTTGAAGGGGATCGCCTTCTGGGAGGGGCGCTGGTCCGTCCATGCTGGATAAAAACCCAGGGGGAGGTATCATTCCTTTCCTTTAAATATGCGTTTATCGCATTCAATGTGGCGCTGCCGAAGACGACGTGGGCTGAAAGACCTGTCTTACGCATAGCGATAGCCAAATAGCCATTGTTGTATTTCGCCAGCTCTATTTGAGAGCGTGTTAAGGCACAGACGTCCCCCGCCCGCAGGGCGCTAGCGCGCAGGGTGTGTATCAGGGCTTGAGCTCGCAACGTTTCCAGACGGATCTTTCTTCTTCGGTTTGCATCAGGCACATCTGCGCCCGTAGGGAGGGGAAGGTCATGTACAACCTCCAACATGTGGTCTCCAAAATCAGAGGGCACATCCGGGCTGCGCGTCTGAGTCCGTTCTTGCCGGTCTCGGGAACGTTGGATCTGAAGGGCTTTACGCGCTTCGATCTCTTCCTCGGGGGAGAAGGAAAGCCACTTGCGAAACCACCAGAAGCGCAGGAGGCGGTTGAGCGCTTGCAGGTACAGCTTCACTGTAGCCGGGCTGTAGCTGTATTGGGTAGGCTTCTCCTCGTAGCCTGGTCGACCGGGGCCAGTATGAGCAGCTCCCTGCAGCCATGCCTTGAAATCGGTGGAGATGCTGGAGGGAAGTTGAGCGATGGGCGAAGCGGTGTTCAGCGTCTCATGTTCTTCGATAAATCGGAGGAACGCCAGGGCGCCGGAACGGTAGGAGAGGCGTGTACGCTCTCCGCCATCGCCGAAGTCGAAATCGGCCAGGAAGGCATCGAC
>MGNI01000157.1:0-5718 GCA_001795115.1 Chloroflexi bacterium RBG_16_48_8 | reverse complement strand
AGAAGGAACTTCCATGGCGTTGCTGCAAGCCGATCGCTCCGAGGACATCATCTGCGATCGGCGCATGGAGATGCCAACGTGCGAGATTACGCAGGATCCGTGTTGCGGTTTCTTGTTCTAGTGGTCTGGTGATTTTCTGTGTGGTGACCACATAGAATTCATGCATAACCTGGACGCTGAGACAACCCAGATGGCTTTCCCACAGTTCTTCCATGAGATCTAGCGCTCGCTGGCGCTTTGGACCGGCGGAATTGTCATGGGCGTAAACCAGGATGTTCGTATCCACAAACTGCCTGCCAACCTCAGCGCTCATGGAGCTCCTCGCGAGTCCAACTGGGGGCACCCTCCGTTCCCAGATCAAATCCGGACCTCAATAACGCCATGTGATCTTGACGAGCCTGACGGTAGCCCTCGTGATGCGTGGCGTATTCGGACAATAATCGTTCCATGATAGCCGTGACGGATGTATCTTGCTCGGCAGCAAGCACTTTCACCCGCCTGAGCACATCCTTGGATAGCGAAAGCGTGATGTTTTGTTTTTCCATAATAGCCTCACGAATATTAGTGTATCACGATAATTCGTGTGTGTCAATATCGGGGGTATATTCCAACTTGGGGGGCAAGCCAGACAAAATGACCAGCTGGCGTAGAGACGATCATCTGCTGGAAATTGAAATCAAAGAAGATTCGCCCAGATGCCCCCTCAAACGGAATGCACCCCAATATCGGTCATGGGTAGTTGTCGTAGAAGAACCGGGGATCCCCCCGCTCCTTTGAAAACAGTCATCCGGCGCTGTAATTAGGATCATGTATTTCTAAGGAAAGCAGGGTAAAGATGGTTGTTGAGGTGTCAGTTAAAACGTAATGTCTGAAAACTTAAGGGGGAGTGATAATCAACAATTGAAGCGGACCCATAAAGTTGGACACTCTGTATACGAACTCCCTGTTTCGTCAAATGGGAACATTTGCTATCATCTGTGGCATGACCCAATCTCGTATGAGGAATATTTGAAGCATCCCACAAATTGGGGGGAGATGTTTTTCAGCCAGGTGAAGACCCATGTTCTCACGGGGAAGATCTTTCTCGATCGTTCATTTCCTCAAAATTTCTCTGAATAACGAAAGCGAGGGGAAAGGTACGCAACAGACTCTGATCGCATTCTATGGACCGTATCTTCATGTCATCAAAGGGAATTGTAGATCGCGAGCGAATGACGACAGGATGGAAATAAATTGTTTGTCGTCAAAGGAGAATCTAAAATGAGAAACACCTCGGTTTCTTTTTACCAGTGGCCACGGCTCATCACTGCACTCATCATATTTGTCCTATGCTTGGGCTTTTCTTTCGATGCCTATGCCGGTCCTCTCCAACAGCGCACACTTTCTGTTAACCCTACCTCCGGCAAGCCCGGATCAACGGTTACGATTGGCGGCTCCGGTTGGGCACCTGCACCCAACGCACAGCCTTATGAAATCCATTGGGACGCTCAAACCGGCTCGTTTCTGGGAAATTTCTCGCCCAATCCCAACGGCGCATTTTCGACAAGCATTACCATTCCTGCAGGTGCTACTGCCGGCCAGCATCTGATCTGGGCCTGTCAGCGCTGCGGGAGTGGGAAGGACGATTGGCAGTCGGTCGGTTTCACCGTAATTGTGCCTTCCACACCCATCCCGGCAACGCCCACTCCAACACCTACCCCTACCCGCATCCCCACTCGTTGTGATCCATCCGGCGCTCCGGGCGAGCTTGTGGTAGATTTCGAAGACATTGTTGCGGGCGAGATCATCAAAAACGTGCTTCTGCCCGAAGGTGTCAGTTTTGCCCTGGAGTATCCTACCATCGTCAGTTTCTGGGGCACCCACTCCGGTTCAAAAGCGTTGGCCAACGGATATTCGGCGGCCAACGAATTCCATAGCGCTGGTACGCCTCTGGTCATGCAATTTCAAAATATTCAAGACTTCGTTGGGGTTTTTGTCGGTTCAAATGAGGTCGAGAATTCTGAATATACTGCAACACTTACCGCCTACGGCGAGGACGAGGCCGGGAATCCGATCGTTGTTGGAACCGACAGTGAGACTTTAAGGGCCGAGACCAACCCGATTGAAGCCTGCTTATGGGTGGAAGCCCCGGGTCAGATCATCAAGGCAACCGTGAATTATGGCCCTGGAGCCAGCGTGGGCGCCTCGGAATTGATTGACGATTTGATCCTGCGCGGTCCGGAGACAGCCGTGCCTGTACCTGAAGACGACACCCCTCCCGTTGTGACCATTGAGGATCTTACCGAGGGGGAGATTGTCATGGAGGTCTTCACTCGACTGGAAGGGGAGATCAGCGAGAATCGCGGGCTGGACCGCGTCGAAGTCTGGGTGAATGGCGCTCTCTCCAAGGAGATCGGCGCGGCCTGGATGGGTCTCAGCCAGTACTGGTTTCTGGACACGGTTGATGGCGCCGAGTTATCCGCCTGCAATGAGAATATTGTCGAGGTGAGAGCGTACGACACGGGAGGTAACGAGGGGCGTGATCAGGTCACAATTACTTACCTCGGTCCAGGCGATATAGAAATCGTGTCTATCGATCCAGTGCAAGTCCTCTTTGGGGCGCCCTTGGTCAAAGGGAAGAGCACGGCTTTCAGAGCCAAGGTCAATTCCAGTTTTGCTTGTGAGGTATCGGTCCATTTCCGGTTGGAATTGCCGGATGGGCAATGGAGAACAAACCCTCCAAGCACGGGCGCGGTCATCACCGGCATCCCACCGGATTGGTCGTATCCCGAGATGTGGGGACCGGTCCCGATCCCGGCCGGAGCATCCGATTTTGAGGTCATGCTTCCTTACATATCGCCAGGGGAGGAAAGCGAGGGATTTGGCCTCTCGACTAACCCTGCAGGTCTGCTTCAAGGGGAGGATGTTAGGGGGATTTATGGCCCAAATGTGCGTGTGGTCCCACGGCCAGAGGCGGATGCGGTCAGCTTTGCGATTGAAATCGATCCAGAAAATAAGATGGTTGAGACGGATGAGACCAACAATCGCCTGGATTCGGGTGTCCTTGAAGTCAGGACAACCAAAAGCCTGCGGCTCTACTTCGTCCCTTGGGTCTTCGAACTATATCCAACACCCCTGGAAACCATCTCGGATTACCAATATTACCTTCAGGAGACTGGTTATGCGGATATGGAAGCGCGCCTGGAAGCGGTGCAGGATGCCGAAAGCATGGGTTCTGTTCCACTATCCTTGGTCGTCTCGGATAGCGATCTCGAACGCCTCGATCGTGAAGCCAGGCGCTACGTGGACTACTTCCTGGCAACCTATCCCATTGCAGACTCGAAAATATCCTATCGGATCGCGGAGACTTTTTACTTTCAAGAGGAATATTTAGCGGATAAGGGGCATAACCCCTGCTTCAATGGACCCTTCATCTCCGATATGCATGATACCGCCCTGCTTGCCGATCCGGGGGTGGACGTTGTCATCCTGTTTCGATTGTTTGGCTGCTGCGGACAATCGCCCGGGGTGTATGTAGACGCTGGTCTGGAACTGACCGGAGATCCTGCCCATTGGATCCACCAACGAACCAATCCCGATCTCGATCCGGGTGATGAACATTACTATTGCTGGAACTGGGATTTCCCCCTTGGGGGTGCAGCGGATTATGTGATTGGCCATGAGTTGTGTCATTTTCTTTTGGGGATGCCTGGGGAATGCTATCTCTGCGGAGATCCAGCTCACCTCGATGCCGATTGCACCTATTGTCAGACGGATGTCGATGGGTTCTGGGTGAACCGTTGGATGCCAATTCCGCAGGGCACTCCCTATTTCATGGAAAGCATATGCTCCGGCTGCCTCTTCTGGACAAGGCTCGAACCTTCCAGGAAGAAGAATGGCGTGGAGAACCCGGATGGATACTTAAATGCCATCGAGGTATTTTCATCCGCTGCCGATCCCGTCTCTCTCCTTGTGCGGGGCCAGATCACCAAGGAGGATGAAGTCAGCCTGAAACCGTTCGTCATCCTACCCGATTCCAATCTCGACTTAACGGCAGGAGGCAATGGCGACCACTACATTGTCCTATATGATGTTGCCGGGAATGTCCTTAGCAAGTGGGGCTTCTTCACCTCCTTTGTAACCTATGACCCTCAGCCGAGATTGCCCGAAGAATTATCCCTTATCCACTTTGGTTACCGGGTGGAGTGGCAGGAGGGGACGCACAGAGTCGAGATACAGGATGCGCAAGGTCGGGTTTTAGCCAGCAGGGAAGTGACGGCCAATGCCCCGCAAGTGAAGATCCTCTCACCGAATGGCGGGGAGGTCTGGAATGAGGACAGTTCCTATAAGATCAAATGGGAAGCCACGGATGCCGATGGGGATCCATTGCTCTTCTCGCTGGCTCTCAGTAGAGATGGGGGAGAGACCTGGATCCCATTGAGCATTGACCTGGAAGACACGCAGTATGAGATCAAGACGAATGGTTTGCAAACGGGTGAGAACTACTTGATTAAGGTTTTCGCTACGGATGGGGTGAATACGGGTGAAGATATTTCAGACGCTGTATTTTCCATGCAGGTAAAAGGAGCATCTACCTCTTCCCCCCTACTACTTGTCGGCCTGGCCGTATTGGGGATCGTTGGCCTTGGGATGGTCTTTGCAGGGCTCGTCTTGGCACGCAAGCGGGGTAGATCGTGAGGGTAAAAATACGCCAATAGGCAAAAGGATAGAACCCGACCTAAAGAAATAAGCCTCAGGCATCGGGCCAATGCCAGCGGCGGATGTCTCCAGCTCGCTTCTGACCATTTTTGCCAGTGGCAATGGGCCGACAACGACGGTCAGAAGGATTATCAACCCCAGGATCACGAACTCCGTCAACTTTACCTTGATGCGCGTGGGAAGTTTTAGGGGGACCGCCAAATCGGGGGAGTCTCTTTCTATATGAGGGAAGCTTCGCATGACCCCCCTCCCCAGGCCTGCCATTCCACCGCCCGACGCTGGCTCGTTAGGGCCGGCTACACCCAAGGTCCGGCATTGGCTTGGGCTGAGGGGCGCCACCTGCTGGGAGGCACCTTTCTGCCACAGGCGAGTTCCTCCCCTCCCTACCAATCTTCATTGACCTAATCCCAATCCCGGCTCAGGTCTTATACCTACTTATGAAAAGGCTCAATGTTTTTGGGATTCCATCTATGGCAATTGAACACTCAACACGAAAAAACAATCAGGGTTAGATATCATCCAAGGGGCTACGGACAGCCAGGCCGCCGCGGTTGAGGACGTGGGTATAGATCATGGTGGTTTTGACATCTTTGTGACCAAGAAGTTCCTGGACGGTGCGGATATCATAGCTATTTTCAAGCAGGCTTGTCCTGAGCGAAGCGAAGGATCTAGGCAAAGGAGTGGCGAAAGGTGTGGCAGCTGACCGGCTTATCTTCAATGCCTGCCAGGCGGGCAGCTGCTCGCACCACTTTCTGCAGGCTGCTCTCGTTCAGGTGATCACGTCGTCTCAGGCCGGTACGGGGATCGATGGGTAGACTTTTGGAAGGAAAGATATACTGCCAAGACCACTCCCGGTTGGCATTGGGATATTTGATTTCGAGTGCATAGGGCAAATAGACGGCGCCATCTCCCATTTCTACGTCCCGATCATGCAGTTACTTCACATAAACGAGGTGCTCTTTCAATGCAGGAATGAGGCTTTCGGGCAGCATGGTAAGAGGCTTTCGGGCAGCATGGTAA
>MGNI01000156.1:14213-18081 GCA_001795115.1 Chloroflexi bacterium RBG_16_48_8 | reverse complement strand
TAAGCTGGCAGACCTGGACAAGGACGGCATCCCGGCTGGCGAGGATGAGGACGATATTTGGGAGACCGGCTTCTTCATGATGCTGGCCTACAATATCGGAAATGACGCCCGCCGTGTGGCAGCAGAGCTCATGAAAGCGAACATCGAAAATATCAACGAGAATTTCTCGATCGACGTCTTGGCGTTGCCATGGCCAGCCTACCTGAAGCAACAGAGGGCTGGTTTCCTGCCCATGTACCGCATCGGTTGGTTGGAGGATTACCATCACCCGCACAACTGGGTACAACCCTACCTGAGTAAAGCTGGTGCCTATGGCTATTCGCTCGGTTTGCCCGAGGATCTGCAGGCGGAATTCGACGCCATGATCGCCGAAGCGAAGAGCAAGACAGATCCTGCTGAGGCGAATGAGGCTTACAAGGCCATTCAGCGCATGGCAGCCGAATACCAGACTAGCCTGTGGGGCATACAAGGTATTGGGCGTCACTACGAGCAGCTGTGGGTTGAGGATTGGTTCTATAACCCAGCCTTCCCATGTGCCTTCCCTTATGGTCTTAAGGAAAGCGCGGATTCTCCCGATCCCTTGACCTTCATCGAGGGCACCATCGGAGATCCGGAGACCTTTGACCCGGCCTGGATGTATGACACCGCCAGCAGCTGCCAGATCTGGAGGGTGTACGATCCCTTAATCCACACCGATAAGGGAAGTTACGAGGAGTTCGTCGGTCAACTGGCAGATACCTGGGAGATTTCCGACGACGGCCTGACCTACACCTTCCACATTCGTGAGGGCGTGAAATTCCATCAGGGTGGCGATCTGGATGCACATGACGCCGCCTATGCCATCTGGCGTGGCTTGCTGCAAGATCGTGCCGCCGGCCCGCAATGGATGTTCTGGGATGCCTTCTTCGGTGTTGAAACCGCTGAGGGTTACGCCATCGATGCGGCCAACGCTGCTCTCGAGTAGCGATCTTGGTCATTCCTGAGCCAGGACCTGGACCCGTTTCTGGGTCCTGGCTTTCTTAATCTTTGCAAAAGAACTTATTTCGTAATCCGTAAATGTTCTTGTGTTTTGGAAGGTGAAGATGACTGCATACATCATCCGTAGACTCCTCATCCTGCCGATTATTTTATTAGGCGTCAGCATTTTGATCTTCAGCTTAACGATGTTGCTCGGCCCTTTGGAGCGCGTAGCGCTTTATGTGAGCGATATCCCTCATACCTCCGGTGCACTTGAGAAACTGATTGACAAATATGGATTGAATGATCCGGTTTATGTTCAATACTGGCATTGGCTGGTGGGCACGAAAAATCCCGATACAGGGGAGATCAAAGGTGGTGTTTTGCGCGGGGATTTGGGTTGGTCTCATACAGCGCAAATGCCTGTGATGGAGGCGATCCTGGAGCGATTTCCCCCTTCAGCTGAATTAGCGCTGTATAGTGTGCTCCCCTTGCTGGGGATTGGTATCTGGCTGGGGGTACAATCCGCGCTTCATCATAATAAATTTATCGATCAAGTATTACGGACTTTTTCCATCATTGGATATTCCTTTCCTACCTTTGTCTTCGGCCTCTTGATGCTCATGATCTTCTATTCCTTTCTTCAATGGTTTCCTCCAGAACGACTGTCTCAATGGGCGAGAGTCATTGTTTATGATTCAGAGCAGTACACCCAATTTACGCATATGTTTACGATTGATGCTCTACTCAATAGGCGCCTGGATATTTTCATCGATGCAGCACGGCACCTCGTCCTGCCGGTGATCGGGCTTTCATACCTTAACTGGGCCTTGGTATTGCGGGTGATGCGCTCCTCCATGCTGGAGACCTTACGGCAGGACTATATCACCACCGCTCGTTCGAAGGGGTTGGCAGAGAAAGTCGTGATCAACCTCCACGCCCGCAAAAACGCGCTCATCCCGGTAGCCACAATCGGAGGATTGATCTTTGTCGGCCTGTTGAGCGGTGTGGTGATCACGGAAACAATCTACAACCTGCATGGCATGGGGTTGCTCTACGCGGATGCAGCCCTTCGCCTAGACATCATCACGCTATTAGGGCTGGCCTTATTTAATAGCTTAATCTTGGTTTTGGGTAACCTTACGGTGGACATACTCTATGCGTTTATTGATCCGAGAGTGAGGCTCTCATGACGACTCGAATGTTGATTAAACAATTATTTACAACCCCAATATCGCTGATAGGCATTGTCCTGATTTCGATCTTTATTCTGGTAGCGATTTTTGCACCTCTGATCGCACCGTCACCTCCACGGTCACGCGATCCCTACGAGATGCCCAGGGATGGATATTCCTCTGATCCTCAACCGCCAAGTTCAGAGCATCTTTTTGGAACAACGGAAGGACAATATGACATCTTCTATGGCGTAGTCTGGGGCACGCGTACGGCGTTTAAGGCAGGATTAATTGTGACCTCGGCTACCGTGGCGATTGGTCTTCTGATTGGAACGATTGCAGCTTATTATGGTGGGAAATTGGATGAGGTCCTGATGCGTATCGTCGAGATCTTCATGGCTTTCCCCTTTCTCTTGGCCGCCATTACTATGGCAGCGGTGCTGCAGCCCAAATTGGGCAGAGGCATCTGGGCGCCGATGGTGGCTTTAATCGTTTTCGGCTGGACGAGTTACGCTCGTCTGATTCGGGGAGACATCCTCTCCATTAAAGAGAGAGAGTATGTTCAAGCTGCTCGGATCATTGGAGCAAGCGATACCCGCATCGTATTGAAGCATATCCTCCCCAATGCCATCTTCCCTACGATGGTCGTAGCTTCCATGGATATCGGCACCTATGTCTTGAGCTTCGCTGCCCTCAGTTTTCTTGGTGTGGGCGTGCAAGTGGGTTATTCGGATTGGGGTCAGATTATCTCTTTTGCCCGGAATTGGATCCCGGTGTTGTCGAAGTATTGGTTCATCATTGTCTACCCCGGCATAGCCATCACCCTCTTTGTATTGGCATGGAACCTGGTAGGGGATGCCTTCCGAGATATCCTCGATCCTCGCATGCGGGGTGCACGATGAGCGTAAGGTCCGTGGAGTTTTGATCCAACTTGTCAGGATAATACAATCAGCATAAGGTACGTGTGGAGCGAAGCATTTGGCTGGCCCACAAATCATTCGAAAGAAAAAGAAGGAATGAATGGGCGGGGTTGGTTCCCCGCCCTCTCTTATCCATCGGGAGGCAGGGGCAATCGGCTGGGTTTTTGGGTTTTGGAGTCCAACAGCTTGCCGTTGGGGCATCAGCAAGCTGATGCACTCCGAAAAAAACGGAGTCCAACAGCTTGCCGTTGGGCAGGGATCCCCTTCGTCCTTGGGATCCTCAGGGCGACCGGCAATGGGAGGTTATTGCCCATTGTAGGGATGGTCATCCAGCTTGAGCAGCAGCTGCTCTGAACCTATTTCTAGGGTGGATGGTTTAAATACAAGGGGTATTGCTGTTTTGGCAATATCTTATCCATCTCCCAGACAATAGACGACTTGAGGGAACATTTTTGGGGTTTTGCGGTGTGTGTTATCGGAGTAATTGAACGTTCTCTTAGTGTCCAGTAACGAATCGGAGGAATTCATGGACCCAAAAATCCCAATGGGATTGGAGCAACGGATGAGCTTCTTCCGGCATATAGAGGAACACATCTATCTAAAAAGAGGGGGGATGTGGTTCGGTTTCATCTTCGGCTTGAGCTTTGCCCTGATGATTTGGGGGCGGTATGTTTATGATCTTCAGCGTAATGCGATGGTCTTGCCATGGCTGGAAATCATCGCGGGTATATTCCTCTGCGGTTTTATATGGGCAATGATCGGGTATCTTTCTGGCTTTATGAAGTCGACGGGTCGGGTTGTGTTGATCAGCGCGAT
>MGNI01000156.1:13413-14079 GCA_001795115.1 Chloroflexi bacterium RBG_16_48_8 | reverse complement strand
GCTTATGGGGTATCGGGATCGGCGCATTCTCTGGAATATTACAGCGATGGCTGATCCCCCATGCTTGGGACTTAACCACCTCAAAAGGACGGACAACGCTAAAATCTCTGGGGGTCTTTCTGCTGTGTTTGCCTTTGACCATCTTATTTGGCAGCATCACCCATGACATGATCCATCAGGATTTTCAAGAGACGTTAACAGGCATCTATCAGAGCTTCAAGACGATGGACCCCGACGAGCCTGAGCGTCCATTCCTGACATGGAGCATGGGGAAAAAGGGACTTGAAAAAAATTCTACTTGGGAGTGGCCAAGAGGGGAGTTTGTCATTCAGTTGGTTGATTACAACGCCGATACGATGGACCAGTTCTTTTTCGATGTGATTTATCGTGATGGGACAACCGTCCGATGTCAGGGGGGGAGCGGATCGATGCAGTTCTGTGGGAATGTTTCCGCTACATACCGGCAGCTAATGGGAATCCTGATCCGGAGCGGTTTGAATCAGGAATATGATGCCCTTCTATGTGAGGGTTGCGATCCATATCTGAGCATTGAAGTGATTCTTTCTTTAGATAGGCTTGGTTCTAACTTTATCGGCAAGTATGAAATACTCAAAGTTACACAATATGGCGGCGCCGTTTCGATGAGGGCACATTTTGATTCTGGCT
>MGNI01000156.1:5367-13395 GCA_001795115.1 Chloroflexi bacterium RBG_16_48_8 | reverse complement strand
TTCGAGGTGAAGATCCAATCGTTGTTGATCGTTGCTTTGGGCAGAATGTGCCTTGAGGGCAAAATAGGAGTTGCTGCGTTATTTGGAAAAAAAATAGAAAAACTTTGCATTGAGGAATGCCAATGCTGCCATTCATCCTCCGTCGATTGCTCATCCTACCGGTGATTGTTTTCTTTGTAACGGTTATCCTCTTTTTTCTCATCCTGCAATGACCTCCCGAGGACCGCGCAGAAGTTTATATGCCTTCCGTGAGACCCTCCATCACGATGGAGGAGAGAGCCGAGATGGTCCGGAAGATCATCGAGCGTTACGGTCTTAATGACCCTTTTCCTGTGCAATATGGTAAGTGGGTACGCAATTGAATCTCGGGTGAGTGGGGCTATTCCCCAACGTGGAAACAGCCTGTTTTGGAAGGGCTCCTGCGTCGCGCACCCGCTTCATGCGTTCCTCGCTCATACAGGCATTAGGCGAAGATGGGATGGCTATTGCCCAACTCGACCCAAGGCTTGCTTGTGTTCATCGCCTCCGATATCGGCACGATGGTCATGACAGTCGCGGCGTTGACTTTCATCGGTCTCTCTGGTGATCAGCCGATTGCGGATTAGGGGATAATCCTTAAAATTCCTCGTCATTGGGTCGTTGGAACCCCATTGAATGCCTTTGTCTATTGGTAAACCTATGTCCCCACGATTTTAGCAATTATTTTCTTTTCCATCGGGTGGAATCTCATTGGCGATGGATTTTGTGAAATCCTGGATCCGAGGATGTGGAGTTTACGATAGCCCCAATCTGACACAAGTGCAATAGTTCTTTGGTGATAAGTGAATGATTTTCCCCGATCATTTCCGGTGATCCAAACCCAGCCAAATGCATCTAAATCCTTCCCTCACTCGTGATTTTGCGACATTAAAAGCCAGGGAATTGGATGATCCTCTTCTACAAGATGAGGTGATATTGGAATACCTTTTCTAAAATAATCGTGAATCTGATTGAACCCAAGATGGAGATTCATAGTATTAGTAATAGGGTAAAATAGGTCTAATTCTTCTTTATTGAAGGATCTACCTTCGGAAGCAATTCGATTTGAACAAGAGATCGAGAGAAATTGAATCATCTGTGGCATATGACAAAATGACCGCATGTGTTAATGATTATGCGTATCTTTCATTAACAATCAGGGTAAAATCTATAAAATGTATATGTTGACGAAGAGCAGGCAAGGAAGTTATAATCGGCAAACTCCAATGATATTGGATAACCTTATGTTTCCGCCGATGGGAAAATGCGCATTCTTCTCCTATGCATCGAATTCCCTATCTAGATCCCTTAAGGACACTCATCTACAATCAGCTTGATCCGTTCCTTGGAACGGATTTTGTGGGTCTATTAGGATAGAGTGAAAGTAAAAATCTTAAAGGGAGGTGGTACAAGGAAACTTTTGTAATCTCACCCAACATCCGTTTTTAGATTTAGATACCAATTCTTGAGGAGGAGAGTATCATGATTTCTCGTTCGAAGTGGCTGGCTATGATCAGCCTACTCATCATTGCAAGTTTCGTCCTTGCCGCCTGTAAACCTGAGGCCATCATACAGACGGTCGAAGTGCCGGTTGAGGTCGAGGTCGAAGTGCCGGTTGAGGTCGAGGTTCTGATCACCCCAACACCCGAACCGATTCCCCAGGGCGGCAGCATCGTCGAGTCGACCTTTGCCGATGCGCAAATTCTGAACCCCATTCTGTCCTCGGACAGTGCATCCTCTGATGTGATCGCCAAGCTCTTCCTGGGTCTGCTGACCCTGGATGAATTCAGTGGTGAAGTCATCGGTGAACTGGCTGAAAGCTGGACGGTTTCGGAAGATGGTTTAACCTATACCTTCACCCTCCGAGATGATGTCACGTGGACAGATGGAACCCCGGTCACCGCCAATGACGTAAAGTTCACCTACGATGCTATTGGCTCCGAACTGGTGGACACGCCTCGCAAGAGCAACATCGAGCTGGTTGAAGCCTTCAACGTGATCGATGATTACACACTCGAGATCGTGTTCCATACCCTGGACTGCACCGCGCTGCAAAACTTCACCCTGGGCATTCTGCCGGCTCACATGTATGCCGCAGATTATAGCGACATCATGGATAGCACCCTGAATGACGAACCAACAGTTACCAATGGCCCCTTCAAGTTCCAGGAGTGGGTGCGTGACACCAATGTGACCTTGGTTCGCAATGAGGATTACTACCTCGGCGCCCCCAACTTGGACGGTTGGATCTACCGCGTCTTTGCAGATACCTCTGCCGAGCTGGCTGCCTTCCTGGCGGGTGAGATCGACGTGTTCGGTGTTGGCCCGGAATACGTCTCCGTCATCGAAGGTGAGATTGCCAAGGGATCCCCATTCGAAATGAAGAAGTTCTTCAACGATGGTTACACTTACGTCGGATTCAACATGGCTGATCCCGATAATCCAGAGATTGGCTGGGTCGACGCGGATGCAAACGAGGAGTTCACCGAGGGTGAACTCTATAACAGTGAACAGACACCACACCCCATCCTCTCAGATCTAAACGTGCGCAAGGCTATCGCCTACACCATTGACTACACCAACATCATCAACAAGGTTGCCTTCGGTCAGGGCGCTCCCATGGTCGCCAATGTATTACCCGCTGTTGTGTGGGCGTACAATGCCGAACTGGAGCCGTATGCTCTGGATGTTGAGATGGCTGCCTCCCTGCTTGATGAGGCTGGTTGGACCCGCGCTGGCGAGGAAGGTGTCCGCACCAAGAACGGTGTACCACTGGCACTTTCCCTCATGACCAACGCTGGGAATGAGACCCGTGAGAACATTGCTGCCATCATGAAGGACAACCTGGATACCCTCGGATTCGATATCACACTCGACATCCTTGAGTGGGGCACTGTGGTTGGCAACCTGCTTGGTCAGCAGTATGACATGGTGATCATTGGATGGATCGGCATGGGCTCAGATCCTGAAGACTCAGTCTTCTGGGCCTACCGCTACGATGATCCGGGTGGCGGCTTCAACTTCGTCTCCTACTACAATGAGGAAGTTGATCAACTGCTATTCGAGGCCAAATCACTGCCTGGCTGCTCCACAGAAGGACGTGGCGAAAAGTACAAGAGGATCCAGGAGTTGATCCATGAAGATGCCCCTTATGCATTCTTCTATAACCCCCTGGGTAACGTGATTTGGAATACCCGATTGCAGGCCATCAATCCAGGTCCGTGGGCGACGTATTACAATGTGGAAGAGTGGTACCTCACCCCGTAATCTCGGATAACAATGGTTGAAAAAAGGGGCGGGTTTCAAAAACCCGCCCCCTCTTTACAAAACTCGATACCCTCGATAGACCTTTGAAGTAGGCAGGTGGTACTATGCGTGCATATGTTTTAAGACGACTCCTTCAGGCGATTCCTACCCTATTGGGAATTACGGTAATTTCCTTTTCCCTCATGAGGCTATCCCCTGGCGACCCTGTGGACTTATTAACTTTTAATCCTAAAATGACACGCGCCGCACGTGAGACTTTAAGACATCAACTATGCCTGGATAGGTCTATCGCAGAACAATATATCGTCTGGATGTTTGGGAACGATGAATGCGATACAAAAGGGATCGTACGGTTAGATTTCGGTGATTCGCTCTATGATAAACGCCCTGTACTTGAGATGATTGCTGAACGTATCCCGGCCACGGTAGAATTGACGGGTTTGGCATTAGCTGTTGGAATGCTTATCGGTGTGTCAGCAGGTATTTATTCTGCTGTTAAACATGGCTCACTGTTTGACAATCTGACCCGTGTTTGGGCAGTCATTGGCCAAGCCGTTCCTGTTTTCTGGTTAGGTCTTATCCTCATCCTGGTTTTCGCAGTTCAATTAGGATGGCTCCCTGTGGGTGGCCGATACACCCTCAATCTTCAAAGTGATAAAGATTTTATCGATCACCTGAAGCATCTTGTGATGCCCGTTTTTGTTTTATCCACAGGTTGGATTGCTGTCCTCTCGCGATACATGAGGACTGAGACGCTTGAGGTGATTCGCCAGGATTACATCCGTGCCGCGCGCGCCAAAGGTGTTCCCAACCAGCGCGTTTACTTCTGGCATGCAGCTCGCAATGCGTTGATCCCATTGGTAACCATCTTAGGCCCGGCTATCGGCGGCCTCCTGGCTGGCGCAGTCATCACGGAAACCATTTTCTCGTGGCCTGGGATGGGGCGGATGACGATCGAAGCCGTTTTTCAGCGAGATTACACCCTGCTCATGGCGAATGTGATTATCGGATCGGTGTTGGTTGTGGGTGGGAATTTGCTATCAGATATCCTCTATGTGGTCGTCGATCCACGGATCCGGTTGAGTTGATCGAGGAGGTTCAAGAATGGCTCAAGATGATTCAGGTAAATCGGCATCGTCAGCGGATGTGTCCGCTCCGTGGGGCGAAGATTTGGATATGTTTTTGGAGACAACGGCCACACCCGAGCCCTTGTCTTTCGGAAAAATCGCAGTACGTCACATCCTTCGTGATCGTTTAACCCTGATAGCCATGGGGATTTTATTGACCTTGATCCTATTAAGTGTTTTGGCGGGCGTTATCAGCAAAGAGGTTCTTAAGGTTGATCCCAATTCGACAGATCTGCTGATAACCTTTGATCCACCCTCCTCTGAACACTGGTTGGGTACGGATCAATTAGGACGAGATCAATTATCTCGACTACTTTTTGGGGGGAGAATCTCCCTGGCAATTGGCTTCTCCGCAGCAGCTGTCTCCATGACCATTGGTATTTCGATTGGACTGATTGCAGGTTTCTTCGGCAGAATTGTGGACGACTTCATTATGTGGTTCATCAATACATTGCAATCCATCCCTACACTTTTCCTTCTGTTGATTATTGTGGCTCTCTTTTCTCCCACTCCCTTCTGGTTTGTTGTCGTGCTGGGGTTGTTAGGTTGGATGGGTACAAGCCGCCTTGTGCGGGGTGAGGTGTTCTCACTGCGCGAGAGGGATTATGTGACCGCAGCTCGAGCCCTGGGTGCTTCGAGATTGACATTGATGCTCCGTCATGTGCTTCCTAACGCCATCCCCATCGTTATTGTCATCACCATGATCGATGTGGGATCGGTGATTTTAGTCGAATCTGCCCTCAGCTTCCTTGGGCTGGGTGTCCAACCCCCCACGGCCACATGGGGCAACATGCTGAGTAATGCCCAGTCCTATTTCCATTTGGGAACCCATCTTGTGATTTTTCCAGGTCTTCTCATCACCATCACAGTCCTGTGTCTTTACCTGTTAGGAGATGGTTTGCGTGATGCGCTGGATCCACGACTGAAATAGGTGTCTGGATTATCTTTGTGAGAAAGGTTATCGATACAAATGCGGCAGGTATCTCAATTTTCATGGATATTTTTCATTTTCCTCTTTGGAATCGTTTGGATGCTTTCAGGTTGCACTTCGGACAGTGACAGCCCTCCCGAGACAACTCCAATCCTCGTTTGGGAGTATAAGAACCAAACTGCCTTTGATACCGTTTATCCTGAGGGTTGGGAATATGGCATCATCCGTGAAGGCTTTATCGTTTTTGCACCCCCAAACGTCGCTTACGATTCAGAATCTGGGCCTTCCATGTCGATCCTACGGGAGGCACCCGGGGTTTTGATTTCATCCTTGCAAGAAGAACTGGATCACTTTCTTGAATATGGACCCTTACGAGAGGATTACTTCCTCATTTCGGAGGTTAATCCTGTCACAATTGGTCAATATGATGGCCTTGAGGTCGCTGTTGAACGAGAATCTACAGAGATGTTCATTGCGATGAAAGCTATGATCTATGTTATCAGAACAGATAGCGGTAGTTTATATACTTTCATGGCTACAGCTCCAACAGAGCAATGGGAGGAAAGTTGGCCGCTCCTTTCAGCTATCATTCAAAATGGTACCTTCAATGAATAACTGCGGAGAGTGCAGATGACACGTACGATACCAGGTTCGGTTAGCGCAATGAGATCAAGCGCTTCGAAAGATGCCACCTTACTCAAGGTGAAGGGATTGAAGACTCACTTCTTTACAGAAGATGGCGTTGTGAAAGCTGTGGATGGGGTAGATTTCGAGGTCAAGCGGGGTGAGATTTTCGGACTGGTAGGCGAATCCGGTTGTGGGAAAAGTGTGACAGCCCTCTCTATCTTACGTTTAATCGATCGTCCAGGGAAAATTGTGGATGGAGAAGTTTACTTCACGGACATAGCCCTTCATGAGCTCTCCGAGAGAGAGATGACGGACTTACGAGGCAGAAGGATTTCAATGATCTTCCAACAACCTGTCTCCAGCTTGAACCCGGTATTTACCGGCGGAGATCAGGTGGCGGAGGTGCTCAAAATCCATTGGAGTATGGAAAAGCAAGAAGCCTGGAACAGGTCGATTGAGCTGTTCAAGACCGTTGGGATAGCGGATGATGAGGAGAAGGTTTATGCTTATCCGCATGAGTTGTCCGGTGGACAGGCACAAAGGGTAATGATCGCAATGGCTCTTGCCACGGTGCCTGAACTTCTCATCGCGGATGAACCTTCCACTGCGTTGGATGTGACCATACAGGCTCAAATCCTGGATCTTTTAAAGGAATTACGTACAAAGATGGAGACCTCTATCATTCTCATCACCCACGATCTGGGTGTGATTGCTGAAATGGTTGACCGCGTGGCGGTTATGTATGCGGGGGTTATCGTTGAGCAAGCTGATATCAACACCCTGTTTGAGGAACCTATTCATCCCTATACCATAGGGCTCATGGGTTCCATCCCCGTGCTAGGCAAAGTGACGGATAGACTAGAAGTTATTCCGGGATCCGTACCCAACCTGATCGATCTCCCCCCCGGCTGTCGTTTTGCACCACGGTGTCGATCTCGAGTTAAACATAAATTAGAAATTTGTACGAAGCAAGAACCGGATCTTATTCCTTTCAGGCAGGGTCATCTGGTCCGCTGCTGGCTTTATCAGGATTCGATGGAACATAAGGCACCCATACGTGCAGACTAAGACATAAGGGAACGCAAGAAATTTACTGATCTGTGAGGCGTTGCATGAGTGATACCGCAGTCCGATCCAATGGAAAAGAAGATCTCATCGTTGTGAACAATCTCGTGAAATACTTCCCTGTTCGTGGGGGCTTGATCCAACGAGTCGTGGCCTGGGTAAAAGCGGTAGATGATGTGTCCTTCACTGTAAAAGAAGGTGAGACCCTTGGCCTGGTAGGGGAGTCGGGCTGCGGAAAAACGACTGTGGGGCGCACAATGCTTTTTTTAACAGAACCAACAGGAGGTTCTGTCCAATTCGGCGAAACGGATATTTTCAGCTTGAAGGGTAAAAATCTGAAGAATATGCGTCGCAATATGCAGATCATCTTCCAGGACCCCTATTCATCCCTCGATCCGCGCATGACCATTGGAGAGTCGGTTGGGGAAGGTCTGAAAATCCATGGTGTTGGAACTTCATCTGAACGACATGAGGTTGTATTAGAAACATTAAAAAAAGTGGGTTTAGAGGACTATCACTCCAAGAGGTACCCGCATGAGTTTTCTGGGGGTCAACGTCAGCGCATTGGTATCGCTCGTGCCCTGGCCTTGAGACCGCAATTTATCGTAGCCGATGAGCCAGTTTCGGCTCTAGACGTTTCTATTCAATCTCAAGTTTTAAACATCCTGAAAGATCTTCAGCGTGAATTTAATCTTACCTATCTTTTCATCGCCCACAACATGAGTGTGGTAGAACATATTTCCGACCGTGTGGCCGTGATGTATTTAGGGAAGATTGTGGAACTCGCTCCCAGGGATGAGCTTTTCTCAAATCCACTCCATCCTTACACTCAGGCTTTAATGTCGGCCATCCCCATTCCTGATCCGCGCATTCGCAGACAGCGTATCATTTTACCGGGGGATGTTCCCAGCCCCCTCAACCCACCTGCTGGATGCCGCTTCCATCCACGCTGCCCGGTTGTCATGGATCACTGTTCTTATCAAGAACCACGCC
>MGNI01000156.1:3426-5352 GCA_001795115.1 Chloroflexi bacterium RBG_16_48_8 | reverse complement strand
CAGGCCACTATACCGCTTGCTGGAGAGTAGAATAATCTGTAAAATTGGGGGAGTTAAATAAGCAACCTCAGGATGAACCAGTGAGTGCAGCTCGAATTTTACTTGTTGATGATCAACGCCAAGTCAGTCGAATGCTACGGTCCAGTTTAGAGTTCTCCGGACGGGAGTACGTTGTTGTGGATGTGCCCTCTGGTGAAGAAGCTCTGGAAGAACTGGCGCGAAGCCCAGTGAACCTCTTGGTGGCGGATCTTAAATTGCCAGGGATTTCTGGATTGGAATTGGTGAAGAAAGCCCGTGAGTTAAATCCTCACATTCGTACCATTATCATCACAGGTCATCCAACTCCGGATGTTCGAGAAATGGCGGAGGAATTGGGCATAGTGGCAGTTATGACAAAGCCTATCCGGACGAGCTACTTCCTCGAAGCTGTTGAACGAGCATTATATCTCTCGGAAAGTTCCGAATCCCCAATTAGAGTATATGACGACGGAATGCTGCGTCTTGTTGAACGGCTTAAAGTCATGCAGGGTGAATTAGGCGCGGATGCTGTCCTTCTTCTTGATGATCGTGGACGTATTGTTGCGCGCAGCGATCAGGGTATTGATCTCAATTTGGAAAGAGCTTTGCCAGCTTTAATGACCGCTTTTCGAGCCGGTCTGAAGGTTAGCGGATTATTGGAGTCCCTACTGCCAACGAATTTTCAGTATTTCGATGGTGATTCACATGATATTTATCTCACCAACGTAGGGGCTTTCTATGGTTTGTTGATCATCTATCGCGGGAAACAAGAAGCTGGCCAGATGGGTACGGTTGTGCATTATGGGCGCCGTGCTGTCAATGAACTTTTAGAGTATCTCTCAATCGTGGGTGCATCAGGTACGAGTCGTGGAATCATGGTGGAGAATATGTGGGAAGAAGAACCGATGGAAGAGCCAACTTCAGATCTCGACTTAAATGATATCACAAAGGAAACTGACGAAAGGGAGGCGGATGCATTTTGGGAAGAGGCTGTCTCCGATCCAACGGGTTACACCTCACCTGAAGGAGAAGCACTTACCTACGAACAAGCGAAGAAACTCGGATTGATCCCTGAAGGAAATGAAGGTTCAAGTCCTTCCTCGTGAGTTTAGAATTTCAAAATGAGTCTTATCCCCAACCGAATCATGTTTAAGTTGGGGAGTTTTATTAATAAAGCCTGCCGCAGGTTTCTCTTCTTCTGTTTCGTCCCGACCGGCAGCCTGGGCAAGCTAAGATTGGATTGTAATTGAGACATTGCATTTGACATCATGAAATCATGGAACATGCCATCATAGGTGCGACCCCATTCGCCCTCCCAACCGAGTACCCTTTCTTCAAGTGAGTCATTTTGAGATGTGTTATGCTTGGAGAAGGATGAGAAAATCCATTTCCTGGAGGGTAAAGCTTGTGTTAGAATCCAAATTGCCCATCTCAAGGGCAGACACTTTGGGGAGTGGTGTAATGGTAGCACTGCGGACTTTGGATCCGTTAATCCAGGTTCGAGTCCTGGCTCCCCAGCCTGAAACGGAAAATAGGTATTTAAACCCCAGTGCTAGTTGACGAACCTCCGTCTAAACCCGCCTTTTGCTTCTTCCCAGCATACCATCGCCGGCTGTGCAAAATGGTTTTGCCGGCCTGGGATGGTTTATTTGTGAGAGAAAGATGATTTGTAATAGCGTGATATTAGCCGCTGGATTTGGAACGCGTATGAAATCGCGGATTCCCAAGGTATTGCACCCTCTGTCCGAGAAGCCGCTCATCTGGTGGGCGGTGCAGTCCGTGCATAAGGCAACAGGACGGGATCCACTTATTGTTATTGGACCAGAGGATGCCGGAGTTCGAGAAGTGATCGGTGGAAATGCCGATTTTGTCGAGCAATCAGATCGCTTAGGTACTGGACATGCGGTC
>MGNI01000156.1:1706-3389 GCA_001795115.1 Chloroflexi bacterium RBG_16_48_8 | reverse complement strand
TCCTCCTTGTGACTCTCGGGGACATGCCCTTATTAAGTGCAGAAAGCTTGATCGAATTGATCCAAACCCAAGTTCACAATTCAGGTGCTTTATCTCTGATCACAGCAACCGTTTCAAAATCTCGAGAATTTGGAAGGATTCTACGAGATGAGAAAGGAAGGATCTTCGGGATCGTTGAAGAGGCACATGCCACACCGGAGCAGAAGGCGATCCGAGAAGTTAATGTCAGCGCTTATTGCTTTCAATCTGAATGGCTTTGGGAGCATCTCCCCCATCTGCCCCTATCTTCCAAAGGTGAATATTATCTAACAGATATCGTTGGCTTGGCTGTTGAAGAAGGATCTCCTATCGCCTGGGTAGATATCGCAGACGAAGAAGAAATCATCGGGATCAATACCAGAGAACACCTGGCGGACGCCCAAGCTGTTATGAGGGATCGACTGAATCGCAAATGGATGCTTTCAGGTGTCACTATCGTTGATCCAGGGACAACGTATATCGGTCCAGATGTTGAAATTGGAATGGATACAACCATTCTGCCAAACACAACGATTGAAGGTGCAACCGTTATTGGTGAGGATTGTAAGCTGGGGCCTGGTAGTTTCATTCGGGGGTCATCTATGGGTGATCGCTGCCAGGTTTTTATGTCGGTGATAGAGGGGGCCACGCTAGAAGAGGATGTTGGAATTGGTCCTTACGCTCACCTTCGTCAAGGAGCCTATCTCTGTCGTGGGGTGCATATGGGGAATTTCGGAGAGGTGAAAAACAGCATCTTGGGACCTGGGGTTAAGATGGGGCATTTTTCATATGTTGGTGATTCCAAGGTTGGTGAGAATACCAATGTCAGTGCTGGTGTGATTACATGTAATTATGACGGTGAGCACAAGCACGAAACTGAAATTGGTGAAAATGTTTTCATTGGAAGTGATACGATGCTAGTAGCACCCCTGAAAATCGGGAAAGGTGCGCGAACTGGAGCGGGTTCTGTCGTGACAAAAGATGTCCCAGAGAACACCCTGGTTGCTGGTGTGCCGGCCAGAGCAATTAGGAAATTAAAGAATGATTGAAGGAATAGTAGAGATCACATTAATTGTTTTGGTCATCATCCTCAACGGATTGTTAGCTGCTACTTACAGCGCATTAGTGAATAGCCATCCCTCCCAATTATCCCAATTACGTGAAGCAGGTCAAATGGGTGCAAATTTAGCCTCCGAGGTGGCAGAGGAAGCGTCTGAATTGATCCTTTCCATGCGTATTGCCAGGGGTTTTACGCGACTTGTAGCATTGGGATCTGTACTGCTATTTTTTGCCTCGTTTTATGTGGGGGCTGAGGGGATAAATTTTCTAACCTTTATGGGAATTCTTCTTGCTGCCGGTTTGCTGATCGGTGTATGTGAGTTCCTGGTGGAGAATGGAGCATTAAGTACACCTGAGCGGTGGGCAGTGAAGCTAGCATGGATGGCTAAAGTTGTCATTACTCTCTGCAGACCTTTTGTGTGGGTTACAAGAAAGCTTGGACGAGGAGTATTGGGATCAGGATGGGGAAACCATCAACCCCTGGTCACTGAGGAAGAGATTATGACCCTGGTAGATGCAAGTGAAGAAGGTGGGATGATCGAGGAAGAGGAAAAGGCGATGATTTACTCGATCTTTGAATTTGGTGAAACCTTGGTTCGCGAAGTT
>MGNI01000156.1:751-1696 GCA_001795115.1 Chloroflexi bacterium RBG_16_48_8 | reverse complement strand
ATATTCAGGCGCTGGAGGCAAACACAACTCTGATCGAAGCTACAGATACCCTACTTAGAACAGGGTATTCACGCGCCCCTGTCTATAAAGACTCAATCGATAATATTGTTGGAATGGTGTATCAGAAAGATTTGTTGTCTGCATGGAGACAAGGGCGATCCGATGAAACTATTGGACAATTTCTTCGAGAACCTTATTTCATCCCAGAGGCAATGAAGCTTCAAGATATTTTGGAGGAGATGCAGTCCAGGCGAATCCATATGGCTATTGTGGTGGACGAATACGGAGGAACGGCTGGTGTCGTTACCATTGAAGATATTGTAGAGGAAATCGTAGGCGAGATACAGGATGAATATGATTTTGGTGAGGAGGCACCGTTCCAATTCTTGCAGGAAGGTCAATTCTTGTTTAGCGGTGGCATCGACCTGGATGACGTTAAACAACTTACTGGTGTAGATCTGCCGAAGGTTAACAGTGAGACATTGGGGGGGTTTATTTACAGTAAGTTGGGGCGGGTGCCCCTGCATGGTGAGGAAATAGAAGTTAGAGGGTTGCATATCATTGTCGAAGATGTTGCTGGAAGGCGTATTCGTAAGGTCAGGGTAATAAAGAATCTGCCTTGAGAGGTGAATACCAGGAATGCTGGAATGGGGGAAACAGAAGGGAAGAAGGTGGGAGGCATTCTTCAGCAGTTGATAATGAGTCAGCCTATGTATCTTGGTCTTGACATAGATCATTTGTCTAAGCCGTGTTATCCAGGGTGATCATCGTCCCTTTCATGTGCAGATGTTTTGATTTCCTGGCAGTATTAGAGATAGCCATCATCCCTCTTAGCCGATTACTTTCAGCTACTTCCGAAGCATGATAACTCTGATTCCTGCTAACAGAGGTGCACTGGTATAATCCCTCTATGCCAAAACGAGAGCGTGTTTATCGAACAGAGGG
>MGNI01000156.1:0-687 GCA_001795115.1 Chloroflexi bacterium RBG_16_48_8 | reverse complement strand
TAAGCTCCGTCTTGTTGCCAAGGGTGTTCGACGGCTGCGATCACGCAAGGCCGGTCATTTGGAGCCCTTCACCCGTGTAGCGCTTTTAATTGCACGGGGGCGAGAGCTAGATATCATTACCCAGGCTGAAACCATCGAGGATTTTCTCGTTCTCCGAAATGATTTGGATCAGCTTGGATATGCCTTCTATCTGGTGGAATTATTAGATCGGTTCACGTTTGAGGAAGGCGAAGAAAATCGTGCCCAATATCGATTACTGTTGGATTCACTTGAGCGTCTCGCAGTAAAGGAAGCCGATCCAGCAGCAGTCATCTTGTATTTCGAGTTAAGACTACTTGATATCGTGGGATATCGACCAGAGCTGTTCCAATGTGTGGGATGCGGTGCTGAAATTCGACCGGAAAATCAATTTTTCGGATTTCTTCAAGGAGGTGTCCTATGCCCCAAGTGTGGGAGGGGCAAGGATCAACTTCGGTCTATCTCCTTACCAGTGTTGAAGATCCTCAGGTATTTTCAACGGAGCCATTTCAAGACTGCCTCATCTCCGCACGTGCCAGGGCAATTGTTCGTAGAAGTAGATCAGCTGATGGAGGGATATATCAATTACTTGCTTGAAAGGCAATTGAATGTCCCCGCTTTTTTAAGAAGATTACGCCATCTAGGTGATTGGCTGGAAGTAATTTGACA
>MGNI01000155.1:26620-26939 GCA_001795115.1 Chloroflexi bacterium RBG_16_48_8 | reverse complement strand
GCCACGCTTATCCCTTGAGACTGGAGTGTCATAGCCATCTCGTTGACATCCAGCAAAGTTTGATCGATGGTTCGGCCGCAGATGCCGGTTGGGCAGCACAGCGGCGGGTCGAAAAATTCCACGTCTGCCGTAGCGGCCTGGGAGGGCATGCTATCGAAAAGAGGGTTGGATTGAGTCATGTTAGTTCAATCTCCGTTGAAGTATTTTGGTAAAAAAATTAAGACTTCTTGTCAGCAGGATCAATCTCGCACAGCAAGCTCTGCGGGCCGCAGTTAAGTAGACGCGGCTGAATGCGAGCCGGATTAAAAAACGCGCCAAA
>MGNI01000155.1:22707-26548 GCA_001795115.1 Chloroflexi bacterium RBG_16_48_8 | reverse complement strand
AACCGACTTCGCGCAGCGCACCCAGGTGATGCGAAATCAGGTTAGGAGCCATTTGCAAGGCCTCGCTCAGTTCGCAGTTGCATTGAACACCCTGGATGATAAGGTCGAGCAGCATCAAGCGCTTGGGTTCCGCCAGCGCTTTGAAACATCTAGCGAGGCTTTGCAGGTTGACAGGAGGCCGATGAAGGCTCTCCTCGGGCGAACAATAGTTCAACATACGTTGAATTATACTCCTTAGGAAACAGGTGTCAATCACGAATATCAAGAATTGAGCTGAGGTCCCTCAACGAGATCGCACTCGATGGGTTCATGGATATGTGCAATCGAGAGATATTCATTGGCGCACATAAGACGCAGAACGGTTAGGCACTTGATGCGTTTGCTGATGATCCCAATATGATTTCGAGCACATCGACCACCTCTTGGATCCCCCTCATTGGAAATGTGATCAGCCCTGATAAGGTCACATAATGATCTGCCAGGATACCAGCCAGTTCAGCCCGGACACATCGGCGTAACCTGATTCCGAGTTTCCCCGATCGTGTCAAACGCGCTTGACGGTCCTTCTAATGATGATTAGATTTTGTTAATCTAACTAACTACCGTGTTAGAATTCGGCAGGTAATCCGATGCCGGCTGAAGACAGGTTCTACGAACTGATGAGGCGCTATCGAAAGCTAGACCTAGACACTCGCCAGCTGGAGGATACCTCGATCTCGCCCGCTCAGATGGCCCTGCTGGATTGGATAGCCGCCGCGCCAGGTTGCGGTGTGCAGGACATCGCCGATGGATTGGTGCTGGCGCCACCAACCGTCAGCGTCGGCGTGCGCAGGCTGGAGGAAAGCAGCTTGGTGGAGCGGAAGCCCGACCCGCACGATGGACGGTCGGTCGAGTTATTTCTGACGCAACGCGGCCAGGCCCTGCAACGCCGGGTTCGAGATTCCCACCGACGAAAGTCCCGCCGTTTATTGGCTGGTTTTAGCCCACAGGAAAGTGAGATGCTGCTAAAGCTGCTTGAGCGAGTCTTGGACACAGCCGAAATCGCCGACTCATAGGATATGGTTTGTGATGAGATGGCCGGAAATGGGCCTGGCATTTCGCCTGCTTTGAATTTAAAGGTCAGGGAACAAAGATGAGTAAATTTCTAAGGAACCGATGATGTATCTAATCGAAACAGACATAATGCGAGACACCTGCAGCGTAGGGGTGCAATCCATACCACTGCCCGATAGCGGCAAAGCGCGATCCCCGCTTTTAATTCTGAACGCAGGTCAGGTGGTTGCTCCCTACCAACAGGCGATATTTCAACACGGCTCGCGTGTCGCCGCGCCAAATGCTGCTGAGTGTAGCCTCTCCGTCGGCCATGCAACACGCGTGCGTGCGGCACAAATCCCATGACGCGTTCGCCTGTGTCAGACCACCCGCCTGCGCTGCTGACAGTCTTCGCGCACCCCGATGACGAGACCTTCCGTCCCGGCGGGGCGCTGACACTTCTGGCATGGCGCAGCGCACACGTGCAAATATTAACCGCCAGGCGCACTCAAGCCACCTCCCGCCGCATCGTCAGGGCGCCCAGGAGGATCAACACGGCGGCGAAGACCACTTGGATGACCAGGTTGGGCAAGATCTCTGCCAGCCCCCAACCCTTGAGCACCACATCGCGCAGGGCTTGATTGGCATAATAGACCGGCATGAGGTAGCCGAAAGGTCGCAAGTAGTTGGGCATCTCCTCCACCGCCCAGAAGGTGCCACCGAGTAGGATCTGGGGCATGATCACCAGGGGGATGAATTGCACCACCTGAAACTCGTTACGGGCAAAAGCCGAAGCCAGGATGCTCCCAGGTTGACGCCCACCACGGCCAACAGAGCGATTACAAGAAATACCAGCCCCAGGCTGCCCAGGTAATGGATCTTGAGCACCCAGACGGTGAAAATGAGGATCACCGCCACCTGGATCAAGGCAAAAAGCCCCAAGCCGAGCATATAGCCCGGGACGACTTCCACTCGCGTGGACGGAATGGCCAGAAGGCGCTCCATCGTGCCCTGTGAACGCTCTCGTAGGAACGAGACGCAGGTCAAGAGGAAGACGAAGAACAAAGCCAGAACGGCGATATAGACCGGAGCGACAAAATCCATCGTGTCGAACTGCTCTCCGGCGAAGAGATAGGTCGCCTGCACACTGATCGGCAGCTTGGCCTCTCCCGCGTTGGTCTGAGGGCTGGTCATCCCAAAGCTCGTCGCCGCCAGACCGGCCAATGTTTTCATCGCCGCTTCATTCACACGGGCGGTGATCACCATGCTGCGGGTGGGGTTCGAGCCTTCCAATCGCAAATCGAGCACAGCCTGGCGGTTCTCATGGAATAGGGCGGCGAAATCAGCCGGGAAGACAATCACCCCCTGTACCGTGCCATCACGCAGCCGATCGCTGGATTGGTGAGTCACAATTTCCTCTGAAAGTTCTTTATTGAAATGCCAAACATCCTATTGAAATTATGAGCGGTTTATGTTTATTTGTACAAGGAAAGAGATATGGAGTCAATGAACCTCATTTAGGTTTCGATATAACATGCGCTATGTCTATTGAAATTATCTCCATATTGACTCTTAAGTTAAGATCTCGGAATGGACAGAATTTTTAGATATAAAGTGAATGGCTCTCTCAAAAGTTAATCCACCTAGGTGTAGAAGGATAAAAATCTTCTATAATTAGCGTTGTTTTCTATCAAATGGTATACAAATAGAATTTGAGTGACTTAAATAATATAAGCTTGGAAAACCGAGGAATTTGACTTAGTAATGATTCATAAGATAAAGCCATTGAAAATCACGAGGATTTCACTTTGTCCGAAAATGATTTGCGTCAAGCAATACTGCTGATAAAAACTGGGAATAAAGAGGAAGCGCAAAAGCTGCTTAAATCTCTTGTGGAGGCAGATTTAAATGATATCCATGCCTGGGTATGGTATGTAGAGACATTACCTACACTCAACCAAAAAATACGGGCTTTGGAACTCTGTTTGAAATACAATCCGGGGAATGAGCGGGTGGAGAAAGGGTTGGCGGTCCTGAAAGAACACCAGGTACAACCTGCTGTTACACCTGAGCCCTTCATTGATAAACAAGTAGACACCCGTTCAGTGTGCCCACACTGCGGCGCAAGTGTTAGTGAGTGGGCGAAAGTCTGCAATAAGTGTGGAAGTAGTCTGACGTCTCGTTTCTCATTGCCGAGCTTTGACTTCACATCTCGACTTCCATCCCTTAATAGCCTTCGAAGATTGGGATCTTCAGTTGGTGCATTTTTCAGCGGAATTGGAAAGATCAGATCCTGGGGTTTGTTGATTTTCTTCCTGCCTGCGGTGGGACTTTGTTTAATTGGGTTGTGGCTCGTCCGTAAGCCTGGAATTTCAACAAATAACAACTCACTGGCAATAGGAGAATTGGCGAAAGTCGAGTCCATTGATCTCTTGATCCATTCTTCAATGGAGTTTGATTACTTGACCAAGGGACAAGTTTTAGAATTGAGGAAAGAGCAGATTTATCGTTACCCAGAGCTCATTTTCAGCGGTTATGAACCTTCTGACGGGGTATTCAGTGAGATTGTCGATAGGTTGCCATGGTGGGGGATTGCAGGTAAGTTTTACTATGGTACGGGTGAGCAGAGTATTGAAGGGCCCTCGGAGGAGTCCCGTTTTATCTTGAACCCTTATCTGCTTGTTGCAGCTGAACCTTGTGGTGGATATGATAAGAATAAGGTGCCTGAGGAGGCCATTCAATCGCCGGGTTTTCCATTTTATTGCCCACCACAACAGCTTCAATGGGAACCAAAGAACGCCTATGCAGA
>MGNI01000155.1:20913-22672 GCA_001795115.1 Chloroflexi bacterium RBG_16_48_8 | reverse complement strand
TAACGCACGTGATCTCAATTTAAACTACATCTATGTAGCCTATGAGAATTCGATCAACATTTCGAAAGCAAATCGTCCAGATCGAGCTTATGCTATCCCCCAGGTTATCCATCAAGGTGATAGCTGTGGTTATCCGGGCGATTGCAACAATATGAGTCCCGAGACACCTGAGATCGATGGTTTGAGCGTTATTGGTTTGCCCGCTCGGACAGAGATCTGGTTGTGGAAGGAAGAACCTGTCTCTCTTGAAATTTCTCCAGATATGATTTTTGTCATCCGCATTCGCTGAAGTCCATTCGAATTACGTAGGAGTACCGTTTTCCATTTGCCCCATCTCAATTTTCTGCCACAATTACTGCCTGAAGGTTGATTCTTTTGTAAGACAAGGGAAGAAATTTTTGTAGCTATTTTGAGATTCCCTGAAAGGAACCGTTTTGTTATGGAAATTAATCAAGGTGATTGGCCGGAAGTAATTTGATAAACAGCGAATGTAAAACCTGGCCAATCACTTAAGCAAACCGCCATTCAGGCAACTCATATTATCAAAATACTTTCGGCGGTTTGCCAAGGTGCAGCCTAAGAGGGTGAAGATATGAAATTGAGTCATTGTTCTATTCCTGTTCTAGCGTTTACTATGCTTGGTATCGTTTCGACCGCCTGCAATTTCCCAGGGGTTGAGTCAACCTTGGAGACCCCCCTACCATCGACAGGCGTTGTTGATGAATCTGCTATCCCGTATAGGCCTGATCAACAAATAGAGACTCCTACAACGAAACCTCCAGATCAAACATCTCCTGAAGATTCGCAAGGTAAACCTTTCATGACAGCTAAGGGTTCTGTGGATTGTCTGGCTGCTCCTTTGGATGGTTCGGAAACCATGACGGTGTTCACGGGAGGGGATACGGCAACTATCTTGGGTAAAACGCCGAATGGAAAGTGGTTTGCAGTGAAGGAGGCAGATAAACCCCAACCCTGTTGGGTGCCAGCCATGGCTGTCGAACTCAACGTCAATCCGGATGTCCTTGAGGTTATTTCACCGCCAGTCGCATCCACTCCTTCTTTGGGTTCTATCAGCGGTGTGCTCTGGCATGAGCGCTGTGACTTCACAGGGGGACAAGCTGGGGAGCCTCTGGTCTTGGGGCAAGGTTGTGTTCAGTGGGGAGCTGAGGTGTATGAGTTTGGTCCCAATCAGATTTATGATCCCTTCGAGACGGGTTGGTCGGGTGTGAGGTTGCATTTGGGTATGGGTCCTTGTCCATCCACAGGTTTGGAGACAACTATTACGGATACGGATGGTGAGTATGTTTTTCTTGGTCTTAACTCTGGTACGTACTGCGTTTCTTACAGCGCCCTGACGGATGGTAATGACAGCATTTTAATTCCTGGAGGACCAACCTTTCCTGAACGTGGAGAAAACGGATTTTATCAGACGGTAACCCTGGGCGAAGGGGAAAATGCGACTGGTGTAGATTTCGGGTATGCCTGGCAATTCTATGATTGAAGTCCAGGCGAAGCCTTCCATGTTGGCATTGAGGATCTAGGGATAGATAGGATGGAATGCTATGTCCCTACCGGAGGTCCGTTATGGAAATAAGAAAAAAAGTCATTGAATTGCTGGAACTTACATTTGAAATCGAGAACAGCCTGTCTTCAACGATAATGGGAGACGAACCATCCAGGTCTGGCACGTTTGATCATTGGTCTATCAAGGACCAAATTGCCCATTGTGCTGTTTGGAAGGATCGTCTGGCGCGGAGTA
>MGNI01000155.1:18819-20896 GCA_001795115.1 Chloroflexi bacterium RBG_16_48_8 | reverse complement strand
GGGATCACGCCAACCAGACCTGAAGATATTGATCAGGTTAATGAGGAGATCTTCCAAGAATTTCACGAACAATCTTGGGAAGAGGTTCTGGCTTTCTCAGCGCAATCCCAATCCGCATTGATTGAAGCTGTCAAAGCCGTCTCGAATGAAGACCTTTTGATAGCTGAGATGCTCCCCTGGCAAAGTGGGAGAGAGTTATGGAAGATTGTCCTTGGAACGGGGTACACTCATCCACTCACCCATTACAGTCAGGCTCAGATAGAACGTGGTAACTTGGAGCAAGCACAGGATCTGCAGGAAGAGATGTGTAAAACGCTTATGGAGATGGATGAAAATCCAAGTTGGCAAGGTATTGCGGTTTACAACCTCGCATGTTTTCACGCTCTCTCAGGTAAGAAAGAACAGGCAATCCATGGTCTCAAGGAAGCCTTACGTCTCAATCCTGCGCTGACAGATTGGTCGAAGCAAGATCCAGACTTCAATCCTATTCGGGAGGATCCTGATTACGTAGCTATCTATGCGTCCTGACGACCTGTTGATTTTTCAATTGAAAAGCTCATCACGTTCTCAAGTGATGAGCTTTTTGATCTTGGTTGGTATGCCTTGATCTTGAGCCCTGCATGGGAGGGGGAGACTGGTTTGAGGTTGTAACCTGAGGAAGTCTCCCATGGTTTTGATTATTCTCTCCTCAGCTATCTCATTCATCCGACAGGATACAAGGAAATGAAAGACCTCCATTTCAATATAATTCAGGTATATTTCAGTGAGTTTCATTTTCCCTTTTTGAGGTATTGAGATTGAAGAGGATTTCAGTTTCCGAAGCACTTTGTTGTGGTTGCCTGGCATGATAGATCGCTTGCGTTGCGCAACTCGCATGCGTTTTCAGTATAGCCACAGGGTGCATCTATGTAGTTAGGTATGAGGCAAATGGGTTAGATCTGGGTTGGGGGAATGGCAGTTCTATTCAATGGCTGATCCATACTGCAGCTCCCCAGGAAAGCTCCAGTTATTCTCATGCTGATGATGTGAACATTGCGGCTGAGCATTTAGGACGTGGATCCGAAGAGTTCGGGATGCATGGGAAAGACTTGGAGTTATTCTGGGCAGATGTGCGCAGGTTCAAGGTCTATGGTTTAGGCCATGCAATTTCCAGTCGTGGCGCCGACCATCTGCGTTCGGAGCCCTGGTTTGAATTCGCTGGCCAGAGGACGGTTGATGCCCTTCAGATAAATCTTGGGAGGCGGAGTTGTCTGAATTGGAAATTGAAATCAGGATAATCATAGGGAAGTACAGCAGATAGAGACGATGACTGGATGTAGCGAGTCCCTGGATCCGAATCTAAGGAGGCTCTGTAAAATGGGTTTATGGATTAGGACCATAGATCAAGTACAATTGGTAAACATACCACCCAACGCAGGCTGAAAGGTGAAGGATGAACCTAAGCAGGAAGATATGGGTCTTATTCAATATGGTGATTATTCTGGTTCTGATTAGCTGTGATATCCAAACGATTCAAGGATCTAGGAATATCATCACGGAAGCCAGAGATGTTGGTGGATTTAACCGAATCGAACTGGAGGGGATGGGTAAAGTGATTCTAACCCAGGGGGAGGAAGAATCCTTGACGATTGAGGCGGATGACAACCTTATGGAGTACATCACTACAGAAGTGACAAGATAAAATCTTCGGATTAAATTTACCTGGGACCGAATCTTGGTACCTACCGAATCCATCATCTTCTGCATAGGCTTAATAAACCTTTCCTCGATAAGCTCTTCGGGCGCGGTATCGATCGAGAGCAGAAACTTGAATACAAATCGATTGGAAATTTCCGCGAATGGGGAAGGGAGGGTTAATATTCTACTGGTTAAAGTCGACGGAATTGGAGATTAGCAGCCATGGAGATGGGGATATCGTTATTGCTGGCGAAGTGGAGAAACAGTCCATTGAGCTTAGCGGGCTGGGAAATTACAACGCTCCTGACCTTCAAAGGCAGACAACAGTAATTATCAACGATGGACCTGGAAACGCAGTAATATGGGTCGAAGATATACTCGAGGTTGAGATCAGCGGGGC
>MGNI01000155.1:17399-18805 GCA_001795115.1 Chloroflexi bacterium RBG_16_48_8 | reverse complement strand
TCCAACTGTGACAGAAGATCTTGGCCTTGGTGCTGACTTGAATCGTTTGGGGGATAAGTAGAGTGAACATACGGGGAGAATCCTTAGCATGAGGTGAGGGTATCGGGCTTATCTTGGTAGAAGATTGATCCTTCCTCTGTTTGCTGCTAAGACGCTGCTGAGTGATACACACGATAGGATTGTCAAGGAAGGTTTTAATGCTGGGGGCTGTTTCAAATGGATTAATTGCAGCAATCAATCGTGAAGAGACTGTACGTCTACACTACCTGGATTGGCTGCGTGTCCTTGCAACCTTAGGGGTTTTTCTCTACCATGCTGTAAGACCTTTTGACCTTCAAGATTGGCTCATCAAGAACGAAGAACAAAGTGCCGTGGTGACTTTAATTTTTGTGGTCTTCCTAGGCACTTTTGGTATGGCTTTGTTCTTCTTGGTTTCTGGCGCTGGCAGTTGGTTCGCGCTGCGGCGACGGACAGCAGGTCAATTTGTTAACGAACGGGCCAGGCGATTGCTCATCCCTTTTATCGTTTGTTCCATCCTCCTTCATCCCTTCCAGGAATACTTGAAGTGGATTCATAAAGGGTGGTATGCAGGATCGTTCCTTCGTTTGGAGTTCCTCTCAAAATACCTCGAAAGCCGTCCAGGACCTGCACCTGGTAACCTTCTCAACCCCGATCATTTCTCTGAATATGCGGATTTCCTGCGACCAACGATTTTCATCAACTTCGGTGAGCACCTGTGGTTCCTGGGTTTCTTGTTCTCATTCTCTCTCATCTCAGTTCCAATCTTCCTCTTGCTGAAAAGTGATCCTGGCAGGCGTTTCATCGATAGGTTGATTCGGATAGTTGAGAGGAGGGGCGGTATTCTGCTCTTTGTCTTACTTCCGGCAATATCCCGCATCGTTATGCAACCGTTCTTTCCCGATTACACTGATTGGTCGGATTTCAGCTTCATGTTGGTATTCTTCATCATGGGGTATCTCTTGTATGCAGATGAGCGCTTTTCACGGATTATCCGACGGGATTGGCTTTTCGTATTGATTGTAGGGCTAATCAATACGATCGTCATTGTTACCCTGTTGGCCATAGGTGTGGGTGTTGATTGGGTGAAAACGCCAGGAGTACCGGGATTCTACCTGGCCTGGGTTTTGATAAGTGTAAATGCTTGGTGTTGGGTCGTTGTGGCCTTGTATATCGGCATGCGTTTTTTGGATTTCAGGAATATATTGCTGGAATATGGTCAGGAAGCGATGATGTCGATTTACATTTTCCACCATCTGGTGATCGTCATCATTGCATTTTATGTTGTGCAATGGGATGCGAATATAGGGGTTAAAATGCTGGTGGTCATCCCCGCTTCCTTTGTTGCAACACTGGGATTGCATGAGTTGGTCGTGCAGCGGGTTAAA
>MGNI01000155.1:11160-17378 GCA_001795115.1 Chloroflexi bacterium RBG_16_48_8 | reverse complement strand
ATGAAAAATCTGCAGCAAGAAAAATAGTGCTATTCGCAACCTCTTATGACTTCGGGAGTAGAAGGTGATGACAGAACTTCTGATAGATAAGGTTTGGATCTCGATTGTTCTCTGCCTGGTTCTCTCCATAATGGAGCATTACTTGGGACTTTACGAAGTGTATTTGTATTATAACCACGTTAATGCTTATATGATTTTCGAAGGAAGATGTGATGGGTACGAAAGATTTATTGAACCTGGTAATCGAAAGTGGATACCAAGTACCTCATTCATGGTGGTCCTGGCAATCTTATCCCTAGGCATCTATGCTGGTTGGTTTGCCTTGGTTAAGCAGTTCGGTCGACCTGAGATTTTCTCATTTCTTGTGGGAGGGATCATCCTTTACAGGGCGACAAGAAGTTTGATTCATTTTCGAATGATTTCTTTCTTTCGCTTCGCACAGGACCCAGGTGAAATTCAGGGAAAGGTCAAGTATTCACGACGATTGACCTTTACCTTGCCCTATCTAGATTTGTATGGGTTTACGCTTTTATATCTTTTGCTATTCTTTATTCAAGGGAGTTGGTTTTTACTGGGGGGCATCCTAACTTGTTTTATCGCAGCCAGGCGTCACCGTGATTGGGTTATGGTCAAGACATACAGGGATTGACTCGAATTGAGCAAAATAGATGAATGAATTAAATTCCCCAGAATGGGATGTAAGTTTCTCAATGCTTCTACACAGTTCTGGGTGAGGGTGTATGGGTGGAGATTGTTCCCTGTACGATGAGTGTATCCAAAAACAACAGGCTGCATCCATCCCTGGTGAAGAGGATGTGACGATCGAAAATATCAAGGTGTGCAACCAGCATTCCATTGTCCGACAAGGGGACGATGTACCCAAGCTAGGGGAAAGCTTTAAGGAGAGGGTATCCCAACTCAGGAACGCTGGCATTGAGTTAGATTTTGTAGAGTCTTAAGGAAAAAGAATGATCAACCCAATTAAATGCTTGATAATCAACTTTTTATCCAATCCTACCTCTATACCACGGAGGTAGAGAATACGATCAGTATCCTTTACCTCAACATCATTGGCAGAATGCAATCTCACATAGAATTCACCCCAGTACTCATGGGTAGATGACCAGAGAATAAAAGACGTGATAGGATAAATGGTACTTAAATTGCAACTTGTCATGATGAGACCAACATGTCGGAAAACATGTAAATGAATAATCTGAAATGGATTCTCAGGCTTGTTGTCCTGTTATTCCTCCTTTTTCCTCAATGGACTTCTACCCCGTTGCAGGTGGAATCGGCTGATTTAACGAATGTATTTATTCCTGTCGTTGCCGTAAGTGGGGATGTAAGTTCCATCGGGCCAGATGGAGGTCATATCGTCGTGATCGCCATCGACCCTATTCATCCCATGAATGTTTACGCCGGGACATGGGGTTCTGGGATGTATAAAAGTGAAGATGGGGGAAGCTCATGGCACAGGATCAATGATGGCCTCGCAAATGATTACATTTACTCCCTAGCTATCGATTCTACAGCGCCCACAACCATCTACGCGGGGACGTATGGCGATGGTGTTTTTAAAACAGTGGATGGAGGGGATAACTGGGTACAAACAGGACCAGGACTAAACGCGGATGCCATTGTCTATACGATGGTTATTGATCCAACCAATCCCAATATTCTCTATGCTGGAACACGAAGTCCTGGTAGTGAACCGCCCTGGGGTGGTGGGGTATTCAAGTCCACAAATGGTGGTGGAAGCTGGCAGGATTTCAATCAAGGATTAGGAGAAGATTGGGTTTATGGCTTGGTAATTAACCCGGATGTCCCAACAACCCTCTTTGCCGCCACTCATTCGGTTGGGGTCTATAAATACAAAGCCAGCGTTGGCAGTTGGTTTCCAGTGAACAATGGGATCACGGACCTCAGTACAAGGAAATTGGTGATTGATCCAGTTCATCCCTCAACCGTCTATGTAGGTACATGGCACGGCGGCGGAGTGTATAAAACAGAGGATTGGGGGAATTCCTGGACGCAAGTCAGCACCGGATTGAATGGTGCCAAGATCCATTTCCTCGCGATCGATCCAGCACAAACACAAACACTCTATGCTGCAACGTACTACAATGGAATATTCAAATCTTCAAATGGCGGGGAAAATTGGTCTCAATTTGGATTAAATGAAGATTTCACCTATGCGGTGGTCGTTGATCGCTCCGCTCCATCGACCGTATTTGCCGGAACTGCAGGGGATGGTCTTTTTAAGAGCATAAACAACGCTTCGTCCTGGTCGCGAAGCAACTCGGGATTGAAGGGAACGAAGGTAACCTCGCTAATTGCAGATCCAAATCACCTGGGCATCCTCTATAGCAGCGTATACGGCGGAGGCGTATATAAGTCCAATGACCTTGGGCGAACTTGGGATATGATCAATGAGGGTTTGGCAGACAAGTGGATCCATGTTCTCGCCATGTCTCCAGATAACCCCTTGGTATTGTATGCAGGGACGGATGCAAGCGGTATTTATAAATCCGTAGATGGAGGAATGAGTTGGAACTCCAGTAACGTAGGATTACCGACAACTTACCTGACTGCGAAGAGTCTGGCACCTCCGTTTAATCATTACCCGCCTGAGGACAACTTTGAGGAAGGGTTGTGGTTGGACTTCCTGGTCGATCCGAGTGTGGCGTATTCGCATTCGGCAAGCACAACCAATCTGTCCATCCGGGCGATTGCCATCCATCTGGGTTCTCCACTCACTATCTATGTAGGCACCTACCAAGACGGGGTCTATAAGAGCCTGAATGGTGGAGCGAGCTGGAGTGCTTCTGGGATGCCTGATAAACCGGTGTACTGCCTGACAATAGATCCTGTGAATCCATCCCATATTTTTGCTGGTACATCGGGGGATGGCGGCAGTTTGATGGCAACCAGCAACGCAGGCGCGAGCTGGTTTTCCATGAACAGTGGTCTAACGGAAAAAAATGTTTATGCTTTACTCTTTGATGCTAACACTGCTAACAAACTTTATGCAGGTACCAATGAAGGTCTCTATATTAGCATAGATGGCGGCAGTCTTTGGACAAGGGTGGCTTTTGCAGGCCTTAAGGTGTATGCCCTTGCCCTCGATGAGGACCTAGCTGGGGTCTTCGCGGGTACCTCTGGCGGATTCTACTTCTCTACAGACGGTGGAAGCATCTGGCAGCAGGAGAATCAAGGTCTGGTCAATACCATCGTACAAAGCATTTCATTGGATGAGCTTTCATCGAAGATGTATCTTGGAACGGATGGAAGTGGTGCCTATCGTTGGAATACCGACATCCCTTAGGTATCCCCTCCTGTCTGCTAGACTCCTTTGATCAATTAATCTAAATGTGGTGATGTCGAATGAACTTTCTCGAATTGAAGGATATTTCAGAACACTTTATTGAATTAATAAATCCGTTCTCAACGAAGAAGGCTTTTGAGATTGGCGATGTGCTCGGCTTGAAACCATCGGACTGTGTCATTGATTTTGGGTGTGGGTATGGTGAATGGTTGCGCCTTTGGGGTGAGAGGTATGGCATTTCTGGTGTGGGCATCGACCTTCGCCAGCATGCCTGTGAACGAGCCCAAAAGAAAATGGGGGATCACGGGTTGGGGGGGCAGATGCAGATAATCTGCGCGGATGCGTCACGGTACGCTTTTCCCGAAGGGAAATTCGATGTGGCTTGTTGTGTGGGGGCTAGCTTCATTTTGGGTGGATTTCAGCCCTCTATTCGAGCAATGAAGAAGTCGATTCATCCCTCAGGAAAACTCGTTATGGGTGAGGTTTATTGGAGGAAATCTCAAGTTCCGTCCGAGATCGCGGAAAAGGAAAATTTCCATCGTGAGGTTGACATCCTTAAAATCAGCCGTGAGGAAGGTTTTGAAATCGAATACGTAGTAAGAGCCAGTTAGGAGGATTGGGATCATTATGAATCTGAGAATTGGAGGGGGCTTCTTGCCTGGTTGGAGGAAAATCCCAATCACCCGGAGAGAGACCAAGTCCTAGATCACCTCAGGCAGAGTCAGGATGAATATTTTCTTTATGGGAGGGAGTATTTTGGCTGGGCTGTATACATCCTCAATCCCACTTCCGAATGAACTGTAAGGTTGAACTACCACCTACTGGCATCGCTGCTCCACACCACCACAACTCTTATCTCATAAGAAGATTGCGAGATCTCTTAGAATCTACCCTATATATTACTTGATGTGGACATAAGATGGGATAGAGGCTATGATCAATGCAGATTTGATCTTCTCATGGAAGAACTCGCGCAAAGGATGATAGGGAGATCATCTCAACTTACCTCGCTCTCAAAGTATGGAAAAGAAGTCCGAAAAGAAGAGATTAGGTCAGTTGATAATAGCAGAAAGCCATTGATGATTGATTTTGAGGGGAGATGGATTTTCATTAGATAAATGCAGATGGCAAGCTTTAGGGCAGTTTCTGCAGAAGGGGACAACGTCGCTAATTTTGTACCTTCTTAGAATAGGAGAAAAAATGTCCGATTCAATCTTACATACCATGGGCCAGCAACTTGGTCGTCGATCATGGGCAGAGCCATGGAAAATAAAGATGGTTGAGCCATTAAGGGTAATTGGTCAGGAAGAACGCCAACACGCCATGAAGGACGCCGGCTATAACACCTTTCTCCTGCGATCTGAGGATGTCTATATTGACCTCTTGACCGATAGTGGCACCAGTGCCATGAGTGACCGACAATGGGCTGGTATGATGTTAGGTGATGAGGCCTATGCTGGTAGTAGGAATTTTTACCACCTGGAAGAGGCGGTAAGGGATTATTATGGCTATAAGTACATCGTTCCGACCCATCAAGGGCGAGGTGCTGAACACTTGATCAACCAGACTGTCATCAAACAGGGTCAATTTGTTCCTGGGAATATGTACTTCACCACAACTCGGCTCCATCAGGAGTTGGCCGGGGGGATTTTCGTGGATGTGATCATCAAAGAGGCACATGATCCAAACGATCTACATCCCTTTAAGGGGAATGTGGATTTAGATAAACTTGAAACTTTATTCAAAGAGAGGGGCGTAGAAAATATTGCCTATGTAAGTCTGGCGGGGACGGTCAACATGGCTGGCGGCCAACCGGTTAGCATGGCCAATGTGAAAGCATTGAGAGGCTTATGCGATCGCTACGGTGTGGCCATTTATTTAGATGCCACCCGTATGTTCGAAAATGCTTATTTCATCCAGCAACGAGAAGAAGGGTATGCAAACAAATCTGTTGCGGAGATATTGAAGGAATTTTGCCAATATACGGATGGCGCCTGGATGAGCGCAAAAAAGGATAATCTGGTGAATATTGGAGGCTGGTTGGCAGTCAATGATTATGAGCTCTTTGACCAGTTAAGAAATCTAGTCGTTATCTATGAAGGTCTCCACACCTATGGGGGGATGGCAGGACGAGACATGGAAGCGGTAGCCATCGGTATCGCAGAGGGGGTGCAGGATGATCAGGTTCGTGCTCGTGTGGGTCAGGTGGAATACCTGGGGACGCTGCTCCTCGATTGGGAGATCCCTATTGTGAAACCGGTCGGGGGACATGCTATTTTCTTGGATGCCAGGGCTTTTTACCCGCATATCCCCCAGGATGAATTTCCCGCCCAGACCCTGGCAGCACAACTCTACACCGATTCGGGCGTGCGTGGTATGGAAAGAGGCATTGTCAGCGCTGGTAGGGATCCTGACACCGGTGAACATCGTTATCCTGCATTGGAGCTCATGCGTTTGGCGATCCCACGCCGAGTCTATACGCAAGCTCACATGGATGTTGTTGCGGAGGGTGTTAAGACCGTCTACGACAGCCGAGAAGCTACCCGGGGATTGAAAATGGTTTATGAGCCCAAGTACTTGCGTTTTTTCCAGGCGCGATTTGAGGCACAATAGCAGAGGTGACTCCCACGCCACCGGATTGATTACGGGAGGGGGAGGCGGTCAGGCATGGGAGCCTGACCTGCTGAGAAGAGGATTTCTAAGGAAAGTGGGGGGTGGTCAGGCATGGGAGCCTGACTAGCTGAGAAGGAGCAGAGGTGGTTCCCACGCCACCGGGTTTCTTAGGAGAGGAAAATCATGGCAGCTGAGGGGTGTGTTTCAGAGCATCGTGAAGTTAGTGGCTTTGACCGTGTGACATTGAGGGAGTTTGGTAAACTGATCATCACACAAG
>MGNI01000155.1:8072-11072 GCA_001795115.1 Chloroflexi bacterium RBG_16_48_8 | reverse complement strand
TATAAAGGGCGGTTTCATGGAACGGTTTGCCGACTTCCTCTCCAGCAGCCTCAGTGGCCATCAGATTACTTTCCATCTAAATGTTAAAAATCTAAGGGGTTTGAATATCTTGGGGGCTGGCAGTGGGAAAGCAGGTGATATCACAACGGATCGTTTGGTTTTGAAGCTCGGAGGAGCGGGATCCATCAAGATGAAAGGGCTTACTGCTCAAGAGTTGGAAGTCAGTCTGACGGGTACGGGGAAGATTGACGTAGCTGGTCATGTGGATAAGCAGATCGTATCCATCAGCGGAGCTGGCGGGTACACCGCGCGTAAGCTTGAAAGTAAAGTTGCTCAGGTGAAACTGAGCGGAGCCGGGAAAGGTATTGTATGGGCGGTTGATGAGCTTGATATCACCATTAGCGGTTTAGGAAGTGTGGATTACTATGGAAGTCCTAATTTAAGGCAAAATATCTCCGGTCTTGGGAATGTGGTGGGGCTTGGAGATCCGTAATTGATGGGTTTCTAAAGGAATAGGATATCTAAGAATCCTGATAGTTGTAGTAAAGCCCTCTTACAAAAAGAAGAGAAAACTCATATTTCAAGCTGTTGGCTTCGATTTGTTTCTGATAATTTTAATCATCAACTCAATTAGTATACCGAAAAGGAATAAATCAATCATGACTCACCTGAAAAAAGGCTTCTCTCTTTTATCTTGAAGGGCTTTTTTCAGTGGACTCAATCATGCGTTCTTACCTTTTACGCAGGTTAACGATTGGGACGACGAACTTGTCTGGTGGTGAAAATCGAAATCCATTTGCAGAGACACGCAATAATCAAATCAGTCATGACAATACCATATTGGTGCAGAGCGGCAATTTGATGTTGCCCAAGAAGGCAGATGTGCTGAATATGAATATTTGTGCCCATACTGCAGAAGGGGATATGATTCTCATCGATCCTGTTTCCATTGAGTTGATCATACTTCCAGAGTAAGAAGGTAGGCCGAATATATTGACCAACGAACATTTCAGCTAATTACGAAATTAGTTTGATGGGGCTTTGCAGTAAATGCAAGAAGAAAGACCTGAGCGCATCATTGTATGGGGATTTGTCATCCATATCACAGAATTTGCTAACGGCAACAAAGCAGAACAGACCCTTGCTCTTAGAGCCTTATCAGCTCTGGATCAGCTCTTAGCCATGTTGGTTCAAAGAGAATAGAAGGGAGCGTCATTGTTGCAATTGGCAGTGAGATTGCAGATCTAGTCATATATGATCGATAGGCCTTTTCTTAGTAATGAACATGTTTCAGAAGAATGCGGGGAGATAGGCATGGTGACCAACATACGAAGTTTCCAAGCCGGACAATGTGTCGCTCATTTGATAGAGGCTCCATCTGGACTGATCCTTGTGGATGCTGGATCTCCCAGGAATGAAAAGAAAATTTTATGTCAATTGAAGGCATTAGGGAGGGAAGACTTAAAACTTATCTTCATTACACATGCTCATTTCGATCACTATGGTAGTGCTGCGGCATTACGCCGATTGACAGGAGCAACCATTGCAATTCACGAGCAGGATGTTGACTTTATGGCAAGAGGAGAGACGCCATTAGGTTCAGTCCGCGGACGGGGAAGAATTGCTCAGGTTTTTCTTCCCTTGGCGGACTTGCTGGTTCGACCGGAACCAACACAAGCGGACATTGTATTTGCTGATGGTCATCGTTTTATACAGTTCGATTTGGAATCCACTGCAGTACATTTACCCGGTCATACACCTGGTTCAAGCGGTCTCATTGTGGACAATAGAATTGTCTTTGCAGGAGATCTGCTCTCCACGACCGGAGAGCCACACACTCAGCGTTACTATGCCACAAACTGGTCACAAATTTCTGAGAGTCTGGATCGACTGAAGGCATTAAAGCCTGAATGGGTGTACACAGGTCATGGTCGACAACCGCTCTCGGGAGAGGAATTACAGCGGCTGGAAGTTTCCTGGGATTAGCATACATCTTGCCAGAGGTTGGAGCCTCTTGAGACGTAGTAGGTTGATCCCTGAGCAACAGGGCGGGGAGGAGTAAAGCCCATGAGGAAACCATCTGTTGTTAGCCCTTCTGACGAAGTAACCCTCATTGGTCAGGTATTTGATACGCCTGTGGTTGTGAAGGGGGCAACTTGGCTGCCATTTGCTGAAATCGTCGTTTGGATTTTCACGACTTGGATTGCAGGAAAACGCCGCCCAGAGAGGTCTTTCTACCAGCAGATGGGCGTTGGATTGCTGGCAATGCCTGTCATACTGGGCTCTGAATGGTGCCACAACTTTGCCCATGCCGCAGCAGCATGCTTCATTGGAAAACCTATGAACGCAATGCGTATTACCTGGGGGACACCCTTGGTCGTGTATTTCGACATCAACGATCCGACGGTGACACCTCGTCAACATATTTTCCGGGCTCTAGGAGGACCGTTGTTCAACGCACTTATCCTTCCCATAGCCATTTTACTGCGAAGTCGGACTCATCCCGATAGTATAACTCGTGAACTGGCGGATACAGCCGTTGGGATGAATATCTTGCTATGCACGGTGTCGCTTCTACCCATGCCGGGTATTGACGGTGGTTCCATTTTAAAATGGACTCTCGTGGAAAATGGCGCTACACCAGAAGAAGCTGATGAGACGGTACGCAAAGTAAATGGCGTCCTGGGGGTGGTTCTCGGGATTGCCATTGGAATAGCCTTTAAAAAGAAGCGGGGTTTGGTCGGGGCATTGGTCGCTCTTTTTGCTGCTCTCGCGCTGGCGATTGGATCGGGTCTTTTATGTGAACAATGATAGATGGTTTCCCTGCTATTTCATTTCGATGCCATGAATCCGGAGAAGCTTGAAACACACCACGAGTACAAAGGCAGACAGTCACAGGAGAATGTTGGTACCTTACTCCTCAGAAACACCTATCATGATTGGTTCCACCTGGCTGTGGCTCATGCTACACGACAACTTTTGGGACAAACGAATTTCCCC
>MGNI01000155.1:2657-8065 GCA_001795115.1 Chloroflexi bacterium RBG_16_48_8 | reverse complement strand
TGGGAGATAGGACGCAAGCATAGTATCGTCCAGAATAATCCTTGTTGGTGAAGGTTTTTGCTTCGCGGGAAGTATATGGGTTGATGTAAACAGGAATGAGGGTAAGATATCCTTCATCCCAACATTGAAGAGTCTAACACCAAGGTGTGAGCAGGTGAGGGTTTCTTGGGCTAAAGGAAGAAGTCTGAAGGAGTAACCACATGCCAGATTTTGCCATACAGACAGAAAAGCTAACCCGGGATTTTGGGGAGGTTAGAGCTGTCGATGGACTCACTATGGAAGTACCCAGAGGGGCGGTTTTCGGTTTCTTAGGACCGAATGGAGCAGGTAAGACAACGACCATCCGGCTCCTTTTAGGTTTATTGGAGCCATCAGAAGGTCGGGCAGAGGTGTTGGGTTTCGATGTCCGCAAGGAGGCAGATCGGATTCGAACATCATCCGGTGCTTTGCTGGAGCATTCGGGACTTTACGAGCGGTTAAGTGCGGAGGATAACCTTGAATTCTATGGTCGTATCTGGCATCTGGCTGATCATGCCTTGAAAATTCGCACTGAGGAGCTTTTGAAGCATCTCGGATTGTGGGAGCGGCGAAAGGAAACTGTGGGGACGTGGAGCCGAGGGATGAGGCAGAAATTAGCTGTAGCAAGGACTTTACTCCATCAGCCAGAACTCATTTTTACGGATGAGCCCACAGCTGGGCTTGATCCTATTGCGGCATCTTCCTTAAGAGAGGATCTGGCGTCACTCGCCCAACAAGAGGGGGTCACGATTTTTCTTACAACACACAATCTGGACGAGGCTGAGAAATTATGTGATCTTGTGTGTGTCATTCGTGAAGGTAAAATCGTTGCGATTGGACGGCCGGTTGATTTGCAAAGGAACAGCTTCGCACCAAGTGTCGTCATCAACGGTTGTGGATTTTCCGAGAAGATCTTGACTGCACTCCGTGAAAGACCTGATGTTGTGTCTGTTGAAAATGAGAAAGATCGCTTGGTTATAAGCCTTAGAGGATCAGGAGAGGTCGCACCTATCATTAATCTCATTGTCATGGAAGGAGCGGAGGTGGAAGAAGTTAAAAAAGGGAAAGCCAGCCTGGAGGAAGTCTTCCTTCTTCTCATGCAGGAGGAAGGGGAATGATTCAAGACATCTTCATCATCATGTGGAAGGAATGGAAAGAGATCATCATTCAACGTGGGAGCACTCGCGGAGGCATCATCAGTCTTCTTGTGATTGTCCTTGTCCTTGGCATTCTGCCTCCAATCCAATGGGGACCTACTTGGGTCGAATCGCCCTTCGCCCTCGGACTCGCATTGTGGATTCCATTGATGCTGGTCTCGAACGTTGTAAGCGATTCCTTTGCAGGGGAACGAGAGCGACACACGTTGGAGACATTATTGGCCAGTCGTCTTTCCGATCAGGCCATTTTGTTTGGCAAGTTGGCTGCAGCGATAAGTTATGGCTGGGGGATCGCTTTGGCAACTGTGCTGTTGGGCTTGGTCAGTATTAACCTTGCGCATGGGGGAAATGGATTTCTTCTCTATGAACCCAAATTGGGATTGGGGATCATATTGTCCAGTATGCTCTCTGCAGGTCTATCGGCAGGGGCTGGGGTTCTGGTTTCATTACATGCATCCTCTGTGCGCCAGGCTCAGCAAACATTGGGCTTGGCAATTATGCTCATCCTTATCATACCTATGTTTGGCATCCAGGCTTTGCCACCAGAAATCCAACTCAAAATTGCGAACATTTTTTTGGAATTAAATTCCTGGGGGGTTCTACGACTTATCCTGGTTAGTTTGTTGGGACTTGACATCGCACTGATCGGCGCAGCTATGGTTCGTTTCCAAAGGAATAAACTGATTCTCGATTGACCGACGGGGTATGATGGACGCTCGCTACTGGATAGAAGCATTAGGCTTGGAGAGGCACCCTGAAGGTGGGTATTACAAACAAACTTATCGATCGGATGAAGTTATCCATCGTACGGGTCTGCCTGAAAGATTTCCTGGTCCCAGGTTTTTATCTACTTCCATTTATTTTTTATTGCCAGGAAAGGAAGTATCCCATCTTCACAGGATCAAATCGGATGAGTTGTGGCATTATCACTTGGGCAGTTCCCTCTCGATTCATAGGTTCGATCCAGATGGTAAGCATAAGATCCTTCATTTGGGGCAGGATGCTGAGAGGGGAGATGCCTTCCAGGCTGTGGTCCCTGCGGGTTGTTGGTTCGGCGCTGTCGTAAATGATCCTGATTCCTTCTGTCTGGTCGGTTGTACAGTGGCGCCTGGATTTGATTTTGAGGATTTCGAATTGGGGAGTAGAGAGGAATTGCTAAAGCTCTATCCACAGCATCATGAGATGATTGAACTTTTAACCAGACCAAGCTAGGCTCAATCTTTATTTTAATTTTCAACCTGCATCATCATAGGTGATTGGCCGGAAGTAATTTGACAAACAGCGAACGTAAAACCTAGCCAATCACTTAAGCAAACCGCCATTCAGGCAACTCATTTTGTCAAAATACTTTCGGCGGTTTGCCTAGAGCTTTGATAAAAAGTTCTTTGTTGCTTCTTGTTCTCGGGATCATCCCACATATGAAGCGCGGATCCATCAAAAGGCAAGATCAAGCTGTCGATCTGCGAAGGAGCGAAGAAGATGAAACAAAGATACATCATTGACACATTCAAGGGAATCAGCTTCTTGGCAATCCTATTTTTAATGGCAATCTATGATCAATGGCGTAACGCCACAGCCTGGGTTTATTTAGGTCTTCATGGCACTTACGGTATCCTTTGGGTCCTGAAAAGTCGGATTTTCCCGGATAAGACCTGGGAGAGGAAAGTCGACCTGGTTTGGGGTGTAATCACTGCCTTTGGTTTACTTGTCTATTGGGTAGCGCCCTGGCTTTTAATCTCCAGAGGCATTGAATGCCCGCCTTGGTACTTGGGGATGTGTGTGAGCATGAATATCTTTGGTGTATTTCTGCATTTTGTCACGGATATGCAGAAATATACGTCTCTCAAGCTCCAGCCGGATCATTTGATCACAACAGGCATGATGAGCCGTGTCCGAAATCTAAACTATTTCGGTGAGTTCTTAATTTATTTGAGTCTGGGGTTATTAGCCATGCATTGGGCTCCAATCCTTATTCTTGTTTTATTTATTTATGTCTATTGGTTTCCAAATATGCGTCGAAAGGATGAATCTCTCTCGCGATATCCTGAATTTAAGGAGTATCGAAAGCGTAGTAAGTGGTTTATCCCATTTTTATTTTAGAAAGATTTTCAGATGAGGAGAGGCATTCCGATGAGGTTTGAGCCTGATGCTGCATTCGCGGAAAGATGGGACAAGAAGGACGAACTCGGCCATTATCGTAAAGAGTTCGTTTTCTCAGATCCGAACCTCATCTACCTGGACGGCAATTCGCTTGGACGGCTTACGCTGAAGTCAGCTCAGCAAGTGAAAGATGTGGTGGAAAAGGGGTGGGGAGAAGATCTGATACGGAGATGGAACAAGGGTTGGTATGAAGCACCTTCACGGGTAGGGGATAAAATAGCGACGCTCATAGGCGCAGCTCCGGAACAGGTCATTGTGGCTGATTCTACATCCATCAATCTCTTTAAGTTGGTCATGGCTGCCTTGGCAATGCGTCCAGATCGCAGGGTTGTTATCAGCGATACTTTAAATTTCCCCTCGGATCTTTATATTCTGCAAGGTTGTATCCAACTTATGGGAGGAGATCATCAACTACGCTTGGTCTCTTCAGGGGATGGTATACAAATTGAAGAAGATTCCTTTTTGGAAGCCATCGACGAAGGAACAGCATTGCTGACCTTCTCCCACGTCGCCTTCAAAAGCGGTTACGCATTTGATGTGAAGAAAATTGCTGACAGAGTTCACCACGCGGGTGCGATGATACTGGTTGATCTCAGCCACTCTGTTGGGGTGCTACCTATTGAACTTGACAGCTGGGGGGTGGATCTTGCGGTCGGGTGTACCTATAAATATCTCAATGGAGGGCCAGGTTCTCCCGCTTTTCTTTATGTACGCAAGGAAATACAGAGACAGGCTTTGTCTCCGATATGGGGTTGGTTTGGGCAGCATAAGCCCTTCGATTTTGATCTGGAGTATCGTGCAGCTGATAGTATCCGACGCTTCCTAGTTGGAACACCCCCCATCCTCTCACTTCTCGCAATCGAACCAGCTCTTGACATTATCCGAGAAGCGGGAATTGACCGCATTCGTAAAAAATCAACGGATTTGACATCTTATCTGATCTACCTGATACAAGAAGAGCTTGTGACCCTCGGATTCAAGTTGGGTAGCCCAATTGATCCTGAGAAGCGGGGTTCACATGTAAGCCTTCGCCATCCAGAAGGCTATCGTATTAACCGAGCACTTATTGAAGAGATGTCCCTTTTGCCAGACTTTCGTGAGCCAGATCTTATCCGTCTAGGATTAGCACCCCTTTATACCTCCTTCCTCGATGTTTGGGAGGCTGTACAAAGGATCAAGAAGGTGGTAATAGAAGGACGATATCGAAAATATTCGAAGGAACGCTTTGGGGTAACATAAGATAAGGATTGGTGTTGATTCTTACAACTTGTGGAGAAAATCAACACATGATAGATTTATACAAAATGGCAGTCGTTCTGAACCAGAGTGGGTTAACATTCTTGGAGTATTGGGACGCTCTGCCCAAATTAAAAAAGAAAGAAGAGGAGGTAAGTTCGTCGTGGCAGAGCGTGAGAAAGGCACTATCAAATGGTTCAATGCTTCAAAGGGTTACGGTTTTATTACCCGAGATGAAGGGGGAGATGTATTCGTTCACTATAGCTCCATACGAGGGGAAGGCTATAGAACACTTGAGGAAGGACAGCAGGTTGAATTCCTGATTGTCGAAGGAGAAAAAGGTCCACAAGCCCAAGATGTAGATATCGTTTGATGAAAGCATGACCCGACATTTGGCTAATGCGACGTATTTCAAGAATACGTCGCATTTTAATCTTCTTCAGAAGGCAGGCATTATCCTCTTAAACCGGAGTTACACCCAAACTAGGTGATTGGCCGGAAGTAATTTGACAAACAGCGAACGTAAAACCAAGCCAATCACTTAAGCAAACCGCCATTCAGGCAACTCATTTTGTCAAAATACTTTCGGCGGTTTGCCTAGATAATAATTTCATTTGGTGGAAATCTCCCTTTCAATCCGTTCGATAGATTACAATAGTATTTCCAGCTCGTAGGGCAATGAACTTACCTGGGAGGTGATCATGACTCTTGCAAGAATTTTCCGTAGTTTGGTTTTCCTTGTAAACGTTTTGGCAGTGCTATCTTTAGCGTCCTGCAACCTGCCGTTGGGAGACCTATTAGGGGTGGCCAGTCCCACTCCATTGCCCACCCCAACCC
>MGNI01000155.1:2262-2491 GCA_001795115.1 Chloroflexi bacterium RBG_16_48_8 | reverse complement strand
GCCGGGGATTGAGGGATTGGAGGTCTCTCTGGGTGTAGGCGCTTGTCCCAGCACGGGTCTTGCAAGTACGACCACGGATGCAGATGGGAATTTTTCCTTCGCTGAATTGTCCGCTGGTATATTCTGCTTGATTGTGGATCCGGCCCACCCTAGGAACTCGCAGATTTTGATACCTGGGGAGTGGACTGCGGGACCGGCGGATGCAAGTGGTCTCATCAGTATGGCCATC
>MGNI01000155.1:1768-2050 GCA_001795115.1 Chloroflexi bacterium RBG_16_48_8 | reverse complement strand
GGCTGTGCAAGATCCCAATATTCCCTCTGGAAATCCTGCTTGGCGGGATCCGTTTGATAGCGGTGGAAATTGGCCTCTATATGAAGATGAGCACGTCCGCTTCGAGGTAAAACAAGGAAAAGCCGAATTAACTGCATTCAATCCTGATTTCTATGAGAGTTGGATGCTATCCTGGCCAGAATTGACCAATTTCTACCTGGAGGGGACCTTTGATTCTGGAAATTGCTCTGGTCGTGATCGCTATGGTCTGGTGGTTCGATCCAGTGCGTCTGTTGACCAATA
>MGNI01000155.1:1382-1720 GCA_001795115.1 Chloroflexi bacterium RBG_16_48_8 | reverse complement strand
GGGATGGAGAGGATTTTAAGGATGTGATCTCCTGGACATCCAGCGCGCTGATACAAACGGGCTCGGGGAAAACGCAGCGCCTCGGTTTCTGGGCGAAGGGGAGTCGTCTGATCCTCTTTGTTGATCGCAAGAAGCTGGCAGAGGTACAGGATACCACCTATACAGATGGTATGTTTGGCTTGTTTGTTGGTTCGGTTGAGACGGATGATTTCCAGGTAAAGGTGGACGAGATAGCCTACTGGAATTTACAGTAATTCAAACAGGAATAAGAAAGGTTGTGATCGTCCGGGAAAAATCTCGGACGATCTTTATTTGTAGAGGTAGCGTCTAGGAAGAAA
>MGNI01000155.1:0-1365 GCA_001795115.1 Chloroflexi bacterium RBG_16_48_8 | reverse complement strand
ATTGGTTTAGGTGAAATCGGACAGACAGATGAGACACTCCAACAATTTCGATTTTAGGATAAATGCCAGGACCCCTCTTTTGGCACTGGATCTATAATAGAGGCAGGATGGCATGTTAAAAATCTATTTCGTTCCAGACAAATTCGCCTTCTGTAGAGATGCCCCGCTGTGGTGTTCATTGCAACAATTTCGGATACTATTTTTTATATGGAAATTGTAGAGATGTTGCATATAACGTCTCTACATTTCAAGACTCTAAAACTGCACATAGCCAATTGGAGCACACACTGGGTGAGAGAATGTTGTTGGCCCACATGCCTCAAGAAGGCAGGCTTTTCTCATAAGGTATAACGACAATTATTTATCACAACAAGGAAAAGGGCTATCTTGTCCCATACACTCCAATCACGTACAATCCCTCTCTAATCTGTTCAACTATGTGGGCAAGCAGGGTGGAGTAGTATGAAGCGAATCGGCATTCTTACAGGCGGGGGGGATGCACCGGGTTTGAATGCTGTTATTCGCGCGGTTGTGAAAACGGCTAACACTCTTTTTGAGTGCGAGGTTATTGGAATCCGTCAGGGATTTGAAGGTCTTTTGGACTCAAAAGGGACTCTTCCTCTTACACCGGATATCGTACGCGGAATTCTTCCGCGGGGTGGCACGATCCTCGGTGCCGCGAATCGAGGCAATCCTTTTGCCAGGAGAATCGTACAAGATGGGAGAGAAGTGATCGAAGATGTATCCGATCTGGTGGTTGAGCGAATTGGTGAGCTTGGTTTAGATACGTTGATTGTTGTTGGAGGGGATGGAACCCTTCGAATATGCCTGGAGCTCTTTGAAAAAGGTTCTCCCGTTGTAGGGGTCCCTAAGACGATCGATAATGATATTCGGGGAACAGATGTGACTTTTGGCTTTGATACCGCTGTTGCCATGGCAACGGAAGCTATCGACCGACTACATACGACAGCAGAATCTCATCACAGGGTGATGGTGCTTGAACTCATGGGTCGAAATGCGGGTTTTATCACACTTGAAGCCGGGATAGCAGGCGGGGCAGATGTGATCCTCATTCCAGAGATTCCCTTTGGCTTCGATTCCGTTTTTGAAAAGATTCAAGAGCGTGCCCGAGCCGGACGTTACTTCAGCATTATCGCAGTGGCGGAGGGAGCACGACCTGAGGGACGCGAGCAGATCTTCAGAATGCAAGGAGACATGATCCGATCTCCACGATTGGGCGGCATCGGACAATTCGTGGCAGAGGAAGTTGCACAGACCTGTGCTTTGGAGACCAGGGTGACCGTTCTTGGCCATCTGCAGCGTGGAGGACCTCCTACTGCTTTTGACCGATGGCTGGCCACACGT
>MGNI01000154.1:19767-22714 GCA_001795115.1 Chloroflexi bacterium RBG_16_48_8 | reverse complement strand
GCCGGCAGCCTCCTTGACGATCCGCAGGATATTTTGAGCGATGGCCGCCTCGTGAATGAGCCTCTCTCCCCTAATTACCTTCCGAAGACCTTTTTCATTGCCAATCCGATCATAGCTTCCATGTTGATCCGTCTGAATAACACATCGTTGTCTGAGAACACCTTGGGCGGATCCTCTCTCAAGATCATATATAGAGATCCTTCTGGACAATGGGAGACACACTGACCACTTCCTATGCAATTCGCGAAATCAATCACCAGTTTGCCATCCGCAATTGCAATATTGTCAACATTACACACATCCAGACACAGGCCGCAGTACGTGCAGCTCTCTTCATCCAACGCCACCACAAATCTGGAGGGGCCACCAACGTTCTTCTGCCCCCGTTGAATAGCCCTCATCACAGCACAAGAGCAGGTACAGCAATTGCACAAGGTCTCGATAGCGCCATCACAATTGCTAACATTATGCACCAGACCTTGCTCCTCACAGTCCCGTAAGATCCGTATGGCTTCTTCGTAATCAATCTGTCGAGCATAACCAGACTCGAGTTTGATCTTGACAAGCTTATTGAAATAAAAGCAAGTCTCCAACGGATGACCACAGCCTTCCCCCAAGAGTTCCTTGGTGGATCGGCAGTAACAGTCTGCCACAACGATCAAGTCTTCTCGCTTGATCATCTCCGAAATGACGTCGATAGGGAGGATCTCCCGAGGATCTGGAACGACCATGTTGACAGGGATTTCCTTCTCTTCCCTTAATCCGGTTAAGGTGGCTTCCACTGGAAGCACTCGATAACAGGGTGTTTTTGTAGGGTTGACATCTGTTACGCCTTCAATGAAGGCGTTCATGATTTTCGTGCACACCCTTCGCATGGGTGAATCCTCAATCAGGCGTACCTGAAACTCGAGCAAGGCGATGATGGGAGCGCGTCCACACAACCGACTGCCCCCCTCCACATACGAATCAACTACCCCCTCTGGAATGAGACGCAAAATGGTTTCATGCAGATCATCAAGGGCGATCTTAGCTCCGACCGCCTTTTTCTCAAGCTTCTCAATGGGAGCCATCCCCATGAAAGGGAGTAAAAAGAAAATTCTCAAATCCTGTTCTGAAAATGTGCCCTAACCGCCTCCTTGAATTCATCCCTCTCCGGAAGTGTTCCCAGTTGAAACTCGTAAAAGCGGATCAGATTCTCACAATAATCCTTTTCTTTCACGGTTGGGTCCTTTGTCGCGTTTGACAAATGCATGTCGGAGTGAAGTCGAGTGGTCTTTAATTCTTGACGTAGACAGGATCAGTGTAGTATCAATTGAGTATGAGGGCTACAACTCCTGCAAAACTTCTTTTCAGACGTATTTTTCAACCAGATGCGCCCTCCCACGGAAAAAAGGATCCAACATTGAAGCGGAAAAAACACCATTCAATTGCACACATCCTGGTGAGCGCATGCTTGCTCGGTGAATCTACTCGCTATGACAGGGGACATATGAGGTGTGATCACCCCAAGTTGGAACAATGGCTCCAGGAAAACAGATTGATCTCGTTTTGCCCTGAAGTGGAAGGGGGACTCCCAACGCCCCGACCACCAGCTGAGATTATCAGTGGAGATGGGTTGCAAGTTTTGGACGCCGAGGCAAAAGTACTGGATGTGGAAGGCCGAGAGGTCACTGAGCAATATAGGTGTGGCGCTCAAAAAGCCCTGCAGGTGGCTCAAGAAAATAATATGAGAATAGCAATCCTAAAAGCCAGGAGTCCTTCCTGCGGCAGCAAATTCATCTATGATGGCACCTTCTCCATCACTTTAAAGCCTGGCAAGGGCGTCACGGCTGCGCTGCTGGAACGTGAGGGCATCCGCGTTTTCAATGAGGAGGAGATCGAGCAGGCTGCAAAGTTCCTACAAGCAATCGAGTAGTACGAACCCGAGAACTTATCGCATACCGATCCCATACCGCATCGATACCCATACTGTGTAGATAACCTTCCCAGAAGCCACAAGCTGCCGGGAAGGGCAAAGCATACCCTCCCGCGTGTTCTCAACCCGCACGAGGGTTAACCGAACGCGAGGCACACAACCGTGCGCTCCCACGAATGCCGGATGTATCAGGTTCCCCCTCACAATCCCGCAGCCACCATGGATCCGCCGTCCACCACCAAGACCGTCCCTGTCACCCAATCCGAGGCAGATGAAGCTAAGAAAAGAGCTGCACCGAGAACATCCTCCGGTATTCCAATCCGACCTAATGGCGTGACGCCTACTTGATGCTTCAGCAAATCCTCATTTTCCCAAAGTACCTGGCTGAATTTGGTCTTGATCAGTCCCGGTGCGATCGCGTTCACCTGAATGTTGCTGGAGCCAAGCTCGCCGGCCAAAACCTTGGTCAACATGATCACGCCGGCCTTGGAGATGCTATAAGCTCCCATACCAGGGCCTGGGCGAATCCCAGCCACGGATGTGATGTTGATGATCTTGCCCCCGCCCTGATCCTCCATAAGAGGGACAACTTGCTTACAAAGACGGAAAGTTCCTTTCAGGTTGACATCGAGAATTTTCTCTAATTGCCCCTCATCCGCCGTCAGGAGGGGACCGAAGTGAGGATTGGTCCCAGCATTGTTCACGGCGATATCCACCCTGCCCCACCTTCCCAAGGTCTGGGAAACCAAAGCTGCGACCTGATCTGGAACTCCCATATGGGCTTGAAGGGCCAACGCTTCCCCCCCTGCCTCTTGAATCCCTTGAGCTACGCGGTCAACGCTTTCCTGTTTTCGACTGGAGACTGCCACCTTGGCACCTGCTTTAGCAAAACCCCGTGCAATTACCTCCCCGATACCTTTCGAAGCCCCTGTGACAATGGCCACCTTGCCTTCTAAATTGAACACATCCATCCTCCCCTCCCTCCTTTTCTCGATTGGAAAGATGTCTCAGCGGGGCGTCTCTACAATTGTT
>MGNI01000154.1:17921-19757 GCA_001795115.1 Chloroflexi bacterium RBG_16_48_8 | reverse complement strand
TGGCAAATTTCTGGCTTCTGATAAGCCCCAACTCCAATGTGAGAAGCCCATATCCTTTGACGTCCTAAACCAGGCGAATGCCCTGACAGGATCATGAATGGATGCCTGCCAGGTGTTTGGCAATTTTCTTCTTGGCTTCCATATCGTAATTTTTCAGCAAGGTGATATCCTCCATGACAGGCGAACCCCCACCATGAAGACCGGCGATTAAGGTCAAGCCCCCAATTGCCGAACAAACGACATCATTGATGAGTCGGAAGCAGCGATGTTGATCCTCGGCAGATATTTCCGGGTTCCTCATCATATACTTGGCCAGTAAGGGTCCGGTTTCCTCACTGATAAAGTCCCCTTCCAGAGGCAGTGTAGCTGCAAGTCCCCCAGCCAGGTCCGCTACAATCTCATACTCACGGTAGATGCTCTCCCCGGCATGACGACGTCCTGTATTGGCATAAACCACCTCCGGCACATAGGTCCCGGAGGGAGCTTGCTGACTCTGAACCCCGGCTGCAATACCTGCCGCATATACCAACTCAGCTACGCCGATCATCTCTGCCAGCTTGTGCTGCACATGCTTCTCTTGTTCAATGCCATTGTATTCTGCCACCAAGGCAGCCATCCCCATCAATACATCCGAGGTGGCGGGCTTGCAACCCGTGTAACTGTGACGATGATAAAGAGCGAAAAGCAAGGCCAATGCACCCCCAAACTCTTGCTCTCCACATAAGAAGACCCTCTCCCATGGCACGAAGACATCGTCGAAAATGGTCAATGATTCTACATCCCCAAAATGGCTGATGGGTGCATCAAGCAATATTCGAGGACGAAATGCCGTCGGTCGGCAGATGAGTTTCACACCTTCGGTATCAGCTGGAATGGCAAAAGCCACTGCCCAGTCCGACTCCTCTGGGGTTAAGAAACGAGTGGGTATAACAATAATCTCATCTGCATAAGGGGCAATGGTGTTGTGTGCCTTAGCTCCTCTTACTACAATGCCATCCTTTCCACGTTCGATCACCCGCAGATACAGGTCGGGATCCGCTTGTTGGTGAGGTCGTTTCTTCCGGTCTCCCTTCACATCCGTTTGAGCGCAATTTGCACAAAGATCGTGCTCTTGGAAATATCTCAGATAGTCAAGGAAACGCTCGTGATACTCAGTCTGATGTACCTGATCAACTTGGTGGGTGATCACTTCTAAAGCATTCATCGCATCGACCCCCATGCAGCGTTGGATGCAGCCACCACTTTTTTGACAGTACAGTCGAGTCATCTCTTGCTTCTTCAATAAATCATCCGGGGAGCGGTGGATATGACAAAACCGGTTGATTTTTTCCTGGGACAAATGCGATGTGGCAGTGAACACCCTTTCGTATTGTTCCTCATGGGGCAGATCATAGGTCAGTGCAATGACGTTCATCCCTGGCTCTAATCTTGGATCCTCACGCGTAATAAGCTCCCCATCCATGTAAACATTGGGCTTTAAAGCCTTTATTCTTTCACGGTATTCCTTCGAGGTAATCATCGCCTTGCCTTCTTTCGAGGTGAAATCTCTACTTCTCTCTTGTTCTCGCCTGAATATCTAATCCTGTTCTTTGATACTATCCTCAGAATAACTTACTTTGCAATGCCCGGCAAACAGCCCAAGGATTCCCCAACCATATAAAAAAGTAGAAGTACCATATGGATCAGCACACCAAAACGCGAGCGGAACTATCTAAGAATATTGAGCATGAGCGAAAACTCTGCTGTCTCAAGCCTCAGCGGTACAGCAGGTAATCACCCAGATCGCATCGATGCCCCCTGCAAAAAGCCAACGCATCCAGTTGTCCCAAGATATTC
>MGNI01000154.1:17517-17848 GCA_001795115.1 Chloroflexi bacterium RBG_16_48_8 | reverse complement strand
TCCAAGAACCCACGGAATTCACCAGCCGTGAAAAAGCATACCCAATCAATGGTATCCCGATGTCTATGTGAAAGGAATTCAACCCCAAGTATTGCTCTCTACCTGAATTTTATGCATTCGTACCAAAAAAGAGCAATCTACCCGTATGCACCTTCTGCGGGGGGAGATGTTCGACGTTATGGTAAATGATTTCCCCAATGCCTCTCTAGTTTGTGGAATTCCTAAAAGGGCCTTATCCCTGAGTTAATGCCTCAGCCAGGACCTCGATAGGATGTAGGGCTCGCCTTTGGGTGGTATGCAAGATCTGATCACGGCAGGAAGTTCCCGTCGC
>MGNI01000154.1:16956-17418 GCA_001795115.1 Chloroflexi bacterium RBG_16_48_8 | reverse complement strand
GCCATGCCACAGCAACCCGAGTCCACCTCCTCCACAGTGCAGTTCGGGATCAACCCCAACATCTTGAGGGTGCTCCCTGTTCCAAAGGTTGCCTTCTGCTGACAGTGACCATGGAAGAGCACCTGGCGTGGGTTTTCATCAAATGTGAGATTTAATTCACCCCCTTCCGCCTCTCGCACCAGGAACATGTCCAACGTCATAGCATTGGCGGCGATAGCCTCGGCCTCCTCCCCGGGAACCAGATCGAGATACTCGTCCACCAACATTGCCATGCAACTGGGCTCACAGCCAAGGATAGGAATCCCCTGCTTTGCATAGGGAGCCAGCAGTTTTATATTATGCTTGGCTAATTTAAGCGCCTCCTCCAGCAATCCTTTAGAAACCGCTGGACGACCGCAGCAGACTTTATCCGGCAGTATAACCGGGTTCCAACCTGCCGCCTCCAGGATTTTTATCGCGGCT
>MGNI01000154.1:16359-16947 GCA_001795115.1 Chloroflexi bacterium RBG_16_48_8 | reverse complement strand
CCAAGAGGAGGGTCGTGATGTTCGGTGAAGGTATCATTGAAGAAGATGACCTGCTTTCGGTCCTTGCGCTTCGATCCCTTACCTGTATTCATTTGTTGTCTATACCAATCACTGAAAGTTTTCTGTGCAAATTGCGGTAGGGATCGCCGTGCATCCACACCCAAACCGGTCAGGATCCATTTGCCAGGCCAACGGATAAGCAAATTGCTGAGCGGTGCGAAAGGCTGACCAAGCTTGTTCAGCCTGGCGATGTTCCCAAAGATGCGCGAGCGAAGAGGGACCCCATGGATCTGTTGATATTGATAAAGGAACTCGGCTTTGAGCTTGGCCATATCAACGGCAGATGGACATTCACTTTTACAGGCATGACAGGAGAGGCATAAATCCATCACATCGTAGACCTCTTTGGATGTCATGCCCTCTTGCCCGAGCAAACCCATCATTGCCGAACGCAATGCATTCGCTCTCCCGCGGGTGCTGTGAGCCTCATCTCTCGTGGCCTGGAAGGAGGGACACATCACACCCTCATCCAGTTTCCGGCATACACCCTCTCCATTGCACATCTCCACACCCGCCGCAAAACCGAAA
>MGNI01000154.1:13375-16347 GCA_001795115.1 Chloroflexi bacterium RBG_16_48_8 | reverse complement strand
TTAATGAACTGGAAAACCGTTTGCTGAGGCTTCTGGGGAAGCTTATAGTCCGATCCGAAGCGCAGTAGAACCTCATCGTCCATCCTGGGCGCCCCAACAACTTTTCCGGGGTTCATAAGCCCGGTTGGATCAAAAGTGGCTTTCACTTCTTTGAAAGCTCTCACGAGTTCAGGACCAAACAACTTCTCGGAAAACTCTCCCCTGGCAATTCCCTCTGCGTGTTCACCGCTGGTGGTGCCGCCATACCTCACCACCAACTCCACAGATTTTTCCGCGATCTGACGGATCTGGCGTACACCCTCTCCTGTTTTCAAGTTAACAAGCGGTCGGATATGGAGGCAGCCCGCACTGGCATGCCCGTACATCGCCACACGTTCGAGACCCACGCCGTAGGAAAAATCAAAGATCTGAGTGACATAGTCCGCCAAATGCTCAACAGGGACAGCCGCATCTTCGATGAAGGGGATCGGTTTGGCATCCCCCCGGATGCTCATCAGGATTCCAAGACCCACCTTACGCACATACCAGACATTGGCCTGTTTAGCTTTGTCAGCGACAATGACGACTGGTTCATCATGTTGGATTTCTTGCAGCTTTTCATGTAAGCGCTGGATGCCAGCATCCAGTTCCTTCTCCGTCTCGCCCACATACTCCACCATCAAGATAATCTCAGGGTCCCCGCGCACAAAAGTCAACAAGCGCCGGTATTCAATTTTGTCCCGCGCCAAATCCAAAAGCATCTTGTCGAGCACTTCCACCACAGTTGGGTTTGTTTCAAGCAAGGCAGGTGTGGCCTCCATTGCGGCTCTCAATTGAGAGAAATGTACCATCGCCAGGCGTTTCATGGTTGGAATAGGAACCAGCTTAAGCTTCATCTCGGTCACGATCCCTAAGGTCCCTTCCGATCCAACAATCAGGGAAGACAGATTGGGCTTCTTAGATTCAGCCAGACGGTTGAGGTTATACCCGGATACATGGCGAAAAGTTCTCGGATAACGGGTTGCGATGGGGCCCTTGTAACGCTCTAGAATCCCCAGGGTTTTACGATAGATCTCACCTTCCAACCCGGGTCTCGCCCCCATCCCCTCCCAATCATTGCTCCCGAAATCCTCGAATTGGACATGGCTGCCATCTGACAGGATGACCCTTGTCTCAAGGACATGATCCAGTGTCATGCCATAGATAATGGAATGAGCACCCGTGGAATTGTTAGCCAAAATTCCCCCCATCGTGGCTCGATCCCCGCTGGCAGGATCGGGACCATACATGAGTCCATAAGGTTTGACGGCTTTATTCAAGGCGCCATGTGTGACTCCGGGCAGTGTGCAAACCGTGCGCGCCTCCGGATCGATCTCAAGAATCTGATCCATATGGCGGGATAGATCCAGGATGAGGGCATGACCGATGGCTTGACCTGCTAAACTGCTGCCTCCTCCACGCGGCAGAACAGGGACGCCATGTTTACTGGCTACTTCGATAGCGGCAACGATCTCATCCGCGTTGTGTGGCCAGGCGACCCCCACTGGCATCATTTGGTAGATGCTGGCATCTGTGCTGTACAGAAGGCGCGTCATCTGGTCGAAATTCGCCTCGGGTACGGCTCCCGTAAGTTCATGGATGAATTCCTGGCTAGCTTCAAAGAAGGGTTCTTTGATCATGGGTGTCCTTTTGTTTTTTCCACTGTGGGGAGTTAACGAACCCATCATAGAGCATATTTTCTCGTTCATCAACATCATTTGCAAACTCTTTTTAGTAGGAGTTTCATCACCAACGACAAGCCGTTGATCGGGCATGTTCGCCCTCCCAAACCTTGGAGCTTGCGGGAGGGATTAGCAACCACAGGTCGCTCAAGATCCCTCGGTTGCACCTGGGATGATATAAGGGAGTAGGGCATGGCTCCCTTTAATGTCATTCCGAGGAACAGAGTGACGAGGAATCTCGTTCTTTCAATCATACGGTGCATCTACAGGGTAAATAACACACTTTCATTTCCTTCGGAGTGACCTTCTGCGGTCGGGCATGGCAGCCCGACCTGCTACTACGTTCTACTCAGGACGACAATAACACACGTACTATCATTCTGAGAAGCCGAAAGTGAAGAGCGATGAGGCAACGAAAAAATCGTTGATCAATGCTACCTGCCATTAAGAAACTGGGGTGTCACGTGTACAATCTGTGAAATGCGAAACGAAACAAGGTGATCCAATGCCAAAACCAAAGGTTTTTGTCACCCGCCTCATCCCTGGTCCAGGTCTGGAGATGATCCAAGAAGCAGCACAGGTTGAAGTCTGGCAAGAAGAACTCCCGCCTCCCTACGAGATACTTCTGGAGAAAATCCAGGGGCTGGATGGATTGCTATGTCTTCTTACAGATCGGATTGATCGCGATCTCATTCAATCTGCTGGAGATTCTCTCAAAGTCATCAGCCAAATGGCTGTAGGTTACGACAATATCGACATCCAAGCTGCCACAGATCATGGCATTCCCATTGGTCATACACCCGGGGTGCTTACCGATGCCACCGCTGATTTCACCTGGGCTTTGCTCATGTCGGCTGCCCGGCGTGTGGTGGAAGCGGATAAGTTCACACGAGAGGGTCGCTGGGTAACCTGGGGACCGACACTTCTCATGGGAGCGGACGTGGCAGGAGCCACACTAGGTATTGTCGGGTTGGGACGTATCGGGCAAGCTGTTGCCAAACGTGCCGCAGGCTTCGATATGCGAGTTCTCTACTACGATCCTCAGCGCAATGAAGCGCTGGAAGACACGCTCGGGGTAACCTATTCAAATTTTAATGAACTCTTGAGCCAATCCGACTTCGTCACGATCCACACCTGGCTCTCGCAGGACACCTATCACCTCTTCAGCACAGAGCAATTCAAGCTTATGAAGAAATCAGCCATTCTGATCAACAGCGCCCGAGGTTCAATCGTGGACCAGAAAGCGCTCTACCATGCCCTCAAAGCCGAAGA
>MGNI01000154.1:11527-13357 GCA_001795115.1 Chloroflexi bacterium RBG_16_48_8 | reverse complement strand
CGCCTTAGATGTGACGGACCCGGAGCCCATCCTCATGGAGGACCCATTGCTCACCATCGACAACATCATCCTCGCTCCCCACATCGCCAGCTCAAGCCGGTATGCGCGCACCAAAATGGCGACCATGGCAGCCGAAAATCTCATTGCTGGATTGCGAGGAGAGCGACTTCCCTACTGCGTAAATCCAGAGATCTATGAAGATTAATCATCTCAGCCTATTGATGGTATTTCACATTTGTAATAACTTTAACATACCCCTGTCATCTTCCTATGCTAAAGATGGGACAGCATGAGTTGACTTTTATACTTGAGAAGGGATCTTAACGATGATTAGAGATAGGTTTTTATTATTGTCACCTTCCCTCATCTTACTGCTCGCCTCAGTAATCCTTCTGAGCGCTTGTGGGACGGGAGAAATCGGCACCCAGAACACGACTACTCCAACAATATTGCCGAAGACTCCGTTGCCAGAACCCACAAGAACGCTTTCGCTCGATCGCCCGGATACGGTTAGGGAGACCTATGCGGCGAGAGCCACTGAGGACGCCTCAAAACCGCCCACATTGACTCCTGGCCCCCCAGGAACACCCACCCCAATTATCCAACCCTCTAAGACTGAAAAAACAACGCTCATCCCCACCTTCACGAGCATCCCTTTAGGTGAACTTACACTGGAGGATTACTTGCTTGCCCCAGAGACTTATTTCACCTATTCATCTGATGAACGGGAGGGGGATATATGGGAATTCATCCTCCGCATTCCGGACACAATTTATAACCGAAGAAAAGACTGGTGGGAGTCTGCGCCTGAACCCAAGCTGACGCTCTCCGAGATCAATAAGAGACTTTCAGCCTTTGGTTATCGAGTAGAAGAAACAGGCTCTGAAGGAGGTTGGACGTTCTATGGACTCTTTGAAGGTCAAAATCTGGTTCAAGATGACATTCGGTACTTTCGGAAAATAATCGTCAATCAATCGGGGACGGATTTCGCCCTTATCTTCAACCATGGTTTGAGTTGGGATCTGGGATATGCAAGAAAAGGTTTTGTCGATCCTGGGTGGAACACCAGGGGAGGATATGATTGGTTCCCCGACGTCGACCTTGCCTTTTTCATCGGAGATGACCTAATACGTATCAACTTTATAGATTCTCCCGTCGTCATTCGCAACGACGAAATCATCTATATCCACGATATTTCCTACATCGGTCCTCCTCATTGCCCATTAATGAGCTTCCAACAATGGAAAGATCAATGGGTGATGGAGGTCGATGGTGAGGTTATTGTTAATAGTGGACTATTACATCAAAAATATGGCTATACCAGAGCTTTTCACTGGCAGCTCCTGAACGGTAAACCCTTCTTCTTTTTTGAGAAAGATGGCATGTATGGGATATCCTTTAATGAACAGGTTCTACCTGTTGAGTTCGATGAGATCGCCTACGCAATGTGTGGAGTTCTCCCCCCTACGCTCGGTCCTCGAGGAAACTCACGTATCGTTGGATTCTACGGACGCAAGGGAGGCTACTGGCATTACTACGAATTAGGCTTGTTTTAGCGATCACCATAAGGGGAGTTCCTAAAGCTCTATGAAATGCCTCTCGAGAATCATTTAGCTCATCTGCCTGATCGAGAAAAGCCTGAGGAATTCGACACCTTCCGGAATTTGACTTTGATGGAGGCTCAAAGATTTCCCCTGGAGCCTGTATTTGAACCCGCAGATTATGGATTGACCTTGTGAAGACTTTTGATGTCCAATTCAATGGCTACAGCGGACAACCGATGAATGCCTGGTTCTATTCTCCAGAGCGAAGATCCGGCTCCCGACCCTT
>MGNI01000154.1:11272-11480 GCA_001795115.1 Chloroflexi bacterium RBG_16_48_8 | reverse complement strand
ACTGGCTTATAGGGGAGTTGTGGTGGCTATGCGCAATCCGTAATGGACACCCGCGGCCAGGGAAGCGACTGGCTAAAAGGCGATATCCACGATCCTCATGAGATCCTTTTTCGAACCCCACCCTATTCACGACACGATGCTGTACCTATTTAAGCTCTTCCGGGATCGTCATCGGGACAACTCGGGAGGCCGCTTGCCGAAATACTTC
>MGNI01000154.1:10815-11179 GCA_001795115.1 Chloroflexi bacterium RBG_16_48_8 | reverse complement strand
CCCGTGATGCTCCCATCGTTGAAGCAGCAACACCCGCTGTTGAAATAAGAGGGTTTCTCTGCTGCCAGCGCAAATTCTAAATCCACCTGTGCTTGTAAGACCTCATCTGGATCCACAGACAGATCCATCACACTTTGATAATCTTCTGTTAGACGTGCAAGTCGAGAGGATGATGGGAAGATGGGGTGGTGGGTGTGACCTGCAATGAGCACCAGCTTCTCCTTATCCGCGGTCCAATTGTACATTGCGATGTCATGCTTACAGCGCAATCGCCAATCCGTCGCAGGGGTATTGGGTTTGATCTTGAATAAGCGCTGAAAGGGACGCCAGATGTAGCGTATAACAATACGGGTAAGCCATCTGA
>MGNI01000154.1:8531-10781 GCA_001795115.1 Chloroflexi bacterium RBG_16_48_8 | reverse complement strand
ACCAGCAATATCTCGCCCAACTCGACTTCCGCCTCAAAGAAATCAAGACGTAAACTCTCGTGTACCTTAAGATCGTTGAAGAATCTGCCCAAGTGTTTTCGTACCTGGTCGGGATGGCGCCATTCATCATCATGGTTCCCCCAGAATCGCCAATATCGATTTTGCTGATGATAGTTATTTTCCTTGCTCAAAATTGAGCTATAGCACTCGAGGATAGGTTCCGGAGGATCCTCCCAAAGTTCCTCCACATCACCCAGTACAACCAGTATATGTCCCAATGCCAGGAAGTGGTTTAACGCAGCCTGGTAAGAGGGTTCTGAGAGCCGGAAGTCATCGGCTTCATCACTCTTTCCTTTGTGGTGATCAGAGAAGATGATCAAGCGCGCCCTTTCTAAATCCACTGGCAAAACGGCTGCCTCTCTAAGGGCTCTGTCCAGCCCTATATTGATATTCCTTTGGTAGCTTGTGAGGTCCGGCATGGTTAAATCCCCCAATCTCATGTTGCGATCTTTTAAAATCATACTCATTATACGATAGCATTCCTAGGGATAACCTGGCACCTAAGCTTTACATAAAAAACTGACCGCCTCCATCGGCGGTCAGTTCAAAAAGAATTTTTGGGAATGAGGAGGGATGATCAGGCAAAGCTTAATGTCTTCTCCCTTCAAACCACTTTACCCGATCACGATGGATTTTGACTCACTGGGACTCAACTTCGTCCCTTCGAGTTTGACCTCCACCTCCACTTCGTACTCAGATTTTTCTGCACCGACGAAGACAGCAGCTTTCCCAAGTGCTCCTAATGCCCCCTTCTTTTCTGATAATTCCTTCATGCCTGATTTCCGCATTGCAAAGGGCAGCGTAAAATCGACCTTCCTGCTCTCTCCAGATTTCAGGTCAAAGGCCTGATCAAAGGAGGTCTCTCCCAGAACGAATTCCTTTTCCTCCTTCTCATCCCCCCGACCAGAGGTGAACTGCTCGATGAGCTTAATCTTCATTGCCGTGACACGTTGATCGCTTTGTGCTTCTACAACCACATGACCAGCGATTTGTCCGCTCTCAGGCGAAATGGAAAGCGGTACTTCAAGAGACAATTTCACAGTACCAATGCCCAGACCTTGTTTGATTTTTTTTAAGAATGACATGGGTTTATCCCTCCAGCAAGCCCTCTTCAGGCTCGTTCATAGATTATCATTCCGATATCAGAGTGCTTCCCTTCGGCTTATTCAACTCTAAAAAAGAACCCGAGATTCTTTACATTCAGCGACGATACTGATCCCAACCCATTTCCCAACAGATGCAATTCTTTGATGACTTTCTTTTCTCTATGGTTCTATGGTTCCTGCTCCCTCCAGTCTTCTAAGCGCTTATAGATTATTAACGGATTCATGTCCTAATTGTTACAAATTCCTTTTCCTCGCATTGAGGGTATCGTTGCACTGCCCGCACAAATTCCATACAACCAGTGCCATTCATCAAGGATGAAATTCTATATTCCCGAAGGATGAAACCTGGAACTTCATTCTCTTGAGCATATCAGAATGGAGGACCCTCTCTTCCTCCAATCCCATGGTACCAAAGTACTTTGCCTCCTTCTTTGCTAACCCATAGAATTTGTACGAAGCGAGTGAAAAGCATAGAATGATGAAAGGACATGGCGTAGAAAGATTGATACAGTATATCGTGTTTTGCGTTTAAATGGAGCAATCTGATCCGATGTGTTTAAAGCCGATATCTTTCGGATACGTTTCTAAATGAAGAGATGAAGAAACTTTTCGATCGCAAACCTTTATGGGTTCGAGATAAAAAACGACTTTCCTATTCAGAAAGTCAACCTCAATTGGAACGTCTTCGGACACTATCCCAATGGCTATTGATCATTCCGGTTGTAATGCTGATCCTATTCTCCTGCGGTCAAATAGGAATTCTCACGAGTCAGAAGCTGGCGGAAGCGAACACACAGAGCGATATGGAAGCCGACTACGGTCCATGGTCCTACGTTCTTATCCACTCTATAAAACCGGAGATCATTGAAGAAATCGTTCGGGACAAACAAAATGAAGTGGGAGAGGACGATACAATTCCTGATAAAAGCGAGAGTGATAAACCATGGCTCAACGCAATTCCAAATCCGACGTCCGTAGCACGTTTAGACCCTACTCTCACTTTCACACCCATCCCCAATCAGGAGAACCAACCCTTACCAACTGAACCACTCGTTGCCTCAGCCACACCAACCCAAGTGCCATC
>MGNI01000154.1:2901-8472 GCA_001795115.1 Chloroflexi bacterium RBG_16_48_8 | reverse complement strand
ACTCCGGCTCCAACCACCCCCCCTCCGCCAACCCATACTTCGGTCTCGACCATTGCAAACACCTATTGGTTTGCAAACACTCGGGTGCCTGGTGGTTATGCCCTCTCCCCGAATCAACCCAATGGAATTTCGGTTGACGGAGGGATCTATCTAAAATTTTTTACCGATCCTATCCCAGATGGAGCGACCATGGAGGGTGGAAAATGTATCCTATCTTTCTATGCAAGTAATACTTCCAGCAACGATCAGGAAATCGGAATCGTATTATCTGCAGATACTTCAGGATGGCCTGCTTTGGGGGGTACTACCAAATCCATCCCTGCCAATACAACTACACCCACGTACTTCACAAAATCCTTCTCGATTCTTTCTCACATCTTCTCGCAATCAGAGCGATTGACCCTGACCTTCAGCCTCACGACCTTTGTAACCCTGTATTGGGATGGAGAATGGAACGACGCCAGCTTGGTGATTCCGCCCATCATTCCCTGAGAGAACCAACATAGATGGAACCAATCTATTCAAATAAGAGAATGGGCACTCCTATGCCCTTTCAGGTTAGCTATGTGCACATCCTCCCCTCTCGGGCTTGAGGCGGTGTTTCGTGAAGGTATTCTTTGAAGAGACATTACTGGCTCAACACTTTCCGCAGTGTCCGTGCTAAAGTATCCGAATCCAGGGGTTTCTGGAGCCAGGCTACGATGCCTCGCTCCAGCAAATCTTTGCCCTTCTCTGCCAGAGGATATCCCGTCATGACTACCATCTTCACATCCGGGTACTTATCCTTGAGGATGCCATACAAAGCTACGCCGCCCATCTCTGGCATCACCAGGTCGCTTAAAACCAAATCGATGGGTGGCTCACCTTCAAAAATTTCTAATGCTTCTCGCCCATCCTTGGCGCACAAGGCGACATAATTCATCAACTTCAGCATCTCCACAAGAGCTTCACGCATTGCATCATCGTCTTCCACCACCAGGATCGTCTCCATTTCGCCTGCCTTGAGCTCTCCTTCTTCAGTGATGATGCCCGTAAGCGCGGTAATGGAAAGTGCCGGTAGATAAAGATCGAAGGTCGTCCCTTTTCCAAGTTGACTTGTTACGCCTATGAAACCCTCGTGCTGCTTAACGATACCAAAGACCTGAGCCAGCCCCAGTCCCGTACCCTCACCGGGTGCCTTAGTCGTGAAGAAGGGCTCAAAGATGTTTGAAAGGTCCTCCTGTGGAATCCCTCCACCGCTATCGGAGACGCTGATTTGAACCCACCTTCCAGAGGGCATATCATGGAGAGGAGGGAGATCTCCATCTTTTAGTTCGAAATGGGACAGTATAAAGGTAAGCATCCCACCGGAGGGCATTGCATCACGAGCATTCACAGCCAAGTTCATGAAGACTTGCTGGATTCGACCGGGATCCGTGTTGACTACATAATGATCATCTTCATAGTTAAAACGAATACGGATATTTTCCGGCAAAGTGCGTTCGAGAAGCTTGACCATTTCCTTCATGAAAGGAATGAGATCCATTGGATGAGGTTCCAGTATCCCACGGCGACTGAAATCAAGGATTTGTCTTGTCAATTCAGCTGCCCGATGGGCTTGCTCGATGATGGTGTTCATGCGTTGCCGCCCTTTTGTTGAAAGGTCTGATAGTCCTAGGACCATTTCGCTATAAAGGATGATGGCTGCGATAATATTGTTAAAATCGTGGGCGATGCCAGCCGCAAGCTGCCCCACCGCCCCGCGGCGAATTTGCTCCTGAACGCGTCGTTGAACCTGCCTTACTTCAGTGACATCTCTTACCAGGATTGTCCATCCCGTCTCCTCCGCGTCAACCTCGACAGGATTGGGATAGATTTCAAAAACACTTGCATCCTTGCCATCCATTTCAATTTCGTGAGGCAATCCATCTTTTCGTGGTGTGAGGAACTCCTCAAAGGCATGTCCTCCCAGCTGAGTCAGGATCTCCCCTGGTCCAACGCCAGCGATGCGACTCAGATAAGTGCGTGCGGATGGATTTGCGACAAGAATTCGTCTCTCCGAATCAAGAGTGAAGATGCCCTCCCGAACCGTGTCCAGGATCCTTTGAAGTAGATACGCTTGCTCCTGGATCGTTCCCAGCAACACCAACCGCTCCGCTGCGCTTCCAAGTTGACTTCCAATCACCCTTCCTAGCTCAATCTCCTCCACACTCCATTCGCGAACATGCTCATCTGCCAGCAAGAGACCACCGATGAACCTGCCTTCAGATAACACTGGTATTGTCAGGGAAGCTTGAATACCTACCTCAGAAAAGAATTCTTCCATCCTGGCTAAATCAGCATCCTCCTTCATGGATTCCCAATGAGATGTGGCCTGTACTTCTTCAATTTCCCCTCCTGCAGAAATGAGCCTCTTCACCACGTCATGAACCGATAAAGGAGACAAGCCTTGCATCTCCGCATAATCAAGGACCCATACAACCCCCAACTTCAGCTTGAAAGCATTGAGTGTGTGTTGGAGGACGCTTGTAAGAAGTTGAGATAGATCCGTTGCCCTCGAAGAGGCGGTAACGATCGCATTGAATGCTTCTTGCTGTCCTGCCCGTCTTCTCACCTCTTGCTCAGCTTCTATTCGCTCCGTTACATCTGTAATGAACCCCCCCAAACAGATGAGTTCACCCTCAGGGGAATATACACCTTGCCCTTGTTCCAAAACCCATTTTTGCATATCGTTAGATGGGCTGATACGATAGACCAATTGATAGGGACGGTTTTGTTCCAATGAGACTTGAATGCTACTCCACAAGGAATCTCTATCTTCGGGATGGATCAAATCGAAATAGGCGACTGTTTCATTCCGCATCAGAGCGGAAGGCTCATACCCTGTTAGTTCTTTACACCCCTCACTCACAAAATCCATCGACCAAGAAGGGTCCACCTGGCGGCGGTAAGCCATCCCTGGAAGATCCTCCATCAAGGTCAATAATGTCCTTTCACTCTCCTCGCGCGCCAATTCTATATCTCTAAAACACATGAATTCCCTTTTCAACAAGAAGAAGATAAAAACGGAACTTCCAAAGATAAAAACCCAACCCTTCAATGTTTGCACGGCTGTTAGTTCTGCTTGATCACCGCTTAGTGCTGCCTGGAGTTGATCGGTGAGAAGAATCCAGGCGACGCCAACAAGTGCATAGACTAGCGTCAATCGTAATGCAGAACATACTCTGACTTCCTTCATTTATCTCCTCGGTGGGGATAAGCGAACTACAACCCTTAGACCCATGACAACCATTCATATTTCGAATCCGGTCATGTTGTGGCAGTCTGCTTCAAGTGCCTTATTGTAGGCCTCTCGAAATGATCGGACAACTACCCTATCCCATAAAAAGATTCTTGGATGAGAATTTCTCACCATCCCAGCACCGTGTTACGAGATCCTCTCCTGTTCCTCTTAAATCGAGTTTCCCGCAGCAGCCGTGGGGCAACTTCAACAGTTGTTGTTGACAAGCCGGTTATGTAACATTTTCAAGAAAAAGCTATTCTGGGTGATTGGCCGGAAGTAATTTGACAAACAGCGAACGTAAAACCTAGCCAATCACTTAAGCAAACCGCCATTCAGGCAACTCATTTTATCAAAATACTTTCGGCGGTTTGCCTGAAAGAGTTTCCCTTAAAAATCCCTGCTTGATTTTATGCGGATTGTGTTAGGCTCATTTCTTGTGATATTTGGGGTAAAGGCCCAAAATGAGTTGGCACCACCCGGCTCTTATCCTCTGGCTATGGATCACATCACCATCATCTGCACTGATCGTCGAACCTCAACTCGATCCTTTCCCATTTGCTTTGCTCGGAGAAGCGCCGAGTCAGCTGCCTGGATTAATTCATCCGCATCCAACCCTATCCCCATCGAACTGGATGCAACTCCCATACTGACTGTGATTGGAAAGATATCATCTTCAGGCAAGATCAGAGAAGCTGAATCCGATTGTTTTCGGACCCGCTCCGCCAGGTAAACGGCTGCCGCTTCATCACAGCCAGGGAGTACCATAAGGAATTCGTCACCCCCAAAGCGCCCTACGGCATCATAATTTCGAATAGTCATCCGCATTCGCTCGGCGATCCCTACCAAGAGTCTATCCCCCATAGTGTGCCCAAAAGTATCATTCACAAACTTGAAACAATCCACATCTGCCATGATGACACTGAGAGGCATTCCCTTTCGGGAGGCTCTGCTGAGCTCACGCCCCAAGATCTCAAGAATGCCTTTTCGGTTCCAAAGGTTGGTCAGCGGATCCTGCGTAGCTTGAATCCGTAGTGCATCTCTGGCGGACATCAGTTCTGCCTGAAAATCCAGAATGCGTTTTCCAGCCAACAGCCGTGCTTCCAATTCCTCCGGAAAAACTGGTTTGGTGAGGTAGTCATCTGCCCCGGCAGCAATGGCTTCAGCAAGCTGTTCGATTTGATCATGAATGGTGACAAGGATGATGTAGATATAGGGATCATCCCGTCTTGAACGCAGACGTCTACAGATCTCCAACCCATTCATCCCCGGCATGATCCAATCCAAAATCATCATTCCAGGAGCATCTTCACCAAGGAGGATCTCCCAAACATCCAAACCGTTTTTCGCGCTCATGACCTCATAACCCCAAGCGCCCACCATGTCTTCTAAGGCAGTGCGAAAGTTATAATCATCATCTGCAATCAGGATCGTTTTTTCACGCATCATTGTTCTCTCAATACTCCTCATACGATAAGGATTACCTCAAATTGGTAACTCCATTGTAGATTTGACGCCTGAAAAATCGAGAGTACCTTGGTCAGGAGGGGGGGGTTACATTTTTCCCAGGGACATGAGTCCTAGCTCGAATCCATCCTGCACAATAAGAAGGTGTCCTTTGGGAAGACCGAAGGGGTATCAGCAAGACCGATCAGTTCCAAAGTTTCTAATGAGAGTACATTCTATTGAGAAGCTCTTGTATCTTTTCCTGCTCAGGAAGCAGGACTTGGGCACCTGTTAAAGGCATTGTCCATTGAGACACCATGGTTCCGTCAATGCTAAAGCCTTCGAAGGTCGCTTTACCTGAAGCCAGGTCCGAAGCCAGGGGTATCAGCGGGATAAGGTCGGTCAAGCTGACATCTCCTTCCACCCACTCATTGAACTCGCCATACAATTGTGGCATCTTCGATAAACCATCCAAAGAGAGAACCTTCTGGAATATGGCTTCAAGGACTTCCTGCTGACGACGGATCCGATCGAAATCGCTGGTTGTCTTTCGCATGCGTACATAGCACAATGCTGTATGTCCATCCAGATGGTATGTGCCCGGGTAATATTCGAAATACACCCCTCCGCACTCATCATAAAGATACCTTCCAACGAGAACATCAATCCCCCCCAGATGATTCACTGAAGCTACAAATCCATTCAAGTTGGCCTGAACCCAGTAATCGATCTCGATGCCGAAATTGTAAAGGATGGATTGATAAACCATCTCTATGCCACCAAAGGTATCACCCACATTGATCCGATCCATACTTAAACCTGGAATATAAACGAAGAGGTCACGCGGTATGGAAAGCAAGGTTACC
>MGNI01000154.1:0-2872 GCA_001795115.1 Chloroflexi bacterium RBG_16_48_8 | reverse complement strand
GTCAAGGGTAAGGATCATCATCGTGTCTGTTCGATGACCATATCGATCTGGGGATTCATCCGACCCAAGCAAAATAATATTAATAATGTTCTCGGGAAAATCGATTCGAGGCACCGGAGCTGGTATGGCAATAGCCGATTCTCGAGTTGGACCCGGGAAATCTCCCCATGGGTTTCCTTCTGTGGCTGTTGGTGTTATGGTAGGGAGTGGCGTGCTTGTTGCTGCTGGGGTTGAGAAAATCGTCCCTGTTGGATAAAGTGGAACAAACGGGGTTGGCGTCTCAGTATAGGTTGTGAAAACGACCGAGTTTGGTGCATCCATCCCAGCAGCCACATTGAATAATCCTGTTCCGTTACAGGAGGATATTCCTAAGGACATCAGTATTAAGATCGCTGCAATTCGAAACTTCTTTGTCATACTCATTCACAAAATCTAAAAATAAGATCCTATCCGATAAACCCCTGGCTCAAATGGAGAGATGAGTTCGATATTCAATTGCCACATCCCTCCCACGAGTACCTAAAAGGCGCCTACCCGACGATGAGTATTGTTGCAACAGCTGTGCCAGAAGATCAACCGGTTTTTCCTATAACTTTCAATAAAATTACATTTTTCGCAAGTTCCCCCTTCCATCCTAGGTAATAAACCTTCCTAGCATTCTTTTGTATACGGTTTGTAAGGATAAAGTGTAAGACTCCATCGCATACTAATGACACAACTGTAGTAAGACAGGTGTTACCTTGATTCAAGTTATCGGATCAGGGATGGTTATCGGTTGTATCCGCCTTTGGTTTGAGCGGTATGAGATAGGCTTTCACAAACTTTACGAATCAGGAGAATTGGAAAGCCTTTAACACGTAAACCATAAGTAAGTGGATCGCGACGATGATGATACCGGGTATCACAAACCTGATACAAATTAAAGCCTGGGGATGGCCTCTGGTCGCCTTCAGTCTGCAATTGGGGCCTTTCCTGATCGGGGCAACGCTGCTAGGTTGGCTGAATGATCAGATTCGTCGCGACGGATCAGAATTGAAGGAAGATGAAACTTTTAGCCTCGGCCATCGACGCTCCCGTGAACGGGATCTTGAACGGGAAATACATCGCATGAGTATCGCATTTCAGATGGCCACTGCCCTCAATGCAACCCTTAATTACGAACGTGTTCTGAGGATGGCTTTAGATCTCGGGACAACAGCCTTGGCGGAAACTGATACGGATGAAAGTCAAATCAAGAGCGCTATCATGCTTTTCGAAAATAGTCGCTTACACGTTGCAGCCGCCAGAGGGTTGAGTCAGACGGATCTTCGTACCTCTCTGCCTGTCGCGGATGGTGTCACGGCTACTGCCATTGCTAATGGGGAAACGTCCTATTCCTATGATCCTCCACGTGATCCCGAGCTTCGCTTCCTCACCGCCTTCCATACGACGCGTAGTGCGGTATGCATACCCCTCAGGATCGGGCTACAAGCCTATGGGCTTCTCCTTTTTGGCCATCCACGAGAGGCGTATTTCAAACAGGAACGCGTGACTCTTCTGGAGACTGTGGCTCAGCAGGTCATCATCGCCCTCCAAAACGCCCGCCTCTATTCCGAATTGGAACAAGAGAAACAACGGATGATAGACATCCATGAAGAGACACGTAATAAACTGGCGCGCGATCTCCATGACGGACCCACCCAATCCATCGCTGCCATTGCAATGAGGGTCAATTTTGCTCGACGTTTATTGGAGCGGGATCCTCGAGCTACGGCAAACGAGTTATTTAAAATCGAAGAACTCGCACGCCGAACCACAAAAGAGATACGACAGATGCTGTTTACTTTACGCCCCCTGATCCTCGAATCACGTGGATTGGTGCCAGCTATCGAACAATTGGCCACCAAAATGAAAGAAGCCCACAATCAAGAGGTCATTTTTGAAGCTGATGAAGACTCGACCGAGGACCTGAGTCTTAAGAAACAAGGTCTCATTTTCTCTATCATTGAAGAGGCAGTCAATAATGCTCGCAAACATGCCCAATCCAAGCAGATCCGAACTCGGATGTGGCGTCAAGACGAGATCCTCACCGTGGTGATTGAAGATGATGGTGTAGGTTTCAATTTAGAACAAGTTGATTCCCAATATGAACATGGTGAGAGTTTGGGGTTGATTAACCTACGTGAGAGGGCGGAATTGGTCAACGGCATTCTCGGAATCGATACAGCCCCGGGTCATGGAACGCGGATCACACTTACAGTACCCCTCACTGAGGAGGCCGCTGAGCCCCTTCATCGACCTGGTTTCGCAACCCAGGATCTTCCCATCGAAGAAACACCACTGACCAGATGACACGTCTCGGTTTCCGCCTTCCAATTTTCCAAGTCATCCACCTTGTACGTCCCACATGAGCTTTGTTGGTGCTCTCTCTTGTTTACGACAACTCACCAAGGGCATCCTGGAAACCTGCTTCGGATCATTGCTTCCAGCCAAGAACCATTTCCCAGATGTGTTTCCTTTTTATGCTGCAATAATCCCTTGACGTTAAGTTGGACTCACCCTGGGAATATATGATGCAACCTTTCTTGGAATACCCCCATTTTCCCTAATGTGCAGTCCCTTCCCCAGTTCCTCGCATTACAATCGGTCAAATGTCTCTTTGGCCAAGTTTCATCGATACCTGCTTTCACCTTATCGAGTTACCTATGAGCGTCCCCTCCATCAAGCTTCTCAAAGGAAACACCCCCTGGCAACCGTCTTTAAGATCTCTCGATCGACCTTTCCCATGGGATACCTACCCAATTCGTCCGGTTTCACCCAGCGCAGCTCGGTGTGCTCACGAGCGATCGGCTCACCTTCCATTACACAGCATGTGAAAGCATGCACAGTCACT
>MGNI01000153.1:14237-21340 GCA_001795115.1 Chloroflexi bacterium RBG_16_48_8 | reverse complement strand
ACAGCGAACGTAAAACCTAGCCAATCACTTAAGCAAACCGCCATTCAGGCAACTCATTTTATCAAAATACTTTCGGCGGTTTGCCTAGAGCGAGTCATACAAAATTTTGAGATAAGATCTTAATTCGGAGCTCGGAGAGGGCTTCTCTCTCATAACCTCATCAAGGTAGCTGTTAGGACAATATCGAAATGAGGGAAGCTACCCTTCTTTCGATCGTGCTTGATTGACTATACAACGCTCTTCTTCGGTAAAAAGGGAATGATTGGTAATCCCAGCAACATAATAATGGAACTGACCTGGAATGCTAAACCCAATCCGTACCGATCCCCTAACAGGCCCAACACTAAAACCGCTCCCGAACGTGACAAAAAGCTCAAAGCCAAATAGATGCCGTTGGCGAGGGCTCGATTTTCGGGAACACTTTCCAAGACAATGGCCATCATGACAGGCGCCGTAGAAAGCGCAGCCAGGCCTAAAATCGGGAGCAGCAGGATTTGAATCCAACCATCCGTGGATACAAAGAGTAAAGTGAGAATCGGCGCTGCCAACATGGATGCGGCCAAGATCCTCCTTCGACCGAACCGATCACTGATGGTCCCCCCCAGAAATGCCCCCGCAATACCCGCAACCTCGAAAAGGGATAGCGATATCCCTGCAAACCAGATCTCGGCTCCTTCATCCGTGAGATAGATGGGTAGGTATGTGGAGAGCGCAGGCAACAGGAAGGCACGCGTCAGCAAGAGGCCCAATAACGGGATCATAATGGGTCTCATACTTGTTAAGACAGCACCCCAGGATATGCCCTCCGTTGTATCGGGACGGCGGTCAGGGACATCCTTGAGGCGTATATAAAGAATGATCGACGTGATCAGCCCCCCAGGTATTAACCAGATGATGCCCTGTATTTCCATAAATCGAATGGCCATGGCGACGATAATAGGACCAAGAGCACGCCCAAGCTCCCCTCCCACCATCCAAAATCCCATACCTCTTCCTAGACTCCGCCCTGAAAGGGAGCTGACCATAACAGGTGCTGTAGCATGGAAGCCAGCTGAACTGAAACCAGCGATGATGAGGAACAATGCCATCATCCAATAGCTGGGGGTGATACCCAATATACTCATCATCATGCCGGTTAACGTGGGGCCTAAAACGATCAAAGCCTTCAGACTGATGCGATCAGCAAAGTAACCCATCAGCGGCTGCAAGACGGAAGGAGCAGATATGAAAACGGATAGGAGCCCAGCCTCCGCCCTGGATAAGGCCAGGTTGGCGATGAAAGCAGGTAACAAGGGGGGTAAAAAAGCGGTGTAGGTATCATGCACAGCATGTCCGGTAATGACGGTGAATACCCGACCTGTTTGAAATTCCCCGTTTTCTAAAGGTTTTGCAAAGGGGAGGTCTTCCACGTCTGCAGTGCTTGGAAGGGTAGTGGTATCTTTGGACATGTTCACTTTTTTTATACCCTATGGTTTTGGAGCAGAGGGTTTCCACCTTCCGCCACATAGTCCAAAATTGTACCTCAAAGCGCGAGCGTTTCCTTCTTAGCTTCATAAGGAGTTCATCGGCATCTTCCATCTTCTGTTGTTAAGGATCAACCCTTGAGGTAAAATCCTGTAAATATGAGCCGTCCCCTCTGGTTTAATGAACTCATCAAGAAGATCTTCCCCGCCCGTTTCTTGATTGCTAAGTCCTCCAAGCTCCCGGTTTTCGGTAACATGATCTATCATTGGCTATTTGAAGGTGATGACCTTGTCTACCTCCCTGCCAATCAGGTAATCCCGGTAAACGAACCTGTTGGGGGGACAGAAAAGCTGATCCTCCCCTCACAAGTTGTGGACCACGTCATCGAGAAGGCCAATGTCCATTGGGTCATGAATTCCTGTATCTGTCGAGATGCCAATCAGTGTAAAGATTATCCCATCGATTTCGGCTGCCTTTTCCTGGGAGACGCTGCACTAGGAATCAATCCAGAGCTCGGACGACGTATAACCAAAGAGGAAGCTCTGCAGTATGTGCAGCGCTGCAGAGAAGCGGGGTTGGTCCACATGATCGGGCGTAATAAATTGGACACAGTCTGGTTGGGTGTAACGCCAGGGATCAAACTTCTAACGATCTGCAATTGTTGTCCCTGCTGCTGTATTTGGGGGATCCTGCCGGATGTTACACATCAAATCGGTGCCACAGTTGGTCGGATGCCGGGTCTGAAGGTGCTTATCAACGACCAATGCATAGCCTGCGGAATATGCCTGGAGGACGTCTGTTTTGTAGACGCTATCTCGATCTCGGATGGACGCTACAGCATCGATGATGCTTGCCGGGGCTGTGGTCGTTGTGTATCCGTTTGCCCGGTGGAAGCCATCGAAATCGTCGTCCAAGACGACCATTTTGTTGAGACAACGATATCCCGGATATTGTCTTTGGCGGACCTGTCATAGCCCCAAATCCCTTCCAAACCAAGATCTCTAACTTATACACAAACACACAAGCAAGGCCTAACTTCAAAAATAGGCGAGGGATTTCACGCTTCTTTCTACCCACTGGCAAAAAACACGGATGACAGTTATCCTATTCAGAATCCAATCTCTAAGTTGATCACCTCCATAAATGGAGGGACGACCCCCTCCCAGAAGGAGTCGAGTAGAAATGACAAAAAAGACCCTTGGTTATGTCCATCTCGAGTGGGCTTGCCCGAATTGTCAGAGAAAAAACCTTGGTCCTCAGAAGTTCTGCAATGGTTGTGGCGCACCGCAACCGAAGGATGTTGAATTTGTGCAAGCTGCACAAGAAGAACTCATTACAGATGAGGCGGAAATCGCACGCGCCAAAGCAGGTCCTGATGTCCACTGCCCCTACTGCGGCGCACGCAATCCCGCTGATGCTACCTTTTGTGGTGGCTGCGGAGGAAACCTGGCGGAAGCGGAAGCGCGTAAAAGCAGTCGCGTGGTTGGTGCTCACCGTGATGGCCCTGCCCCAGAGGTGAGCTGCCCGGCCTGCGGCACAGCCAATCCGGCCAGCGCCCAAGTTTGTTTGCAATGCGGTGCAAATTTAACCGCAAAACCCGCCGAAACACCGGAACATCTACCCTCTGCAAAACCCGTTTCAACGCTGAAAGGTCTTCCTGTCCTCGGTCTGATCGGTGGATTTTTCGTATGTGTGATCCTCGCTTTTCTGGTCTATTTCTTCTTCATTCGTACCGAAGAACTCACCGGAGAAGTCCAGGCTGTGTCCTGGACCCGCTCCATCCCTCTTCTGGCTTTGGGGTCAGTGGAATACGAGGGCTGGTTGGATGAAATCCCCTCCGATGCGGAAGTCGGTTCCTGCCGGGAAGAATTTCGTTACACGCAAGATCAACCCGCCCCCAATGCGGTCGAAGTCTGTGGAACCCCCTATACCGTAGATACCGGTTCCGGCTTCGGTGAGGTGGTTCAAGATTGCGAATACCAGGTTTACGACGATTTTTGCTCCTATACTGTGATGGATTGGACGGTTTTCGATGAAGTAACCCTGACCGGTTCCGATCTGAACCCGCGCTGGCCAGATGTCAACCTGCTATCAAACCAACGTGAAGGCGACCGGCAAGAAAGCTATGAAGTGGTTTTTTATGCCGATGGAAGGACGTACGAGTATACAACCACGGACGATTACGAGTTTAGTCAATTTACACCCGGCAGCAGGTGGTTATTGAATGTGAATTCCCTCAGCGCAGTCACTTCTATAAAGAAGAAATAACCAAATCACGTCACCGTTCTCATACCTTTCGCTGGACATAAGTTCCTCGCCCTCTCCTCCAAGGAGAAGAAGGCTTTCCTTCTCCCTGATCTCCTTCAGGTGTCCCCAAACAATGGGAACCGGCGGCAATTCCCGAACGTCTATAAGATAGTATGTCACAAGGTTGTAAGATGGCAAAACATTGCGTTCGGAAATTCGGTTGGATTGAGGGCACTTTCTGGAATTGTATGATACAGCCCAATCGTCGGGACTTCATCAAGGGTTTGGGGATTGGGTTGGCTTCTTTATTGATGGCCAGATGTATTCCTCTTAAAAACGCTGGGGATTCCCCAAAAGACCATCTTCGAGATTGTTGGCTCAGTATGGAGAAGCTGGCACAGGAGACGCAAAAGGACTATGAACAGGCGGACCAGACGAAGGAGGATCTCATTGCGGACCACCGCTCTGCGTTGGATGATTTGGTTGCTTCAGGCAAATTAAGTTCAGCGACTGCTGACCAGGTACATAACGCTTTCCAAGAAGCCACCTACCACGTCTGGCGCTCCAACGCTCCCATCACCTGCTATGAGCCCATGATCCTAGATTACACCCCCACCAGCAGCGGTCAACTGGCCCAACAGGTTGCCCTTCTGTCAGAAATCGCTGACAGCGGAGATATGGATGAAAACACCATAGCGCAGGCTCAGGCCGCCCTCGAAAGGGACATTGCCTTCTTAAGCCTTACCAACGATGCGACCCAAGCACTTTACGAAGAACTCATTGCTACCGCGGGTGAGACCTACGACTTCCCCTCCTTCGACGAACTTGAATTAGAGATCACGCCTGAAACCATGCAAGCAGCACGTTTCCTGGTCGAGTTGTTGATTGAGGATGGGTGATGATCTTGAGTGAGGTAGAACCGAGTGAAAACATCCCGTCGTGATTTTATAAAGAGCTTGGGTATCTCCCTCGCCACCATCATGATCACTCGCTGTGCTCCATTCCATAGTGAAACTGAACCTCTTGAGGTGATGGCCACACCATCAGATACTCCTAAGGCGACTGTTTTTCCACCAGAAGAACGTATTCGCGAGTGTTGGCGTAACCTCGATTTGTTAGCACGAGAAGCCCGAAAGGACGGTGAACATTCCAGCAAACTTTGGAGCACCCTCGTAAACGAGCACCAAGCTGCTCTTCTTATAATGGTCAATTCGGGTGATCTTGATATGAAAGTTGCACAGCAGATGCAAAACGTCTTCAAACATGCTGCCAATCATATCGAGGGAATTTATTCGACGTTCGTAATGTGTTATGAATCAATGGAGACTACCCTCTTTTTCGCTCGCGACGACCTCCTTCAACAAGCTGAAGTGTTGCAAGAATTTTCAGATGATGTCGATCCCGTTGTACTGGAAGAGATCCGTACTGCGATCGCGTACGATATCACTTATTTCGAACTTGCATTTAGCCCAAGAGCTGGGATGGAATTAAACGAACAATTCGAGGCAGGAGAGATGGAAATCATACCAGAAGCACTAGAGGCAGCTCAACTCCTTGTCGACATCATCCTCAGCGACCAAGCGTGATACTTGCTCAGATCTGTACTAGCACCCTTATGAAACCCATAGGCTGTTCCATTGCCGTCTCATAGATGATCCCACTGCAAAAACGACCTTCAAGGGAAAAAAGGGAGGCAAATGTGGGCGGGCGAAATCCGCACCTCCATAAATGCCGATTCATCTTGGCTGGGTGGCCTTTTTTTAGGGGAGTCTTAGATGTTTTATCGACAATTGTTTCCATCTTGTTACGAGATCATTTTTGTTTAGTGATCATAACCCCTAAATAGCACTCGGGTACTACTGGGTGGTGTTTTTATGCCTCATACAATGAGTTGAGATCGTCATTGCATAAGGAATGAGATGTTAAAGTAGGGTGATTAGATGCCGACAACACGTCGTGACTTCATAAAAAGCTTTGGAATCAGCATTGCCTCTCTGGTCCTAACCCGCTGCGCCCCCCACGAAGGTACATCTTCTGTCGATGCAGAACAGCCCTCCTCGAACCTTCCAAGGGAAACACCAAGCGCGGAACTGATTGCAGTTTCCAAGCCCACCACAATCCCCACTCATGAAGCAACGGCGATAACCACTGAAACACAAACGGTCAAAAACCAACCTGGTTCAATCCGAGAACACCCAATGACACCCGCAGACGGGTTGGAATATTATCCCTTCGATGATCCTGCCCTTCCAGCTCATAGCCGCCTCCGTCGATGTTGGGAAAATCTTTACTTGCTAGAGAGGCACCTATACGATCCCAATTGGACAGGTGGGAATCCGCGTCCAATGCTGATCGACTGCCACACTGCAACCCTGAAAGAATTGGTCATCACGGGCGAATTGAGTCAAGAAGGGGCGCGGGAATTGCAGAGAGCCTATATTGTAGCTATTAACCATGTTCTCACGAATTCTATGCCTATGGTTTGCTACGACTAGCTGATGAAACGACTTCTGCATAAAAGCAAGATATCAAAAATACACCCTAAGGTTTGAGGATTGAGTTGATATGAAGAAAACGAATCTCTTTCTAACGCATCATGATCTGATGAGACAAGCTGAACTCTTACAGGGAGTTTCAAGGGATGTCGATCCTGCAACGGTCAATCTGGTCCAAGCCGCAATTGCAGAAGATATCTTATTCTTCGAGATGGTTAGTAACCATGAAACAAGAGGTCAACTCCTTGGACAATTCCTTGCCGGTGAAATCGAAATAAGAGCGGGAACTATCGAGGCAGCCCAGATCCTTGTAAACTTGGTTCTGGGGGAACCTTAGTGGTAGACAACCGACCTCGCCTCCAGAGCATCATCTTTGAAGTCACCCAGCAATGCAATCACGCCTGCCTGCATTGCTACAACATCTGGAATCCGAATACGAGAAAACAACCTAACACCTACCCACAAGGCCAATTAGATACACCTGCTACCCTCAGCTTATTAAATAAAGCTTTAGATGAGACCCGTTGCCACCATATCACCTTGACCGGCGGTGAACCCCTCCTTCGAAAAGATCTGCCCCAGATCCTCGATCTAATGCTCGGGAGGGATGTTTCCACCACCCTCATCAGCAATGGACATCTCCTCGACGAAGCAACTGTCGCGGACTTTCTCGACCGTGGTGCAGGGCTCTTTGAGCTGCCCCTCCTCAGCCATCGCCGAGAAGTTCATGATCACATCTCTGCTTGTGCGGGTGCCTTTGATGCCGTCCTGGCTGCCATGGCTCACATCCGCTATCACCGCGGTCAATTCGTTGCTGTCTTCGTCGCCACGAGGCTCAACGTGCCCGACCTTTATGACACGATCAGGCTCGCCTTTGCTTTCGGAGCACGTGGCATC
>MGNI01000153.1:161-14174 GCA_001795115.1 Chloroflexi bacterium RBG_16_48_8 | reverse complement strand
GTCAATGAAATACACCAAGCGCTGGTGATCGCTGAAGCGGCATCTGTAGAATTCAACATCCCGATCTCATGCTCCATCCCCATTCAGCCCTGCCTGATCGATACCAGCCAGTACCCACACCTGGGATTCGGCTTCTGCGCAGCCGGCACCGACCGCGCCTACTACACACTGGATCCCTTAGGCAATCTGCGTCCCTGCAATCACACGACAACAGTTCTGGGAAATCTCCTGGAGGAACCCTTCTCTGATCTGATAGCGCCAGAGCGAATCTCCGCCTTTGTTGAAGCCGTACCCCCCTTCTGCACTCTTTGTCAATTACGCCACACCTGCCAGGGAGGATGTAAAGCTGCCGCTCAAGTTTGCTATGGCTTGCTTAGTGCAGAAGAGCCTTTCCTGCACCTCAACCGGGATCAGGCACAACCAGTTCTGGATGATTAGAAGAAAGCATTCAATGATGATCTTAAGTAGCACGATTCTACTCAATAGGTAGAGACACCACGGCGGGGTGTCTCAATGAAATGATTGGAACAAAGACCCAGTTATGGTTGGCGAACCTTCCCCAAGCTAAAGCTAAGATCCATAAAATCTTATCTCTTAAATTGGATCAAGCCCCACTGCCCGTTGGTCATCCAGCCAGGATCCTTTTCCTGCAGAGCCTCAGCCTGTCCAGGTTCAAGACCACAGATCACCTCCGACTTGCACGCTCTCAGCGCCAGGATGGGTGAAGAGAGGTAGCTCATGATATCCGCAAAGGGCGTTGTCGGCAGCCAATGCCGATCCCCCAGAAGCCTGCGATAATGCGCATCTCCCTTACTGATGACGAGGTCCGAATCACCAAGATCGGATCGCAGGTTTTCAGGCATCTCCCACAAGGCCAGGGGAAAGGTCCAGAAGCTATCATTTTGGATAATCAAACGCTTCTGTTGGAGATCATTTCGTATCCGCTTGACGACCGATTTAATCTCTTGGGACGATTGGCGCTCCATGAAAACCAATGCATCTTCCACATCTTTCATCAAGGCATCCGACACAAACACCGGACAAGCTTTCGGGTGAAGATCGACGCTATGAACCAAACCAGTACTCAATAAATAATCCGTCAAACACAGGTCAGTCACAAGCTCAAAGCCAGCATTATCCAGCAGCAGGTCAACGCGCGCCGCTCCGGGCTTGAGGCTGCATAGATATTCGGCTACAGTGCGGGAATCGTATAGGACGATTTGTTCCTGGTCATCCTCCACCAAGGTCAGCTGCGCTTGGTCTCCCTCAGCTGCCGGCCAAAGGCTCAAATCGACTTTGTTTCCCCAAAGGTCGATCCGTAGGACATGAATAAGAACTTTGGGTGTCCTATCTTGCGCTGCAACCCACTTATTCACAAAGGCAGCAAGCGGCTCCATCGCTCCTTTTGCAGATTCCAAGCCCCTCTGCTTTTGTCGAACATAGGGATCTCTCAAGTACCCCTGCTCCTTGGATTGGAAATATCTCGTAGCCTCCAAGACCCGGCGATAGAGATAAAACTCTGCAAAAAACCAGGGGACTTCCAACCAGTTGAAACCCAGGTGGGGTTGGATGTAGAGTTGCCACGCCTCTTCATCGGGGGCTTCTGGATCTACCAGAGGGCGTATGGGATCATTGGGGATTTCCGCGATGAGCGTTTGGAGGCTCTTGACGACTCTGCCAGGGAAGTCATTTTCTTCCAGGGTCTGTCGCACAATCCTTGGCAGCCTTCGTACCACCGTGTCATGAGCGAAGGAACCCAGCTCCGAACCACGCAGAGGATCTGGGATAGATAAACTAGGAAGTGTGCTGTTAATCATCGGACGAATTTTACATCAGTAGTTGGTCATGCTAAATTTTTCCCCAAAATCTATACCCTCACACAAGTTTCACAAAGGTCTTTCTCCTCCTAAAAATCGATAAATTCCCACTGTACAAAGTCATAAAGGGATGGTATTATGCATCACTGTATGGTGCGTGAAAGTTCTATCTGGAAGTCGAAAGATCAAGGCCTGAGTTTCATACGCTCAGGCTTGTTTGGTTAACACCGGCCTTGCCGGTCAACCCGACCGACGAAGAACAGAAAGCGCCTCAAATATTACCTGCCTGAAGGAGGCAAACACAATGTCGGAACGTGAAATCGGCACGGTCAAGTGGTTCAGCAACAACAAAGGCTATGGCTTCATCGAGCGCGAAGATGGCCCGGACGTATTTGTCCATTTCTCAGCCATCGAGGCGGATGGCTATCGCTCCCTAGAAGAAGGACAGCGCGTGGAATTCACCATCGAGCAAGGGCCAAAGGGACCGCAGGCTGCCAACGTTGCTATTCTCTAAATAAAAAGAGATCTTGACACGAAAGCCCTTCGCAATGCGGAGGGCTTTTCCTTTCTTCCCACTCGTTCATTTTTCTCGTGTAAGTGGAAACGTCCTGCGGTTTGAGTTTTCTTTAAAAACCAATTCATGAAGATATAGAAATCTCGTACTGGGGACATATGATATCATCCAGGTTGACAGCATGGAGATATCACCCAAAAATACTTTTCGAGATTCTCCTTGGAGCCGATTAAAGTACAATTTAAAGGGCCGTTTGCGTCGGGCTTTTTTCGCCCTTACGGAGGGACATTTTATGACTTTGCCCACCATTTTAGAGGACCGACAACGTGAGATCTGGCAGGAGGAGCAACATCAGATCCAGAACCTGTTAGGACTTCTGGAAGATTGGGAGACAGATCCCGTTGATCTCGACCGTCTGCGTCAGGCGCTTCATCAGCTGCATGAACTCTTCTTATTGGTCTTCGTTGGTGAATTCAACAGCGGAAAGTCAGCTTTGATCAATGCCTTGCTGGGAGACATCTTCTTGGAGGAGGGTGTCACGCCCACAACAGAACGCATTCACATCATCAAATATGGCCAGCAGGAACCGCCGGAGTATGTGAGTGAGGATGTTCGCATCCTGCGCTATCCGGCGGATTTGCTGCGTGAGATCCATATCGTGGACACGCCGGGCACCAACGCTGTCCTCAGACGCCACGAAGCAATCGCGCGGGATTTTGTCCCCCGCAGTGACATGGTGATTTTTGTGACCTCCGCCGATCGTCCCTTCACCGAAAGTGAGCGCATTTTTTTGGAGAACATCCGCCAATGGGGGAAGAAAATTGTTGTTGTTATCAACAAGGTGGACATCTTAGAGACGCCAGAGGCTGTGGACGAGATCTTACGGTTTGTTCGTGATCAGGTATCCCGTCTTCTTGATTTCGAGTTAGAAATTTTCCCTCTCTCCGCAAGATCGGCCAAAAGACAATGGCAAGAACCCGAGCAAGGAACCCTCGACGAAGCCTCGGGGTTCAATGCTTTCCGCCACTACCTCCTGGAAACCCTCACCCAAGAGGGTCGTATCCGGCTGAAATTATTAAGCCCTTTAGGTGTGGCAATGAGAATTGCAGGCCAATACCAGGAGCGAGTCGCGGATCGCATGCAGATCTTGTCTGGCGATACCCAAACGCTTGAGAAAGTCGAGCGCCAACTTGAACTTTACGCAGTGGACACACAAGCCGAATTTGAGCGGCACATGGACCGGATCGAGAATGAACTTCTTGAAATGCGGATCCGCGGCGAGGAATTTCTGGATGACACCATGCGGCTATGGAAAATCCGCGACATGCTTGATCGCAACCGGGTGCGGAAAGCGTTTGTTGACCGAGTAGTCGCACAAACTCCAGAACAAATCGAAAGTCACATTCAGGAAATCATCGATTGGCTTGTTGAACGAGAACTGCGGCAATGGCGGTTAATGGCGGAAGAGTTGAGCCGGAGGCGCGAGACGGACACCTTGCAGGATGCCGCTCGGGAAGCCGCTGGCGGTTTTGCCTACAACCGCCGCCAGCTTATCGATGGCGTAGGTACCCAAGCTGAACAGGTCATAGCTTCCTTTGATAAACGAGCTGAAGCCATTCGCATGGCTACAACCCTGCAGGAATCCGTGGCCATGGTGGGCCTGGTAGAGGTCAGCGCAATTGGTTTAGGTTTGATCCTCAAAGCCCTGCTCGTTAGCGCAACAGCAGATGCCACAGGGCTTTTGGCTGCGGGCGTATTGGGTATTTTAGGATTAGCCATCATCCCTTGGCGACGGGGGGTGGCCAAGCGCGAGATGCGTGAGAAAATGGAAGCGCTTCGCCAGCAGCTGCATCAAGTTTTGGGTGAGAGCTTCCGGCACGAGATAGATCGGTCTACAGGACGACTAAGAGAGGCCATCGCTCCTTACCGGCGTTTTGTCTTGGATGAAGAGGCTCGCATACGAGGCATTGATCAAGGCCTGAGGGAGATCCAGGAGCAACTGCGCATCCTGGAAACATCGATTGAGGAGGATTCATCCTATCCTGATCAAACAGTAAAGTAATGTTTCGTTGGTTGAAAATGGATGTAGACGTAGGCCTGGCGCCTGCCTTTTTTGTGGCATTTGGACAAAGCGCCTACATACAATCTCCCTACAGATCCGGAACCCTCATGAAGCTTGATCTCTGGTAATTGTTATCATTACCTAGAAAAAAGATTCAACTGACCTGTTCCCATGAGGGTGAACCGAAATTCCAGGCACTGAGCTTGAAAAATGGGGTTATTGGCTTTGAGCTGAGCAATAGGGGGAAATTCCTTCTCAGGCTTATCACGCACGCTAGAATTCACCATCTCAAGCATTTATTGCAGCCTCCCCAGTCCTCTCGAGAGATTTATTATGCGCCTATTCATTTCAAGGTAAAATGGATGGTAACGTATTAGATCACCGCACTAGAGAGACAGAGATTTCATTGACAGAACAATTGTTCCATACTATGATGAATATAGTTAAACAGACATAGAAGGGGGCAACTATGATTGAGTTAGAGGTTATGAAATTAGATAAAATAGGGATTGGTTACTCCAGAACTTGTGAGTGCAAAGAAAATCATATTAGCTGTATTGATGCCAAAGAATGGCTTAAAGCGCAGCTAGGAGTATGGCAATTCAATTACGAAGGAAGGGATATTAGGGATAAAAAGCAACATCCTGCAACATTTCCTATTGCAATTCCTTCACGATTTATTGAACTTTTAACACATAAAGGAGAACTTGTGCTTGATCCTTTTGTGGGATCTGGCACCACATTAGTTGCTGCAAGAGATCTGGATCGAAATGCTATAGGATTCGATTTAAGTGAAGAATACGTTAATCTTTCCAATGAACGCGTTGCTCAGCTGAAATTTTTCACTGAGTCCAACCAAATAGCCATCTTGGATGATGCTAGAAATATTGACAATTACATCGATGAAGAGACTGTAAGCCTAATAGTTACATCACCTCCATACGCAAATTTACTAAATCGAAAACGTAAGAATAAAAGTCGTAGAGGGGATATGCGAAACAATGATCAATATGGCAAAGTTGAGCAATATTCACAAGACCCTCGTGACTTGGGAACAATGCCTGAAGACGAATATTCAACCGCGATGGCCGAGATTTTTTCCGTAATTCTTTCCCTACTAAAGAAACGAGGGCATTGTATTGTAAATGTGCCGGATATGTGGTGGAAGAATCAAAGAATCACCCTACATATTTCAGTGATAGAAGCTCTGCGAAGCGTTGGATATGAGCTTAGGAACATCATTATTTGGGATCGTACAAATATTGTTAATAGGGTGGGGATATTTGGATGGCCAAATAACTATATTACTATGGGCGTAACTTTCGAATACCTTCTTGATTTCTGGAGACCTTAATCAAGGGACGGGATTCAAAAAATGGGCATCAATCAAAATGTAAGTAAAATGATGACCCTTGTTCGAAGAGGCAGCCTACCGACTTCAGAAGAAGTTGTTAGGACCGCATTCGAAGAATTGGGATATGGCGAGAATGGTCCAGATCCAAAAACGATAAGAATGGAATTTAACGACAGATTAGCCCAAGTGTTTAAATACACGCTTGAAGTTCTTGAGAGGTTTGAAGAACAGACCTATTTAGAGGGTGTTCCAAATGAATTAATAAAGATGAAACCGGACGCATTTGAAAAAGCGGCTAAGATTATTAAGGATTCAATAGACGAAGCTGCGGGAATTAGGGAGGCGTTCAAATCACTTTTCACAGACCTGTATCCTTTACTTCGAAGAGTATTCCTTAGTATAAGTAACTCTAGAAAAAGCAGAGGCGGACGAGATTTTGAGCTTCAGTTCGGTGCGTTACTTGAACAAGCTGGTGTAACCTACCAAAAGATAGATCGGCAAACACGTACAGATTTTATGGTTCCGTGCGATGATGTATTTAATAAAAATCCAAATGATGCGTTAGTGCTCTCAGCAAAAAGGACCTTACGGGAGAGATGGAGAGAAGTAGCTGAAGAGCTATTTGACTTAAGATCTCCAAATGTGTACCTCATAACAGCAGATGAGAACATCACCACTGGACATGTAGAAGGAATCTGTGGAAGGTACCGGATGCATTTAGTTGTGTGGGACCACATTAAAAATACAAAGTTCCCTGAAGATTCTCGGGTTATCAGTTATTCTCAATTATCCCAAGATGTAATCGAATCATTTGAGAGACGGTGGAATAATCAATAGATCGAGCGCATAGCAATCGATTGTTCACATACCTGGATGCACATTCGAGTTAGAATTTAAAGGTGTTCATAGTATAAATCACGATAAACTGAAGGAGCGGTGCAGACTCTCTTCTAAGAAGGTATGGGGGAAAATGGGATCCCACCAACGTTTGGAGGCGACACGCTCTGGAAGTAAGAAGGCCTCCGCAAAACCGCTAAAACCTCTTCCTTGTTCGCGGTAAGCTTCAACCATGGGATCAGGTGCCAGTAAAACCCTGGCAAAATAATCCGCCGTACCTTTAAGATCTGGAAGAAGCAGCTTTGAAAGCCCCAAAGCCTGCTCGTTTAAACCCTGCAGTAATGCATTTAGCAACTCCTGAGCCAAGATAAAACGCCGCTCCACCAAGGGGAGGTCTGAAGGCAGGATCAATTGGCATCCTTGGTCAGAAGACTGCACGAAAATCACTTCCAATACCTTGTGCAGGATCCTGATAAGAGGGAACTTTTGGTTATAGACAAAGGGAGGGTTCTTGAGCAGGTTCTCAACCCAAACAGGAGGTTCCTCAACCCCCATGTGTTTAACCAGGGCAAGGGCTAAGCCCCGTACAATCTCTTTTCGCTCCAATTCGGTTAAATTTGCCATCCCAAACACCACTAATCGCTAACTTCAACTTTTAGCATATCTGAACATTCTTGCCGGAAACCTTACAAAAGACCTTCAATTCCCAGTCCGTTCAAGATCATCCTATTGGTTAAGAAATCACACTGGTAGATGGATGAGCCCGACCATGAAGATCGCTTTATAATTAGACCTGTATAGACATGTAAGTCAAACGACGAGTTTCTTCACAAGGACCCTGTCATCGAATGGAAATAACCAAGCAAGATTGAATTTCTATACCACAAGCAGAGTGTTGTAATGAACAAACCATCTCATGTCATAAAACGCAGTGGAGCCATTGTCCCCTTCAATAAAGATCGAATCACCAATGCGATCTACCGGGCTGCCGTCTCAGTAGGCGGGCGGGACAGGGATCGAGCAGATTTTTTAGCTGGACAGGTGGTTAAAATCCTTGAAAAGCGTTGTTCAGAGGGGCACACTCCCCATATCGAGGAGATTCAAGATATCGTTGAGGAAGTGCTCATTGAGAACGGTCACGCTCAAGTGGCGAAGGAGTACATCCTCTATCGAGAAGAGCAAGCCCGGAAGCGTCACGAACAAGCCGAACGGGCTTCCCGACCCTCGGGCAATATCCCTTGGGCAAAGATTTGGCATATTCTCAATTGGGCGGTTTCTCACAACCTACACACCATCGATGCTCTTAACGAACGGATTCGACGGGGCGAATTTCCTCACATCGTCCATGAATCTGAAGCAGCATACGAGGATGATGTGCGCTGGGCTGCCGAAATGATCGCTCAACGCAGCAATAAACTCAAAATGGTGATCATCAGCGGGCCTTCTTCCTCTGGAAAAACAACAACCACCATCAAGCTTGAACGCCACCTGGCGAGAAACGGTTTTAAATTCGTCGCCTTTCATGTCGACAACTACTTCTTTGACCTTGAAATACACCCCAAAGACGAGTTTGGGGATTACGATTTCGAGACCCCACAAGCGTTGGACCTTGAGTTGATCAGTGAGCATCTCCAGAGACTGATACAAGGCGAAGAGGTTCTTATCCCCTATTACGATTTTAAAACCGGGAAACGCAATCTCAATCAATCACCCATGAAGTTGGAGAAAAAGGAAATACTGCTCATTGACAGCCTCCATGGTCTCTTCCCCAAAATGACCAAAGGCATCCCCGATGAGGTTAAGTTCAAACTTTACCTTGAACCCTTGTTGCAGATGAAAGGTCCTGATGAGCGCTACATCCGATGGACCGATCTTCGATTGATCCGTCGCATGCTGCGAGATTCAACTCACAGAGCCTATGACCCACAAAAAACCCTGGAGCACTGGCATTATGTACGGGCGAGCGAGCTGCGTTACATCATCCCTCACATCAACACAACCGACTACATCATCAATAGCGGTATGCCTTACGAAATTCCGCTTTACAGACCGAAACTACTTGATCAGTTTGCTCAATGGAAAGAGAAATACCTGGATGATCCGCTGCGGGAAGATGCTTCTATCCGGGCTACACGGCTTCATGCACTGCTCCAGGCGGTGGAACCGATGGATGATGACTCACCTATACCTTCTGATTCGGTCCTGCGCGAGTTCATTGGCGGCAGCAGTCTGCAATACTAATTTTCCCTAGGGTGGGCGCCTATTCTTGGAAAATGGTAAGGATCCCGTAGTTATCCAAGGGGTCCTTCCAAGGAAAAAGCAATGATGGAACTGAGTTCACCTTCTGAAAGATCAGGAGCAACGCTTAAAATGTTCAACCCATCCTGCATGCGTAATTCATAATCTTCGACAAGGACCGTGTCGCTGCAATTGAGAACCGCTGGAGGGAGAAGAAGGATTTTCATCTCCCTTATTTCGAGCCTTCAATCGGGAACCACACTTCCGCCAGTAAGCATCTCTAGATGGGTTCTGGTACCCACACACCTTGCTGCCCAGCAAACCCCTGCTCCTCTTGCAATTCCAAGAAATCCAAGGTCTTATCTTCTCCGTAAGGTCCTCGGAGGTAGAATTCTTACAGCCATTTCTACAGCAATGCTTGTTGTTCCACACTGTCGATTATTCTTGCAAAAAATCCGATTTCGGTGGACTTACAAACACCTTACAGAGTGTGTGAATGCGAAATGACCGGTAGAACCGAGCAAGTTGGCTAACTTCACAATGAGATCAAGACGGGGTAAGCCTCAGGAGAAGGTCCATCAATTAGACGGAGAGAAGAGGGGAAGAAATGCGATGAAGAAAGAGGAAACAAGTGCAATAAAGCTAATTCAAGGGTCTAAGATGGAGATCTTTTTACAAACAATGCACACTTTGTTTGAAATTGATCGAAGGGAGAAGGCATCAGCTAGGTGATTGGCCGGAAGTAATTTGACAAACAGCGAACGTAAAACCTAGCCAATTACTTAAGCAAACCGCCATTCAGGCAACCCATTTTATCAAAATACTTTCGGCGGTTTGCCTAGAACTTGGATAGCGACTCCGACTTTGGCAATTGCCAAAAGGCCAATAATGCTGCGAAGAAAAAGACGCAGGCGGTAGCCACATAGGTCCCTCGCAGACCAACCCATACCGCTAATCCTGACCCAAGCATAGGCGCTATGGAGCGAGCTCCTGACCGAATGGAGTCATCCAGCCCATATACGGCACCTTCCTCACCTGGTGGCGTATAGCGTGCCAATAATGCACTGATCGACGGGATGATTCCCCCTAACCCCACGCCGACCAGAGCGTAAAGGACGAGCAATTGCCACCCATCGCCAACTAGACTCTGGGGAAGGTACATGAAAGCAGTAAAGAGCAAACTGGCAATCAGGACACGATGATGGCCGACCCGATCCCCCAGCCGCCCTAGATAAACTGCGCTCAACGTTGTCGTAGCCGAACTCACACCAGCCACCAGCCCAGTAAACGTGTTCAGTTTATCTGATTCGGTAATCAAGGTCTCAATGAAGAGGGGGATAATGGGCACAATCATCATCCGGCCTAACTGACCCAAGAAATTCATGAAATACGTCATGAGAACACCTGGCATGGAAAATATTTTGCGCCATTTAAGGAGGAAATGGTTGCTCCGATCTCCAAGCCCTTCTACTGGAACAAATTCTTCTTTGACTCCCACCAGGACGGTAACACCTGCCAGGAGCAGCAAAGCCGCCGTGACGTAGAACACAACGCTATAACTGAATGCATCTGCCAATGCCCCACCGACCATCGGACCAAGAGCAATCCCTGTCCCCAACCCAACCTGCAACAAGCCCATAGCATAACCACAGCGTTCGCGGGGAGTGGCGGAGGCCACCAACGCGTTAGCGGCTCCTATGACCCCCGTGATTAAACCTTGAATGGCTCGCAGCACGACCAATTCCTCCGCCGATCGAACGAAGGCCATAAGCAATAAAATGATCGCACCCCCAAACATCGATCGTTCCACCATCAGCTTGCGACCATATCGGTCGGCTAACGTCCCCCAAATTGGGGAGGCCAGCATCATGGTGAAGGCTTGCGCTGAATAAACCAGACCTGCTAGAAGCTCAACACTTAAACGCGTTGATGCTCCCAATTCTTTTACATACAAGGGCAGGAAGGGAAAAATGCTTGAGACGCCCACCCCCGTCATCAATTGGGCGAAGAACATGATGTAGAGCGTACGCTGCCAGGGAGTGGAGAGGGCTTCTCTAATGACTTTCATGATCGGAGTATCTTACTGGAGGAATCGATAAATTGCACTCTGGTTTTTAGAACCGATCTATTTGCTTCAGGATCCAATCAACTGGTGCCCATAACCTGACAGATGACCTGAGAGATGGTCCGGATCATGAATAAAACCAGACTTTTACGAATTCCAGCCTTTTCTAAACCTATTGCCGTAAAAAGTTTATTGAGGGAACGAAGACCGATTTGCCCTGCACCGATTCCGGGCTAGATCTCTGATTGGATATCCTGATCAACGGGCTGTTGCGGCAATCTCCATATTGCCAATACTGCGCCCAAAAAGAATACCAAGGCAGTCGCAATGAAAGTGCTACGAAGGCCAAACCACAACGCCACCGCTGAGCCCAATAACGGCGACAGAGAGCGTGCCCCGGACTGTATGGAATTATCCAGCCCATAAACTGCGCCTTCTTCGCCCGCGGGGGTGTAGTTTGCCAGCAGAGCACTCACCAATGGAACGATCCCCCCTGACCCGATGCCGACCAGGGCATATAGGACAAGCAGTTGCCAGCCTTGGGTTACCAGACTCTGAGGCAGATAAAGCAGACCTGCTAGGATAAAACAGGCGATAAGAACACGCCGATGACCGATCTGATCCCCTAAACGACCCAAGTAAATTCCACTCAGAGTCATAGTGGCTGCCCCTGCCCCGATCACCAGCCCGGTGAAGGTGTTCACCCCCTCAGCATCCGGAAGTAATTCCAGAGCGAAAAGGGAGAGGATCGGGATGACCATCATCCGTCCCAATTGAGCCATGAACCGCACGCTGTACGTCATTCCAACACCGGGCATGAGGAGAATACGACGCCATTTTTCTGCTACCTTATTTCCCTGCTCTCTCAAAGCTTCCTTCGGGGTAAACTCCTCATGAACCCCAATCCCGATGATGACTCCGGCAATGAGCAGTAATGCCGAGGTAACATAAAAGGAAGAGCTATAACCAAAAGCATCCGCCACAACTCCACAGATCACAGGACCGAGAGCCACCCCGCTGTTCAATCCGACCTGCAACAGTCCCATGGCAAATCCCATACGCTTCCTGGGCGCGATCGAAGCCACAAGCGCGCTGGACGCTGCCACGGTGCCTGTGATGACGCCCTGAATGGCTCGCAACAGGATCAACTGCTCTGCTGAGCTAACAAAAGCCATGAGGAGTAAGATGATAGCACCGCCAAACATGGAACGCTCTACCATTAGCTTACGGCCATAACGATCCGCAATAGTACCCCAGATTGGAGCTGCGAACATCATAGTGAATGCCTGCGCGGAATAAACCAGTCCTGCCAGTAATTCGATGCTGAGATTGGTTGAGGAACCCAAATCCTTCACATATAAAGGTAAAAAGGGGTTGATGCTGGAAAATCCCACCGCCGTCATCATCTGGGCAAAAAAAATGATCCATAGTGTGCGTTGCCAATTGGAGGCGGAGGCTTGCTTCAGAGGAGTTATACCCATAAAGCGTATATCATACCTAAGAGGATGAAAAAATGCATACGGGAAATGAAATTCTCAAATCTACTGCAGGGAGGCTTGCAGATCCCAAAAGAACAGTCATGACTCATTCGTTTCTATCCTCCTTGCCCAGGACGCACTGACCTCGGGCGATCACCACAGCCACCCCTTCATGAGTCAATCCTGCCTTGATAGCTGCACGAATGTCCCCTCCATGATCCAGGTCGACCTCCTGCAGCATGCCCGCACCTGCTTCCCTGACCAACGCAGCTATTTTTACTGCCGGACGCGATCTCCCTCTGGCATCAACCATGCTAGCCGGATGGGGTTGTCCACCTGAAAGGGCTGTTGTGCCATTATCGAGGATGATCACCAGCATGCTTACTCCCAGTCTCACGGCATCCATCAATCCATTGAAGCCGGAGTGCAAGAATCCCGAATCGCCACTTAAAGCCACCACTCTTTTCACAAAACCGCGCCCTGAAGAACTCAACGCCAATCCGGCTCCCATCCCAATTCCAGAACCTAAGCTATTTTTCACGTCCATTAAATAGAAAGGCGTTCCCTGCGCCCGAACCATACAGCCTGGATCCCCTGTGATGATGACCTCCTCACGACCACCGAATTGTGTCACCACCTCCTCCAGCGCCTCAAAAGTGGGGATATAGGGGCAGCCATCACAAAGCTGTTCACGACTGGGTCGAGGACGGCTGTGTTTGCCCGTCACATCTAGGTTAAGCCCTGGAAGGATTCGAACCAAAGCCGCTGCTATTTGGGGGGCAAACAATTCCCCACCCCACGGGATATGACCTGTTTCGCGTCCGAATATAGGCAACATAAGCCCAACCTCCTGAGCAATACTTCTTGTCGCTCGTTCAACCAGAGGTGACGTCTCTTCAAGAATGAGAACGGATTCCACACCTTGAAGAAAAGTGGCCACTTGGCCTGCAGGCAGGGGATGGAGGGTTCCGATCCCCAAAATGCTCAGCTCAGGAGGAATGTGTCCTGACAACAGATCGAGAAATTTCTGATAGGTGAATCCCGCAGCTATCACACCATAGGGTCCGTAACCTTGTGCCTTATTTAGAGGCGATGCTTCAAAGGTGGCCTGGATTGCACCTATCTGTTCTTGAAGACGTTGGTGATATTCAACAACATTAATAGGCAATACAACCCATCTCATGTACTCACGCTTGAAAGCAAAAGATTCCTTCTTCTGGATTTCCATTGGGGGATTCAGGGATTGGATTTTGTCCTCTGAGAGAGCCAATGCGCGTATGATGCGCAAGATGACCGGAAGCCCTCTCTCCTCCGATAGTTTAAAGGCTTGAATCATACCTGTGTAAGCATCGGAGACCGTTGTGGGCTCCAGCAGTGGGAGCTCTGCTGCCAATGCCAGCGCACGACTGTCCTGTTCATTTTGCGAACCCCAACCTCCGGGGTCATCACCAACAAGGATGACTAGCCCCGCATTACAACCTGCAAGATTGATCGACATGAGAGGGTCCAATGCGATATTAAGCCCCACACTTTTCACACACAGCATGGATCGCATCCCCCCAAGAGATGCGCCGTAGGCTATTTCAAGGGCTGTTTTTTCATTGCTGGTCCATTCCAGCCGAACCGAATCGGGATCGCATAATTCCAT
>MGNI01000153.1:0-81 GCA_001795115.1 Chloroflexi bacterium RBG_16_48_8 | reverse complement strand
CTAAAGCGTAGGCCCCAGAAGAAACTTCCTTCTCCATGATCTCTGCCTTTCTTTCCTGTCCATGTTCATCTTGCTCCGTGA
>MGNI01000152.1 GCA_001795115.1 Chloroflexi bacterium RBG_16_48_8 | reverse complement strand
GCTCTGTGGTGCTAAGGCGGTTGAGTTCCTGCTCAATCTCGGACAGCTGCTCCTCGACCTGATCAATGGTGGCCAAATCATGTCGGATGTGCATACGTTGAGTGGGAGAGATTCCATCCAGTCCCAGCCACCAGGCCCGATGTTTTGGGGCAAAGATCTTACCCTGCGGCGGCATAAGATTATGACGATGTAGCAGGCTGTGGAGACGATTGCGAGCCCGGGTAGCCATCTGGACCAATTTCCGCCGATGGGACATCAGCGACCGTAGTTCCCTCACATGAACCGGCGGGACCCACACTTCAGGGATGAGATCGGCGGCCAGGAGATGTGCCAGACGCAGCACATCATGCCGATCCGTTTTGACGCGAGCTTCGGCGATCCATTTGACCTTGGGCGGATGCGCCACCACCACCTTCCCCACCAAGGGAAGGACCTGGTCGTAAATCTCCCAGGCATTGGTGGTTGCTTCCAAGACGACGGAGTCGGTGGGCAGGAGGTTCTCCTTGGCCCAAGCAGACCACTTTTCGAGCGAGATACGGCGCGGATTGAGCACGATCTCTTGCAGGCGGTTAACAGCACCGACAACAAGATAATGCTTGTGAAGATCAAGGGCAAGATAGCGCAAAATGGTTGATTCGGAAGGTGTTTTCATCGTACACTCCTAATTGAGAAGGTCAGCATTGCTGACCAGATCGGATGGGGCGCGGATTTTTGGGCAGGAAGGTACAAAAACCGATTCGGGCTCATTCGTCCCACACGAGTGATCCGACGGGCCGACCAAATAACAACACGGGCTTGCAAATGCATCCCATAGGCAGCTTCGGTCCGCCCTTACGCTCCGAGCCCCCGGTGCGTCCCCGTCGCTCGTCAAGCAAAGGATAACACCGGTCGCGCCCCAACTACATACTAATAACAACTCGATGGAGCCGACCCGGCCAGCCCGGAGTCTGGTTCCGGACGATACTAGTGCCGGCTGGCCGGGCGGCTCATCTCGAGGCAGTTAGGCGGAATCAAGGAATGCTTCGGAACAGGCACGTGACTAGATTCGGCCATCCATTCTCAAGACCTGGGGCTCGATACCATGTTTCCGACATTGAGGGCCTCGAGCAGGCGGCCCTCGATATCAGTCTTGCCCGCATCGCAGCCCAGGGTCATGTCACAAGCCAGCTAGAAACGGTTCAACTGCTGGCAGATACGCACCAAGCGAGACTAAGCTATGAGAGCATGATCCGGGCGCTTGGAATCCCTAAGGCAATCGACGCCCTGCTTTCAGCCACCACCAAGCGAGAGGTCGAGCGCATCGCCGAGGCTTCGATCATTACCGAGAATGAGCTATTCCTTCTGGTGCATAACCACTCTCAGAAGGGCCTTACACATAGATCGAGGTTCCCTGAGTTCGTTCCCGATCATCTCCAAATCACTGATACCGACCGCAAGGAAATGCATTCTAGCGTGTTTGGAAGGATTTCCAGGAAGATCTCTTCGCTGTTCACCTTTCGGAAACTCGTGCATGTTCACATGTTTGAAAGGGACACGCAATGGCAATGCATGTTCTTTAGCTATGAGGATATCGACGAACCCGGCGCAAATCACTGGAAGCATGGCCCACACATACATTACGTCTCCCATCTATGGCCACATCTCGACCCTCAACAAGTATGGGAGGGGTTTGATAAACGAAAAGGTCGAGTGTCCGCAGGATTGCACATAAGGTTTCGCCCTTTCGAATTCACCAACGGATCTTGGGATCCGGGTATGAGAAGTGGACTAACGGCGGATGTCTTGTTTCCAATGGACCCCCCCCAACTAAGAGGTCAGGATCCCACCCCTCCTGCACAACTAATGACCCGTGGTGCGTGGACAGCGGATATCTTCGTACCTGTCGACCGTTAGGGACCTTGCATCTTGGAGAAATCCCAGCGGAAAGATAACCACTCAATGGAGCAGACGCCGAGGGCAGGCGAAAATTCAGATTTGATTCAAGCTTCAGGATGCGCGAAGATAATCTGAGATAGTTATCGGCGCTGCTCATCTCGATGACGTTAGGCAGATTGTAATATTTCGAATAATTTCTTATGAATTTGAGTGAAAGGATGATAAACCTTCAATGCCTAGGATCTCTGAAAGCAAGGGGCGAGGCGACGAGAATTCAGGTTACGTGAGGCTATTTGGCAATGTAGACGTAGGTCTCTTGATAAGCCGAGTGCAAGCTACTGTAATTCGTGCTGGCAATGAGCTTGAGAAGATTCTGGAGGAGAAGACATCCCACAGTCTCAAATCCACGTTAGATGAGGCTCTATCGAATCAGATCCCTTTGACTCCTTCGCAAAAAGTCATTGTATTTCGACCATCTATGCCCGCAAAATCTGGTTCGCCTGGGGTTACTGGCGATATCCTAATCTTGGATAATTCGTTGAAAAGTGTCTTGGTTATTGAAGTTAAAGATGGAGATACATTTGATACAAAGAAGGCATCTGGTGAATTAGAGAGCATGAAGAAAATATCCGGATATGTTGCATCAATAACAGGCTACGCCAGTTCCTATTATTTCTGTTCATTCAACCAGGAGGATAAAGAAGCAATTGTTACTGGTGCTAAGGGTCGCTTCGGTATTGAAAACGCCATGACTGGTAGGGAGCTTTGTGAGCTTCTTGAGATTGATTATGATCAGATAAGGGAAGAACGAAATATGCTTCAGTCAGAGAACCTTGAATACTTCCTTTCAGAATTGTTGCAAAACACCGAGATTCGTGAAATAATAGAACAAATGTTGCAGTATGAAGAGGAGGAAATTGAGTGAAGGAACTTCCGCTAAATCAAATAATTCGGGGTGATTGTATTAAGCTTCTTGAGACATTCCCCTCTTCATCTATTGATCTGATCTTCGCTGATCCTCCTTATAATCTTCAGCTCCGTAACGATCTCTGGCGTCCGAATATGACTCTAGTTGATGCTGTCGATGATGAATGGGATCAATTCAAGAGTTTTGATACATATGACGAGTTCAGTCGGAATTGGCTCTCAGCGTGTCGTCGAGTTCTTAAAGAAACGGGCACAATATGGGTGATCGGAACCTATCACAACATTTACCGAATGGGAAAGATAATTCAAGATTTGGGTTATTGGATCCTTAATGATGTGATTTGGGTGAAGACAAATCCAATGCCAAATTTCCGTGGCGTCCGGTTTACGAATGCTCACGAGACCCTTATCTGGGCAAGCAAAGTAAAAGGTGCCAAATACACTTTCAACCATCATGCGATGAAGCCATTCAACGACGATAAGCAGATGCGGAGTGATTGGATCCTCCCAATTTGTTCCGGCTCCGAGAGATTGAAGGAGAATGGAAAGAAGGCTCACTCAACTCAGAAACCAGAGGCTCTCCTTTATAGGGTTATTCTTTCATCAAGCAATCCTGGAGATGTTGTTCTAGATCCATTTTTCGGGAGTGGCACAACAGGTGCTGTCGCGAAAAGGCTTCATCGAAATTGGATTGGTATTGAAAATGAAGAGAGATATGTTCGATTGGCGCAGAAGCGTCTTGACGCAGTGGTTCCTGAACTTTTCGAAGAAACTACATTTGATGTTAGAAACAAGAAGGCATTAGAGCCTCGCGTTCCTTTTGCTAGCCTCCTTGAGAACGGCCTTGTGAAGCCAGGACAGCACTTGTACTTCCAATTGGACAGGGCAAAATCCGCAAAGGTGAAGCCGGATGGTAAACTCAAGATTGATAGCTTCGAGGGCTCGATCCATCAAGCGGGTAAGCATATGATGAATGGCAGTCCTTGTAACGGCTGGGAGCACTGGTACTATGAGGATGTGCGTGGAGAGCTACAGCCGATAGATGAATTGAGGTCGATTGTTCGAGGAAAAATGCAAGATCCCTCCGACTAGGACTCTTTTCAATTATCAAATACTTCAACTATTCGATGTATCGGGCTGGGGATGCCAGAGAGTTATGCATGCGTAAATCGATCCTGGCTGCCCACCTCACAGCCAATAGGTGTATTAGAGGTAGACATGGATACTCCAACTCATGCTCGTCAGTTACTTAATGACACAATCATTTTCCAAGAATCCCTCATCGACCAGGCACGGGCGCTTTCGAAGTTTAAGGATATAGTCGCATTTCTTGTTGATTGCATTGCATTCGCTGAGAAGTATTTGCCTCCCGATTTGGTAAGAGAATGGTCTCTTTCGAACCAGACAATACCGCTCTTGGTCGAACGAACAAAACCTCTATTTGATCACCATACCTCCGATCCAAAAGGTTTGATTTTCGCGGTCTCTTCTACAGCCAGCACCGCATCCTCTGATGCGTTCTCTTTCATTACTGGAAGTCATAACTACCTTGAGGGTAAAGAAGAGCGCGATGAATTCTCTGGCCTAGCAATGACATATCGCAATTTAGTGACGGGTGATGAGGAACGCGATCATGTTATTTCGTTTCTGAAGCCAATAAACCCTACTGCAGCTTCGAAATATGAGGACGCGTCTCATCAGTTCCGCTTACTTCCTAATGGAGAAGACCCCCAAGAGCCTCTCATGGGTCTTAGATCAGCTTTGGATTTAACCCTGAGATCTCTCCTTGAAATGGCAGGTCTCAGTAGAAAAGACCGATCAGAACTAAAGAAAGCTTCCTGGCTTCCAACGATTGCAGAGCATTTATCAAAAGACGAAGCCTCAAAGATTGATTTAATCCTTGCAAATAGTCAATTTCAAGATCTTTGGGAAAAGCTCTCTGCTGCCAAGAATACGAAGCTACCAGTTCAGGTGGCTAATGCGCTCGCTTTACAGGCATCCTCGATATTAAATCTTATCTCTAGGACTGTTTCAATAGCACCTAATGATGAGTAAAGGTCTGCCTAACACCTCAATGGAGCGGACCCGAGATTCGTATGAGTTTGTGTAAGGCTTGAATTCCATGCCGAGGTTGAAAACGGGCCGCTCATCTCGAGGTCGTTATCCTTCCGCGAAAGCCATTTTTTGCATTTAAGATCCTTTCCTTGGTCTGCGACGTTAGCTTCCGTATCATCAAAACAATGCTTCAAATGTTGATTGGCCAGAGAAGGCAGATGGTTTGAAGGAGCATTTTCAACAGGCGGGAGAAGGTTCAGGTCAAAGAGTGGCAATATGGCGATGGCTTTGCTTCAATGTAATCTTTGAAAGGGATTATAAATGATGGGAGGGTGGGATTGCTTCTTGAATTCTGTTGCAACATGGTTCATAATCGAGGATGAAAAGCTG
>MGNI01000151.1:11419-12110 GCA_001795115.1 Chloroflexi bacterium RBG_16_48_8 | reverse complement strand
CAGCGCCCTCCGCTTATCATGGTGACTTCCCGTCGACCCGATTTCAAGCCCAAATCGTAGTCCAATGGTTCTTCCTGACCTGAGCTGAGCCAGTGCTGAATTCTTCCTGCTAAAGATCCGGGGCTGCGACTGCTGAAACCACCACTTGGCAGATAGGCCACACTATTTTCCACTACCTGCGCCAAGAACCGCAGCCTTGTCATCAGGGATTCGTCAACCGTCAACATATCCAAAGGATCCGACGCCTGCTCCTCTGTATGAACTGGCAAACCAAAGATTAACCTTTGGTATAGACGAGTCAGACGATCGTCTTGGACTGGATGGCCGATATGAAAATTGACGCGCTGTTCTGGCGCTAAGGCAGCACCGGCAGTGGCTTCACTGATTTCGGAAACCTTGGCTGCTCGTAGTGATTTAAGGGCGAAAATAGCTTGATGCTGTCTATCTCTATTCGACATGGGAACGTCCCTCAGATGAGTTCCCCTTCCAAATATGCGTGAGACTCAATCCTTTTTATTTCGACTCGGGTGCCTCGGGTTTTTGAGTGGCTTGTCCGGCTGACGCCCCCCCTCTCAGGAGCGATAGCAGGGTTTGGAAAATAGATGAGCCTTCCGACAGTTCATCACCCGACAGCGAAATAACTGTTCGGGCGTTGCGTAAACTCTGGCTGGCTTCGGCCAGTCTTGCCACT
>MGNI01000151.1:9390-11388 GCA_001795115.1 Chloroflexi bacterium RBG_16_48_8 | reverse complement strand
ACAAGTTCCACCTCTGCGCGATCCATCTCAAGCTGCATCCGGCGCCGGTCCAACTCTTCTTGCACTCGGATGCGTTCCAGCTGGGCTTGCACTTCTTCTTGTTCACGCTTGAGGGATAGCTGCTTTAATTCCAAATTGTGTTCCGCCACGACAATCTGAGCATCGGCATCTACACGCGCCTTCGCTGCAGCTACGCGCGCCTCCTGATGCACCTTCTCCGTGCGCTCGCGAATCCGTGCGGCTTCTCGTTCACGCAACATCTCTGCAATCTCAGGATCAGTGGGGTCGATCGATTGGATGGTCACAGAGATCACTTCCAGCCCCAGGCGCTCACCATAGCTGCGCAGTTGCTCTTCAAGCTGCCGAGACAATTCGGCGCTTGAGATGGTTTCGACTTCGTGCTGCGAAGTGAATTCCCGCATCAGACCCTGAATCGCCACCCGCAACTCCTCAGTTGCTCGCTCGACAGCCAGAGTGTCCCACCCTCCGAAGCGGATGAGCTGCTCCAGGCGTTGTGGATCGGCTGCTGCAATAGCAGTCAATCGAATAATCAAGCCAACACGACCCTTGGCTTCAGTAAGTACCTCCATGGCCAATGACTGCACTGTTGAAGGGATCGAGAGACTGAAATGACGAGGATAGTAACGCCCCGCACGACGAAGGATCTCCCCTCCGGATTCATATAGCACAATCTGGTCAGGCTGACGCACACGGTACTCAAACAATACCGCAAGCAACAGCACAAATACTGGAATTGATAAGAGCCACCACATCGCAAGACCTTCCTTATGGTGAGATCGAATCGGTTCAGCACGTCACATCGGTAACCACTCATTGGATATTGACTTGCGAAACCGTCAAAGGCGATCTGTCTAGATCACAGAATGTACTACACACCTATCGCCACTTAACCCCATCACCCATACTGCGCATCTTTACTCGCAGGTTATGCCAACCCAAATATCGATAAATGCGCATGATAAACCGGCCTCCGCAGTAGAATAACAGCTGGCTTAAACTACCTTTTTTGCCAGGCCTAACATTGCGACATTCCTTTCTCAGCAAAGGCTTGGACACGCAACCAAGAGGGTTTGTAACTCAGGCAGGGATGTGGATAGTATCCAGCGATCCTAACTGCTCACCCACTTACTTCGTGATCCTGTGCAACTTTCGGGGGTTATTTGCTCTCTTGAATTTTAATTAGAACACTGTACTTCTTCTCCTGGGCATTGTCAAGCTTGAGAACTGACCTGTGATTTAAAGTTCAAAAGTGAACCGTTTAAAGTTGAAAAGTGAACACCTACAATAACTCCTTACTCTGATAGATTTCTCCTTTCAAAAGGGAGGAATCTATGAGTCAGCTTCATAAAAGCTTCACAGATGAACAGATCAAGGTCTTACTTCAAAGTTAATGCCAAGGCAAAATGAGAAGAGCGGATATACAAGAGATGCTGGGTATCGGCAAGATACGGTTCTTTGCCTTGTTGAAATACTATCGGCAAGGGCTAGAGACCTTCTCCATCGCTTATCAGAGAAAGACTTTTGTCAGATTGTCTGCTGAAGTGGAATCCGAGATTGAGAAGGCTTTGCTGCGGGAGAAAGAGATTGTTGAAAACCCGGATCTTCCAATCTCTGGATACAACTACTCAGCAATCAGGGATCGGCTTTATAAGAAAGGGATCGATGTGTCTGTTACTACGATCATCGATAGGGCTAAGAAGCTGGATTGTCACAAACCGCGCAGGAGAAGGAAGATTCATGATCGTGAAGTGTTGACCGCTTCCATTGGCGCATTGGTACAGCATGACGCCTCTCATCATTTGTGGTCCCCTCTTTCCGAAGAGAAATGGACCCTCATCCCCTCCATCGATGATTACAGTCGCAAGATCCTGTTCGCTGACTTTTTCCCTGCATAGACTACCTGGGCTCATATCCAGGCTACTCAAGCCTTGATCATGACCTATGGATTGCCTTTGCGTTACTATGTGGACTGCTTAC
>MGNI01000151.1:7260-9272 GCA_001795115.1 Chloroflexi bacterium RBG_16_48_8 | reverse complement strand
CGCTCTTTCCCCTCAGGCCAAGGGTAAAGTAGAAAGACCCTACCGCTGGTTACAAGACCGGATTGTGCGCACTTGCGTCCTGGAAGGCCTTCGCTCCCATGAAGAGGTACGAGGAGTGCTCCGAGAAGAACTCGACCGCTACAATCATCATCAGGTCCATTCTACAACCGGAGAAATCCCCGGCTTTCGCTTTGCTAGAGCCTTGGCTGAAGGCAACAGCCTTTTTCCGACCCTTCTCCATCCCAGAACCCTATACCTCACCGAAAGATATCTTCTGTCTTCGTGAGCAACAGATCGTAAATGGTTATCGACGCATTTCCCTTTTCAATCATGAAATCGAGGTGCCCAAGGTGAACTTGCGTGAAGAAGTGGATATTCACATGGTCCCGGACATAGAAAAACAAGCCATGCAGCTTCGAATATGGTGGAGTAGTAAAATGGTCCACTCCCTTGTTCTTCCGCTTCAGGGATTTAGAGTTCACCTTTGAATTGAAAAAGGTGTTCACTTTTCAGTTGCTCCTAACAGCTTGAGAACTCAAGTTCAGACACAACCACGGACAAAACCTCGAACGATAGACTTGAATATTTCGAGAACCTCATTCACGATTTTTTCAATCGCTTCTTCTGACAATTGAATCTTGTGTTTACGCAGAATAAACCATCCCGAATACTGTTTCCATTTCCTACTCTTTATGCCATTCCTCCAATTCTTTCTTCTCCGTCTTCTGTCTCTTGATACATCACCTTCTCCCCCAGAGAGAATATCTCGTATTTTTTCGCCCACCATAAGGCCAATGCAGTAAGCGATAAGCACCATAGCGATCATTTGCTCCATGTAAATCTGCTGTTTGTTCATCAGCCTGTCGATGCATAAGAGGCTTCTCAGGTCTTTGAAGGCCTGCTCGATTTTCATCCGTTTCTGATAAATCTTCAGTTCTTCTTCAGGATCTAGATTGGTCATCACCCAAAGTGGTTCTTCCAGCCCTTTCTGCCATTCTCTAGCGATGTTCACACATACTTTGCCCTTGTAATACAGTCCCCGGTAGCTCTTGCCTTAGCGGACCAAGAACCAATCCAACCTGATGACCTTCGTCATTGAACAGGCGTGGAGGGTTGCTGCCCAAATTTAGGTGAATCACAAACTTTAACTCTTCAGAAACCAACGATTCCAGCATATCTTCATAGCTAAACTCTCGATCCAGCACCAAAGGCTTCTCACCAAGCAGCAGTTTCACTTCTCGAAAGGCTCGCCGATGCTTCAGATTGCGCGAGCTGGCTTCATGGTTGATGGTCTACGCGGAGTAGCAAATAAAGCTGAATGGGATCGCTCGCCCTCGGAAGGGGATAGCCAGAGGGAGTAGCCAGAAGCCACGGGTTTTTCCGTCCTTGAGCAAGCCCATATAATCCGTGTGTTTGGCTCTTAGACGCTCGATTTCTGTCGGATCGCCCATGACAAATGGAGCCTCCTCCCAGAATAGTCGTTACAGGGCGGTTTTGGATTCGGATGTTGCAAGGAAACGCTGGATGCGTTTGTAGTTGACATCTGGATTGGCAGGCATCTTATGCGAAAGATCGGACAGACGCGGTGAACGGGCTTCCAAAATCGCCCGAAAGATCAAGGCAGCTGTCTGCGCATGTTTACATTGATCGAATAAGTATTGGCAGAAATCTTGCATCGAGATAAACTCAAACATGACCTCCTCCTGGATACTCCAACCCTGCGGATCAGGGTCTCCAGGATGGAGGACATTTTCATGCCAAGAGAAAATTTCGTCTTCTTCTTCCAATTGGCAATTTAATACGTCCGAACTTGCGTCCGAAGTTGAGTGAGAAATGTATCCGCACATTCACAAGAAAATGATGGAACTACCCCCTTCAAATAGTCGTATGAGGAGATGGACAAATCAATCAACCACCAACGACAATGGAACTGGCGGTGTTCCGATGAAATCATCATAATCAAAAATCAACCATGTTCAGCAGCAATGATGACGTCCCCTGAATGCATTAAA
>MGNI01000151.1:6347-7227 GCA_001795115.1 Chloroflexi bacterium RBG_16_48_8 | reverse complement strand
AGCTCGATTACTCTTACCTGATTGGTGGGAGTTCATTTGAAATATCCATTTCTGGTGAGAGAAAAATAAAGGCAAGCCCCATGAAAACTCGGCTGTCATTCATCCTGCTTAAATATTTTTTAAAAGAAGAGCATTGAATGGCAAGGGCAATGGCAAAAAATTGCGTGGAGACCCGTTAAAGACGCTTTTATAATCCTTTACCTTACCCAAAATGAAATGATGTTAAAGTCATATTCTGGGCAATGCTATCTAGGTACATTCTGTTAGCGTGATTTCAGTGAAGTCTTATTCTCACATCGGGACATTAAGAATTCTGTGTTGATTCTCAGTCGACTTTGTCAGGATCCAGCACATAATCCCACCAATTATGTAAGAATCCTTTTGTAGATCCATCCAGATGAGGGAAATGCTTGAACCACCATAAATGATGAAGTCGGATGTCGCCACCACCCCACTCCTCACAGTTCACCTGTCTCACTTTCCCTTGAAAGGATGGAAAATCAATCCAATCGTCGCAGCGGCTGAAGACATAACGGCTATTCCCCCAGTCATAATCTCTCTCACTATTGGGGGCAAAATGCACCGTTCCCACTTCAGCATAATCAGGATATTTTATGTCAAAGCGGGTAAATCGATCCCAGAAATTTTCATACCCTTCCGACTTTTGGAACTGCCTCGATAATATAGACTCGGCTCTATGGCCAAGGTTCTCAAGCATTTCACCCACACCACGCTCATAGTTGAATCCCATAACAACAAATCGACGTGGCCAATTTGTTGTGCCCGTTAGCGGCGGTGCATTACCCCAAACAGCCCCTGGTCCTCCCATGACTGATTCAAAATAACCAGCATAGGAAAAAGCGAATAGCCAGACCTCATC
>MGNI01000151.1:2250-6329 GCA_001795115.1 Chloroflexi bacterium RBG_16_48_8 | reverse complement strand
CTTTTCCCTGACATCGAATTCTGCCAGAAGTTTAGAATAGTCCACCTTATCTGGATGATGGAAACCCGCCCTTGATCGCCAACAATCAAGATAGGTCTCCGGTGTGTAATAGAAACCATCCAATTTGACTGGAAACCCATCGACTTCTATCTGTTCTACAATCTCAAAAAGGGCTCGATTAAAACTACACTTGGCCACATCTGCAATGAACTGCTGAGCCATTTCATATGGATCGTTCCAACCTAACACTTCATGTAATCTGCGATCGCCTTTGCTTGGGATGTGTGGGGCATGAATAATGGATAAAACGCGGCGAGGAGTGGAGTACTCTTGCGAAAGGCTCATATCCATCAACCGTTCCAACTCAAGATCTATCAGGACAAACTAAGAGCCAGACCCGCTAACAACGAAAGCCCAATGGAACATAGCGTCCCGATCAAGAAATATTCTGCGAAGGCAGGGTTTTTAAATTGAGGGTAACGGGCTGCTGCCTTCGCTGCCACTGCAAACCCGACTGCAGATAATCCCCCAGCAAGGACCAGCACTACAGTGAAAATCCGTTCCAGAATCCCGATCACTTCACCCGCGCCCAAATGGGGTTCGATCTCATCCGAAAATTTACTGGACCTGACCAAAGCGACAATGCTCACTGTAAACATGGTTGACCAACAGAACATGGCCGTAAAACTGGTCATGACCTTCAAGGCCAATATTGGATAACTCTGCAAAACGCTGAAGGAGTCCGGAAAAAACCGCTGAGCAAACAATCCACCTAACAAGGCGGGTATAAGCGCAAAAAAGAAGGGAAGCAAATGAGTCAAAGGTCTACCCAAAGGATAGTTCCGGGATAAATCCTGGTGGGTGCGTCGACGGACAAAGATGATAGCGGTTTCACCCACCAGCACGGCAATGGTAAACAGGATGAGAACAGGCCATTTTTGTGTCGTCTGCACGAAGCACCACGCCAATGCAATCAACCAGAAAAGAATTCTCACCAACGTCTGACGAGGGCGCCATGCTGCTCTCAGACAGGCCATGGCGCGCTTCCGAGTTTTGAAACCATATTCCGTGAGCAACATGCTTAAAAGAGAAAGCAAATAGAACTCAAGCATCGAAGATCACTCCGTTGAATTAAAAATGTCTACTAGAACATCAACCCATATTCGGGTAGCATTAAAAACGACGTCTGCTCCAACCGCACTCAGATGTTGGCTTATAGCGCTGGGAGTGATCCTTAATTGTTGAGCGATCACATTCCCAGCCATGCCGATCATGGAGAGATCAAAAACCTGCCGTTGTCGAGGAGTCCACCCCCTACGTAGGTTCGAATAAAGCAAAGAATAAATCCGGAAAGGTTCATTCGACTTGCCGCTTTCAACCTCAATGGATGTCTCAAAGGATTTTGCTCGCTCGATAGCATCTCTGGCTCGATGAAAACAGGGCCCATCCATACCTATGGCAACTGGCTCCAGCTTCGTATCGAGATTCCCAATTCCTATTCCAATCCTTTGTTCAATTGGATGGATTTCGGATCGAATAACTGCCAGGAGCTGAGGGATAACCTCTGGGCTTTTCAAAAGACCTTGAAATTCGTCGCCAATTGTTAAAACAAAGCGTGAAGCGATGGAGGAAGAAAATTCTTGATTCACCTTAGAGATCCCCCCTCTAAGTCTCTGTTGAAACTCATTTCGATCCTGGATATCTCTTGATCTTACAACATCCCCAATGATGGCAAGATACTTTGCTCTAGATCCACGACTCTCTTCCACATTCATTTCCTTCATGCCATCCTCAAGCTCAGCCGCAATCTCAATATGTAGCTAAATTACTTAATTAATCCAGAAATAAGTTTTTAAACTACATTTAGCGTAAATTTAGCATTAAGGCTTAACATAGTCAAGTGATATTGAAAGGTTGGAAGTGCGACCCATCCAATGCTTACAATCGGATGGATCCATTCGCACGATACAGCTATTGAGGCAGCAAATGCATCACCTCCAGTTAATTGACATTGCCATCTAAGGAGGGTTATTTAATCCATGCAGGGGCACTATCGTTTGCAGGATGATTGGTTAAGTTGGTCGGGTTCCCCCCATCCGCATCCATGACGTAGATCTCCAAATTCCCATCGCGATCCGTGGTGAAGAGAATTTTTGAGCCATCAGGAGACCAAGAGAATTCCCATTCCAAACCGTCCTGCATGGGGTGATTGCTTAAATTTCTCTGATCTGAGCCATCCGAATTCATAACATAGATTTCAGGATTGCCCTCTTCAGTCACCTCATCGATAGATATATAAGCAATTCTTTTTCCATCGGGGGACCAGATTGGAAAACCTTCGAACTTTGGGTTATCTGTCAAACGAGTGACATTCTTGCCATCTCTATCCATGATATAAATCTCTGCATTCCCATCACGATCGGAAGTAAAAGCGATTTTCTTTCCATCAGGCGACCAGGATGCCAGCACATTCACAGAGTCGGGTTCGGTTAATCGCACCATTTCTGAGCTTTCTAAAGTTATGCTATAGATGGCCGGGTTATTTACGGTTTGGTCTCCTCGGTTAGATACGAAAAGGACTTGGTTACTATCTGGTGACCATCCGTAAAATCGATCGGCAGAGGGATGATCCGTAAGGTTCCGCACCTCCCCTGTTTTAACATTTATCAGGTAGATATCTGATTGTCCTGCAAGCCCGCTATCAAAGGCAATCCATTTCCCATCTGGAGACCACGCAGGGAAGGTTGCAATAATCGGCATGTTCGTTACGAGAGCCTTCAATCTTTTGCCGTATAGGTTCATCCGATAAATAGCGGCTGAAGTGCTTTCCCTTGTCGATAGAAAGGCAATCGATCTTTTTCTCTCGGACCAGCCTGGAAGACCATCCTGGGCTTCATTATTGGTAATATTAACTACACCGCTTCCATCCATCTCCATGACGTATATTTCGTTATCCCCATCCCTATCACTCATAAATGCAATACGAAGAGAGCGTTGAGACAAAATGTAAAGTGTCGTAGCGATGGCACCAACGATGAATAATGCCATAAGAGTGAAGAATAATCCTTTGAAGCTCAGGTGACTCTTTCTCAACTCAGCATTTAGAAATTCGTTTTCCATATTATTACCTGCCAATTAAAAAGGTAAATTTCAATCCGATTCTCATCCCGCATCGGAAACACTCAACCAGCACAGCGCCATACCGCTTAAACTTGTAATCACTGATCAAATCTCCAGTGCTGATTGACAATGGTCACATGCACAATCTCAGGTGCTCAACATGATCCCATCCAATCTTGATGCGCAAAGTATACCAACATTATTGAAGTCTTATACAGATTCAATTCCAACGCCTTGGGCGGTATTGTAGAGCCTCTGCAAGATGTGAGGGTTCTATATCGCTTTCTTGACTCAGATCCGCAATCGTCCTGGCAAGTTTTAGGATGCGGTGAAACGCACGGGCGGAGAGCTGCAATTGGCTCATGGCTTGTCGGACAATCCCTTTCCCCAAATCATCCAATGGACAGAACTTTCGTACCTCAGTGGGTCTCATGTCTGCATTGCAGGTCATCTCAGTCCCCTCCAATCGTTTTCGCTGGATCTCTCGTGCCAATTCGACCCGTTCCCTAATTTTGACGGAGGGTTCCCCCAATCGATCGTCAGCCAATTTATCAAAATCCACGCGAGGGACCTCGACATGGATATCGATCCTGTCCAGGAGCGGACCCGAGATCCGCTTTTGGTACCGTGTGACAATGGCGGAAGAACAACTGCACTGTTTGATGGGATCACCAAAATACCCACAGGGACAGGGATTCATAGCACCTACAAGCATAAAATTCGCCGGGAATGAAGAAGCTCCACGCGCCCTGCTGATCGTTACCACCTTATCTTCCAACGGCTGTCGTAGAACCTCCAGCACACGCATTCCAAATTCCGGAAGTTCATCCAAGAAGAGAACACCTCTGTGGGCAAGAGAAATCTCACCAGGGCGAGGCCATGTCCCCCCACCCACAAGACCTGCATGAGAGATCGTATGATGGGGACTACGAAAAGGTCTGGTTTGGACAAGAGGCGTC
>MGNI01000151.1:0-2237 GCA_001795115.1 Chloroflexi bacterium RBG_16_48_8 | reverse complement strand
GGAGGCAATTGATCAGCTACAGAATAGATACGGGTGACATCCAAAGCCTCTTCAATCGTCATTTTAGGGAGAATGGAGGGGAGCCCTCTAGCAAGCAATGTTTTTCCTGCACCCGGAGGTCCAATCATCAAAACATTATGTCCACCCGCAGCTGCGACCTCTAAAGCCCGTTTCACATGTTCCTGCCCTTTGATTTCACAGAAATCCGTCAACCCAAGATATTCCACCTCATTAAGTTTCTGCGGTTGATAAGGTTGAATAGGGATAACCCCTGAAAAATGGTTAATCAGGGTTGTGAGAGATTCAACTGGGAGCACTTCAAGATCAGGAATTAAAGCTGCTTCTGGTGCATCAACTTGAGGCACTAACACGCGCTTGAAACCGTTCTCTTTCGCAAGGGCTGCCATTGGCAAGATTCCGCGAACATGCCTCAAGGAACCATCCAAGGACAATTCCCCCACAGCCAATGTGCCCTCCAACCAGTCAGGTAAAATTTGGGAAGAAGCAATCAGAACACCCAGAGCAATGGGCAGATCGTAAGATGGACCTTCCTTGCGAAGTGCTGCGGGGGCAAGATTCACCGTCAACCGCTGGCGCGGGAATACAAAGCCAGCGTTTTTAACCGCTGCCTGGACGCGTTCCCGACTTTCCTGGACCGCAGTGTCTGGTAGACCAACAATCGTGAAGGAGGGTAGCCCGCGAGAGGGGTCCACCTCGACTTCCACAACCGCCCCCTCCAGCCCGACAATGGCACAAGAGTGGACCTTTGCGAGCATGCGCCCAGTCTAGAACAGATGTTGTAGAAGGTCAAATCAAGATATGAAAGTGAATACGCACAAAATGGAAGAAAGCGGTATGCCTATCCCGCAGGTATTTCTCGTTGTTATCGAACGCCTCTTGAAAGATGAGAAGTAAAGCTCCCGCACAGGTAAACCTTGTCAATCGATTTGTTTATCCAGATAGAAACCCGATTAGAAAGCCCATTCAGAAAAGGAGACTCACCCTTGAATGAGAATACCGACATGATCCCTCCTATCATCAGCGTTGTTTTTACGCTTGCCCTGTATCGCTGGCTATATGCACCGGGATGATGGGTCTCTACCCTGGTAGGTCTTTTGAGAGAAGAGCCCACTGCCAACAGTGAAGCGTTCCTTGGGAACGCAGGCTTTGGGGTTTTCAGTTACCTATGTGGTTTTATTCCTATCATCATTCCAGTTGTCTTGGGGAGCGCAACGTAATGCATCAGCCGGGCCGAAGGATGGGGCAAACAATTGAGCGCTGGGCAATTAGCAACTTTGATAGAGCAAAGACGCACTAGCGAAGTCGCTCTGCAAATAATGATGACCGGATCAAATTGCCGGTCAACATCCTATGGACCTAAAGGATATTCATCTGAGAAGGCTGAAATCCAGGACCTGTGAGAGCAAACCTCCCGAGGATTACCTTGGCTGATAAATTTCCTTTTTTAATTCAGCGATATAGGGAAGTGTGCGGTAAGTATCGGCATAATCCAAGCCATACCCCACGACCCAAACATTAGGGATGGTAAACCCCAAATAATCAACTGGGACCTCGATTGAATTTCGTTGCTTTTTTATAAGGGCACAGGTTTTTAAGGATGCTGGTTGACGACCTTTAAGAAGCCGCTGCAAGTAATGAACTGTATTCCCAGTATCAATGATGTCCTCCACAATTAAGATATGCATCCTCTCCACAGGTTGCCGTAAATCCAGGATGATCCGGACCTCACCCGTACTCTCAGTCGTCGCTCCGTAGCTTGAGAGCGCCATGAAATCCACCTTATGAGGTACGGTAATATGCCTGGCCAAGTCCGCCAGAAAAATAAAGGCGCCCTTAAGGATGCCGACGAGATATAGATTAGGGGTATCGGTATAATCTTTGGAGATCTGTTTGGCTAAACTTTCAACTCGAACCTTAATTTCCTCTTCTGAAAGCAGGATTCTTTCCAAATCGTTCGCTGGATAATTCAAGATATTCTCTCCTCGGAGATACTCCTGTTGTCATTTACATGGACCCTTGAGAAAAATCTCGCAAAGATCCATACAGAAGCCGTTGCAGAGTATATCTACAGAATCTCTTCGCGTCCACTCATCAAGGAGATCACAATACCCACCAACAGCAGTTGCATTTATGACTCACCTGAAAAGTGGCCAATCAGTCAAGAGAGTTGTAATAGCGCAAGGCGGTTGTGTCTTCCGCGATCCTCCACCACCAAT
>MGNI01000150.1:8458-8790 GCA_001795115.1 Chloroflexi bacterium RBG_16_48_8 | reverse complement strand
TATCAACTTGATTAGCAATTGATTCCTCGATTAATCCATAAACCTCAATTTTTTGCTTTATATTAAGACCCTCCCATCGCTGAAGTAGGAATTTCCACTCTTCCTTATCTCTCTCAGTAGAAAATACAAACATCCTTTTGAATAATTTACGTGCCAATAAATCATCGAGCAATTGACTTTCACTCGCCGACTCTCTCCTCAGACGTGATCGTAAGAAAGTGATTACAGCTGCATCTGTCTCCGAGATAGTGCTCTCATTCTCTCTGTCTTGAGCTTTTACAGAACGTTTCTTCTCGCTATCTCTTGGCGAATCAATCATATTAAGAAATGTT
>MGNI01000150.1:5203-8391 GCA_001795115.1 Chloroflexi bacterium RBG_16_48_8 | reverse complement strand
TCGTCTCGCCACTTTTGAGACTTGTCTTGTGCTATCGATAATAATTTATTAACAGCTCTCGATAACATTGCCTTCATCGCCCTGACAGTATGGTGCCAATATGCCTGGGAATACATGCCATATCGTGCAATTGAGACAAATTCTGCTGTCACTTTTGCCTTTTCGTGGACTCCAACACATGCTAACGTATCTCCATCCTTTGGCACAATTATGGTAGTAAGAGATCGGAGTATGCGCTCAATATCAAGACCATTGCTATATGTGACGTTCAAACGATCCGCATCACGCTTGAGGTAATCAAGTTTATCAGCATCAATAGGACCATCAATTATGCTATGAAGAATCCTGCTTTTTACAGGGGCATCATATTTATTTAATTTTGCTTTAAGTACTTCTATTACTCTTTCCTTTGTTATTCCCCAGGGTTTAAGCACATCATCAAATGTCTGAAACTTTATCGATCCTACCCGACCCACTTTCCGCTCTCCCGCAATTATATCTATCCCTAAAGACACATGGTCGAAAAATTTATTGTCCACCTCCTCAAGATCATGAGCTAATGGATAATGACCAATATCATTAAGAAGGGCAGCTAATAAAATTGTGCAAACATCATCTTTCCCCATAATTTGTCGAAATAATGGGCTATAAGGATCATAATAAAGGCTCAATACGTATCTACATGTATTATGAAAAGAACCAATGCAGTGCTCTAATCGAGAATGGGTTGCAGTTGGATATACTTGGTTCACAAGACCAAGTTGTTGGATAGAAGCAAGACGGCGAACGTTCGGATGGTTAAGAATATTCTTAACTCGATCTGTGAACGTAGTAGGTGCATCTGAAGATACTTGTATTGTATTTGGGTCGTATGCATTAAGTTCTGGAACCACTTCGATAATAGAATATCTTCCCGAAAGCTTCAAAATGTCGATAAGAACTTGGGAGAAACTCACATACTTGATTTCGTCAATAACCTTTCGCCTAAGCCCAGTACGGTCTTCCAACCAGAGAGGGATTTCTCCATCAAGCATTCGAGCAGCCATTAATAATAAAAATTTCCGGGAGTAAGGACGTATTTCATGCGACCGAGGAACATCATCTCCGTTGAGATCGATTCCAAGCCAATTCAATAACGTTTTGCCGAATGAGTACAGATCCCATTTTGGATCAATATCTTTTCTCTTTAAAGGCCCTCTTACGCGATTTGGATCAGAGGGATCTTTATCAAGAAAATTAATTAACCGAGGATGTGCATAACCTAGAGTACATGCAACTATCGTTATGTTCGACGAGTCATCCATTCTTTTCGCAGTACCAAGATCAGAGATTATTGGTCTTCTTTTGTCATCAATGAGGATATTGCCTGGTTTTATGTCTAAGTGAGCAACCTTGTTTTCATGCATGTAGTTCAATGCATCTACCGTTTCCTGTACAATATTAATAAATGCATATTCTTCGACTTCGGTTGATTTTAGGTAATCTGATGATTTATCACCAGACAAGAAATCCATTATATAATATGGAACTTTATTGTGAGCATCGAATTTTTGCGAAATTGAGCCTGAATCATGAATCCTCACAATCGAGTTGTGCTTCAATTGTATTAACTGTGATATTTCTTTCTCAAGCATCGATATTACTAGGTTGATTTTTCCTGGCAATGGACGAGGTATTTTCAAAGCAAATTGTTGCTCAGCCAAATTCTTATCATTGATACGTATAACTATGCCAGATCCGCCAGGATCAATAATTAAAGGTTTTACATATCGATGAGAGATATTATTTTTTAAGTTTGTCAAAATCACTGCAATTGCTTCATGCTCATCATTCCAATCATTAGATAAGTTGTTCTTAATATATTTCCTGTGTAATTGTTCCATTAACTCTGGTATGTTCCAATCTTCAGACGGTATTAAATCAGCCATCATAATCACTCCAACTCTAAAATTTATGATACTGAGATCCCTTCGATTAAGTGAACCATTTTAACATTCAAAAGATACGGAAGTCTTTATCAAAAAATTTTAGAAAACTGTTTCTGGGAACTCAGCGCTATTAATCTACCCATTCTGGAAGAACTAAAGTTACATTTTTTGCTATGAGTCAATATTGCATAGGTACTTCGTCTCATTAGAGCAAGGAATAAATTTTTATTTAGAACAAGATTTCATTGTCGATTTTTACTAGTAACACTACTGCTGTACAAAAATTCCTCCAATATAGATGACAATCTTATTGACACGGTCCTTGAGACTAAACCGTATATTTGTACTCAGATGACACTAATATAATCGCGTATATCAGACCAAATTTCAACAACAATAGTATTGAAAACCCTTTTCATTAACTCAATGAATAAGTAAGGAAAAATTTCACATCAGTTTTACTTCTATATCTATGGTTTTAATATCACCATAATCGCTACTATCTTCGTTAGCCTCTTTCGGAGGTTGTTAGAGATAAGAAAGGGAATCTTTATTGCAGGGATCGCCATATGCCTCTAAACCATCCTCGTAAGCGCAGATGTAGTTATTTTTCTTACAGCCTTCATGGGAAGAATCCCCTTCTGCTCATCGAATTCAAATCACCCCTTCTCTCTGCAATCTGCTGATCTCATCTTCAGAATAGCCTAAGCCCTTGAGGATGTCTTTCGTATCCTGACCCAATGTAGGAGCAGGGCCAGAAGGAATATTACCAACACTCGAGAGCCTGATTGGAGGCAAAATTCCAAGTTCTGTGATCATTTCCAACGCCGAGACAGGTTCACTTCTCATCCCCTCCTCTAATGAATAAACGGGCTCACAGCATACTTCTTCCCCAACGAAGAGTTCCACCCACTCCTGCTTCGTTCGGCTGAGGAACAAGTCAACCATTTCCTCATAAACTTCATCACCTTGCAATGCTTGTGCAAACTGACTGCCAACGAGATGTTCTTTCCCCACAATCTCACAAAAATTGCCCCAGAACTTCGGCTCTAATGCCGCCAGGGTCATGAACTTCTCATCCTTTGTTCGGTAGACGTTGTAGCAAGCCAAACCTCCTGATAGATCCCCGCGACCTCTCTCCACTGGCCTGCCCCCCATCTTCCTCGAAATTTCCACGGGGAGGCTGGCCAGCGCTGCTCCCAGCAGCGAGCCATCGACTCTCATCCCTTGCCCTGTGGCGTGGCGGGATTGAAGGGCGAT
>MGNI01000150.1:4559-5192 GCA_001795115.1 Chloroflexi bacterium RBG_16_48_8 | reverse complement strand
CGCCCAGAGCCCACCCATGATGTCCGCAACCTGAGTGACGGGGATTACGGGGGGTCCATCTGGTGCTCCAGTTAAATCCAAGAGGCCTGTCAAGCCGATGTAATTAAGATCATGACCCACCCGTTCGTGATAAGGACCCTCTGGCCCATAACCAGTCAGGGAGCAGTAGATCAAGCCTGGATTCACAGCGGATAATTCCCCATAACCTAATCCCAACCGATCCATGACACCGGGACGAAATGTTTCAAACACGACATCCGATCTTTCAACAAGTCGTAGGAAAATCTGCCTCCCTTCCTTCGACTTGAAATTGAGCTTCAGGCTTTGTTTGCCACGATTGAGCGCCTGAAAGAGCCATCCCATGCCGGCATCCACGACTCCCGCATCCCTCAGCCAATCGCCCCCCTCAGGTGGCTCGACGCGAATGACCTCGGCGCCGAAATCGGAGAGTATCCGTGTACAGTAAGGTCCGGGGAGCAAGCGAGAGAGGTCGAGTATGCGCAATCCTTCCAGCGGAGGTGAATCCATTGGATTATCTCCTTGTTTGTAAGACTAACATTGATGAAAGACGAAGGACGAAATCTTGTTCATTTTATTTACCTTTGAATTGCGGTTTTCTCTTCTGGAAGAAAG
>MGNI01000150.1:4041-4473 GCA_001795115.1 Chloroflexi bacterium RBG_16_48_8 | reverse complement strand
TGCTGAGCGCGATAGATCATTTGCTTCATGAGGCCGATGGCCAACGTCGGTCCTGCCGCCAGCTTCCTGGCCCAATCCTGTGCTGCATTCATCAGCTCCTTATCAGGCACGGATCGGTTGATCAAACCCATCCCTGCAGCCTGGGGCGCATAAATGCGATCTCCAAAGAATGCTAATTCTTTGGCTTTATGCGTCCCTACCAAGCGGGGAAGAGCGAAAGAACATCCCATGTCCAGAACAACGCCGATGTTAACATAGCCCACACAGAGATAGGCCGATTCCGCCGCCAAGACCAAATCACAGATCAATGCCAAGGCGCACCCACCCCCTACAGCAGGTCCATTGATCGCGGCCAGCCAGGGTTTTTCCATCTCGGCGATCTGGAGTAGGACCTCGTTCATCTCCATCACGGCAGACCGCAACCCCATCCCT
>MGNI01000150.1:2559-3993 GCA_001795115.1 Chloroflexi bacterium RBG_16_48_8 | reverse complement strand
CAGAATCCACGACCTGCTCCTGTTAGCAGAACTGCGCGGACATCCTTATCCTGCGCCACTTCTTTCACCACCCGGCGTAATTCTTGAAGCATGTCATAAGTGATGGCATTCAGCGTTTCTGGGTGGTTGAGTGTAACGCGAGCAATTTGCTCTGCTTTCTCCAGCAATACCAATTCATTCGTCATTCTTCACCCCTTCATTATGTATTTCATTTCCAAAGAAGCTATTTTCGATGGCATGGATGAAAGCCTTTCAGTCATCATATGAAGGTCAGCATGTCTACCTGGTTGTAGGTAAACAGCAGATCATGATCAAAGAGCTTGCAGTTACCCTTATCAACCAGATTAACCAAAGCAGAGAGGCCAATTTGGCTATTGATCATAATCGGATGAAGCTAAGTGATGGTTTGAATACCTATACTTAAAGCACAGCCCGAATAGCCGCAGCCTCCGCCACCATTCCTCGAATGACCTCCTCCACCGATTTAATCTCATGAATAAGACCTATCCCCTGGCTGCAGGCGATCACGCCGGCATCAATATCTCCACCCTGTATCATTGTTTTTAACTTCATCCCTGCGGCAGCACTGAGGATCTCATTCAGATCCCCTCCCACCCGCTCTAGCTCAAGGACCCTCTCTGCTGCAGGATTCTTCCAGGCACGTAGGGTATTGCGCAGCGAACCTAAAACCGGCAACGTATCCAGTTCAGTAGCTGCCAATAATGCCTGTTTCAAGTTCTCATGAATGGGACATTCTTTCGTTACCAGGAGACGTGTCCCAATGGTGACGCCATCCGCGCCCAAAGCCAGAGCCGCCAACAATCCCCGGCCATCGACGATCCCACCTGCGGCCAGTATCGGGATCTCCAACTCATCCGCAGCACCCGGCACCAGAATGAAAGTCGAAAGGCCATATTCACCGATGTGCCCACCCCCTTCGGTTCCAAAGAGAGTGACCGCATCTACCCCTACCTTTTGGGCACTCAGGGCATGCCGAACGCTGACACATTTATGCATGGTTTTCACCCCGCCATCCTTTAGCCGTTTCAGCATGTCCTCCGGGGGTCGTTGACCGCTTGTTTCGACGATGGGGACCCCCTCCTCCAGGATCACCTCCACATAAAGGTCATTATCGATGGGACGCAGGGCGGGGAATAGGCTTAGATTCACCCCGAAAGGTCGATCCGTTAACTCTTTGGTCCTGTAAATGGCTTCCCGGAACTCTTCCTGGCTGGGGAACATGGCCGAAGCCATGAGCCCCAGCGCGCCCGCATTGGAGATGGTTGCCACAAACTCCGCCCCAGAGATGTGCATCATGCATCCGCCAACGATAGGGTATTCGATACCAAAAAGCTCGGTGATGCGGGTCTTGATCATGAGAACTCCTTCCTTCGAACGAACCTTATTGAATGAATCGCTTTCGAGCTACGAGAT
>MGNI01000150.1:1383-2547 GCA_001795115.1 Chloroflexi bacterium RBG_16_48_8 | reverse complement strand
CCTTCGCCACCAGGACAAAATCAAACAGATCACGCTGGAAACAATAGGTGATATCCAGGCGAGGGAAATGCTCCTGATCCCCCTGAAGGTAGATCTGTGTAAACTCATGCTCGAAGGATTTATGGATCGCCTGGATATGATCATAGGGCATCCCAGTGAGAAGATGTTCGAGGTAATCCCCACAAGCTTCATCCTCTGGTGTGGATGTCTTATCACCATCCCCCATTGCCACTAAAGTGACGATGCTGGGAAAAGGGGAACATTGCAGGATGAACTCCGAGATGGCCTTGGCTGTCACATAACTTCCGAGTATCACCAGTTCAGCAAGGGGCGCTGCAGCTACCGCACCTGTTACACCAGCTGTTGAACGGAGTGCAACAGTTTGTCCTTGGAAAAAGGATCTGCCTGCGGATAAGATTTGGGAAGGAGAATTACCCAGGTCAAAACCCTCGACTTTCCTGCCACCGACTTCCCCTGCTGAGATGTAACCCCTCTCAAGCGAAATGGCCAATACTTCCTCAGGATCCGTGAGGAGGAAAATCTTTTCTGCGCCAAGATGCATCATGAATGCTGCAGAAGTAAAAGCCCGCAGGACATCAATCACCACCACGAGGCCCTCCGCCTCACGAGCACCCCATGGAAGGCTCTTACGAATAATCCGCAACCTCGACACCATATTAAATTCGTATCCTCAGGTCTTCCAGAGGATAAGCCACACAGGCATGAATATAGCCATAGGATCGATCCGATTCGCGCAAGGCTGTATGTCTGGGCATGAAGACCTTTCCGGATAACAGGCGGATACGGCAGGCGCTGCATTCCCCCGATCGACACACTGCCCTAAGGATGATGCCGTGTCGCTCCAAGGAGTTCATCAACGGTTCACCGGCTGGGGCAGTGATGGTTTTGTGATCCTGGACCTCCACCTCGAAGACAGTCTCCCCTGATAAGCCCTCCGGCCATCCAGGCTCTCTGGTCACATCTGCGGGCGGGCCATACACCTCCCTGCGGATCTTGTGTTGAGGAACCCCAAGCTCCTCCAGCGCCCGCATACAAAAATCAATCATCACATTGGGACCGCAAATGTAGAAGGTCTTACCCTCTATGTCACCCACAAGATCACGGAGGAGGATTGCATCAAGAAATCCACGGAGACCCGAATAC
>MGNI01000150.1:972-1320 GCA_001795115.1 Chloroflexi bacterium RBG_16_48_8 | reverse complement strand
GCTAATTCTTCTCCGAAAATGACGTCCTCCGGGATACGGCTTCCGTAGAGGAGTTGTATTCTTGGAGCCTCCTCCTGCTGGAGCAACGATCGGATCATACTCATGAAAGGTGTGATCCCACTGCCGCCCGCCAGGAAGACCAGATCCTGCCCGTCAATCAATGGTTCATAATAGAAATGCCCTTTAGGACCCGTCGATTTAAGTTCATCGCCAATCTTCAATTCATTCAAAATGTACTGTGCCACAAAGCCATTCAGTCTATTTTGAACAGTTAGATCAAGAGTATCCTCCTGTGGAGAAGAGGAAATGCTATAGGGACGGCTGGTGAGCACGCCATCCACATCCACA
>MGNI01000150.1:0-878 GCA_001795115.1 Chloroflexi bacterium RBG_16_48_8 | reverse complement strand
TTTCAACAACCCTCAACTGCATATGTTGCGGATGGTACCGTTTAACAACCTCCCGCACCAATCCCGCGAAGCGATCATCGCTGTAGTCAAACCCTCGACCGGGCTGCCTTAAGGCCTCCCGTCGCCGTGAGACACGCCAATGCTCACGAACATCCTGCAGCCAGTAGAGAACCTCGATGGGTCTAATGGACATTGGCCCCCTCCTGTCGCATTCTCTTGATATGGCGCGAGATTTCGCTACCGGCCATTTGCCCGGAAAACAAAGATGGTTCGAACCCCGCTCCAGGCCGCGTCCATGCACCCACAAAGTACAGTCCCTTGAGGGGACCGCGATGCCCCATGCGCCATACCATGTTATCTCTGGGAGGCTGGTTGAACCCGTAGATGCTCCCTCCCAATGTCCCTGCATAGCGCATATTTGTGATGGGCGTCGAGACCTCGACAACTTCAGTATACTTACGAAGATCAGGTGCAATCCTTTCTGCGATTCGGATCATGTGATCACCCAATAGCTGTTTGGTTTTGAAATACTCCTCAGGGGGCAGCTTAACCCACGGTTCCCCGTAGGCCAACGCAGTCAATACCACCATGGAGGTGCCAGGGGGCGAGATTTCAGGGTAAACCACGTTATAACAGGTGAGAGCGATCGATGGTGGAGGGACGATAGTGTACATTAACTCGTAAAGGCTATCGATATCCTCGCTCTCATTGATGAAGATTTCATGCTCGTCCAATCCCAACTCCTCCGCACTTTTAGCCACGCCAAGATAGACATTGAGGGTGGATGGCGATAATTCGCTGGACTGGAGTTTTGTAAAGAAGGAAGGAGGGACATTCTCCAGCCCAATCAACTCCCTGCAGGTTGTGATCGGATCAGC
>MGNI01000149.1:9451-10757 GCA_001795115.1 Chloroflexi bacterium RBG_16_48_8 | reverse complement strand
CGAAATGTTCAATGAGGGCAACAAGTTCGATCAGAACCTGAGGAACCAGCATGAGCAGCATTTCTTGGCTTTTTTCCGTGCACGTTGCAGCAATCTCTTGCTTACCAATACGGATCATATCGAAGGGGATGATCCTCACAATGATGCTAAAGTGGATGTCGTCACCTTGCATGGCGATTGGACCAATCGCTTCAATGATTTCCAGGCTGGCTTCAACACCAGTCCTGCCAAGCCGTATTTACAGAGCGAACCTGTCCCGGGTTGGGATGGGACCAACCTCACATTGAATGACATCCGCCGGGCGGTCTGGGAAGTCAGTCTGGCAGGATCAGGCTGGGTCAGCCAGAACGATCTCAGCTTTGGATGGGACCCGAATGCGGCTATCGCTTCTCAGGCTTCGCTGCGAGATCAGGCTTACGATATCGCCGGTCATGCTGCTCGTTTCTTCAACCAGAGTGGGGTCAACTTCGCCAATATGCGCCCCAATGGGAGTCTGAGTAGCACGGGGGTTGCCATGGTGCAGGAAGGCATTGAATATGTGGTTTACTCCCTCTCGGGCGGCAGCTTCACGCTGAACCTCTCCGCCGCCAGTGGACGGACATTCGCAGCTCGATGGTATAACCCGCGTACGGGCCAGTTCAGTGATGCGGATCAGGCTCAAGGAGGCGGGACGGTCAGTTTCAACAAACCCGACAGCAGTGACTGGGTGCTCCACCTGCTATCCTCCGGAGCGCCGATTGCCTATAGCGGCAATCTGACCACTACCAAAAACACAAGCGCTTCTGGCACCTTGAATGCCAGCGATCCTGATGGCGATCCGCTCACTTATCGGATAGTGTCCAATGGAACTCGAGGCACTGCAACCATCACCGATCTCAATTCGGGCAGCTACACCTACGCACCCAACACAGACGCTGCTGGAAACGATTCCTTCACCTTCGTCGCCAACGATGGAAAACAAGACTCTAATGTTGCCACGATCTCCATCGCGATACAATCTGGCGATCCCCTTGATTCGATTAATATCAGCAACCTGAACGTTTCGTCGGGCAGAGCCTATCAGGTTGTCAATAATGGGCTATCCAATGGCGCCTTGGCTTACATCGATCGCGATTACACCTATAGCGGCGTGCCGGATAATCTCTTGGGCGCCACGTACATTAAGACCGCCAACGATGACAAGGATAGCAGCGATGCATCCATCCTTAGTTTTGATGTGGATCGCACCGTGACTGTCTATGTGGCGCACGATGACCGCATCACCAGCAAGCCTCAATGGATGATCTCTTTCACCGATACTGGTGAA
>MGNI01000149.1:5670-9412 GCA_001795115.1 Chloroflexi bacterium RBG_16_48_8 | reverse complement strand
AACTATGCCGCTGGCCGCATTACTTTGGGCGGCAATCAACAACCCGGTACCCCAGTAAAGGCCAGCATGTATACCGTCATCCTGCTGCCGAGCGATAGCCCTCCACCGGAATTCTTCGCCGACGTGCCCGAAGAGCATTGGGCTTATCCGTATATCAAGAAACTGTACGAAGATGGCTATATCGCCGGTTGCAGCACACAACCTTTGCTCTTTTGCACCGGCAAGGGAATGAATCGCGCCGAGGCGGCAGTCTTCGTAACACGCGGGGAGGAGGGAGCCAGCTTCCAGCCAGTCACCCCTGCAGTCCCGCCCTTCGCCGATGTATTCCTTAGTGATTGGTTTGTGGAATGGGTGGAATACCTCATGGCAAATGGTTATAGCAGCGGTTGTGGTGTCAATTCGCAAGGCCAGCCCATCTTTTGCCCCTATAGTATTCACACCCGGGCGGAGGCGGCGGTATTTTTCTACCGTGTCCGGATGGGTCCCACTGCAGTGCCGCTGGCGCCCGACCCAAATCGTAGCTTCAAGTATGCGGATGTGCCCGCTGATAATTCGTTTTGGTTCAACAAATGGATCTATGGCAGCTATGATATTGGCGTTGTTGGCAATTGCGAAGATCCTGTCAACCTATTGGACAACCTCTATCGTACTGATGACGAGATCTTGCGCGAGGAAGCGGCCTGTATGATGTATCATGCCGTCTATGGGGACCCAAATCCCACACCTACACCGACCTCCACGCTTACCCCCACCCCTACAATCACGCCGACTCCTACTGGCACTATGCCAACGCCAACCTCCACGCCCAATCCCGACGGAGCGTTGCAACTGGGCGAGGAGGTGTATATCGGCAACGGCACCAGCCCGGATATCGCCGTGGATGGTCAGGGCGTTTTACACATCGTATATGACCACGATAGCAATGGCATTACCTATGTGCGTGTCACCTCCAGCGGAGCCGGGTCGCCCATCAGCATTGGTCCGGGTTCACAACCGCGCATCGCCATCGATAGTCAGAATCGACCCCACGTGGTTTACATCAGCGACGGCAACGATGTCATGTATACGCGTTGGCAAGATAGTGGATTCATCAATGCCGTCCTGGTTTATGACTATTCCGATCGTACGGAGAAGCCGCGGGTCGCCGTCGATAAACGTAACAACAACGCCATTGTCCTGTATGAGCATGTGGGCATCAAAGAAGGCAGCGATCCCGAGACGGCTTGGACGTTCTACTATCACATCATCAACAACAGCGGATCTACGCCTGTCGTCGGCTCACGCATCCACCCGCCTACCAACCGCAGCGGCGGCTATGTGGAACAATCAGCCGCGGTGGTTTACGACTCGCAGGGCACCGCTCATTACCTGTGGCGCGACTGGGGCGACCGCAGCGGCAGTCGTGGCCTGCACTACCAGAATCTCTCTGACAGTGGTCAGTATAGCTCCGATCAGTTGATCTACGGCTCTATTAGCGACTTCAGCGATCTTTCTATGGATCCGGCCGGTAACTTGTATGCGATCAGTACCACAGGTTGGGCAACAGACGGCCTGCTGTATGCGACCAACAAAGGCGGCTCCTGGAGCACGCAAATGCACTTCCGCGAGCTTTTCGCCGATGCCTCTGGCAACCTAATCTTCGACCCGGATCACAATGTCCCTGCCATCGCTTACGATCCAGGCCGCGGGTTGGCCTACATCGCCTTCACAGCAGGTGAGACAGATATCCATCACTCCTTCGAATACATCGATAGCTACATCGCCTACGTGGATGCTAATGGCAACTTCAGTCAGGCGCTCCTGCTCCATGATGAGAATCGCGCCAGCGGCGGGAAATACAATGGTGTGCGGATTGCTCCTGCTGCGAACAAAGGTGTCTTTGCTGTGATCCCAGTGTTGCGGGAGGGTGAATCCAGCGGTTGGGAGATCATCCTGCGTAGTGTGGGTGGCGCACAGGTGGGTTTGCCTTAAAAGGGATCTGATTTTGTGGACAGGTTTTGATAGGCTCAAACATGATTGATTTGTTAGTGGATGACCTTGACAATCCGTGAATAAATCACATCTCTTTTTGCTCGTTGGGATGTTCATTCTGCTCCCGGTTGGCTTGCTAGCCGGGAGCATTGATCTGCTTGTCTATGCAGAGGATCACGCACAGATGTCATCCCGGGATTTGACTATTTGCGCGTTCGCATGTTATTTGGCGAAGGCCAACGATTTATGCCAGGTTATTAAGTCAACAAAAGGAAGCTTGAAAGAAACAATACGAAAAATAACTTAAGATACTGCAATTTGGTCAAGATGATGGAACTTAAGGGCAGATCTGTGTAGAAATGATGGAGATGTCTTTATATGGGTTGAGAAGCGTGGAGTTAGGTTCAAAATGCAATTTTTTTTGCATATATCGGGTGAAAAAGGCAGTTTTCAACGATTTTTGCAATTAATTTACGTTAAAGTATCCAAATTAATTGTAAATTAATTCGGATATAGTACTTAAGTACCGAGCCTATCTTTGATTGCTCGGTCTAGAATAACACCCGGAAAGCGGCAGGGAATCTTAAACGGTATTTGGAGACGAGTGAGGTATGTATACAGATAACGATCTGCTCTTTCCACCTGCGACAATTCCTCATATCCGGAATTCTCGTGGCCATGATTGGCAAATTCTAGTCGATCGAGTGAAAAACTTGCCTGAGGATGATGTGGAGAACCTGGCTTTCTGCCTGGCGATGATCCGGTTTAATGGTTGCATGGCTTGTGAAACAGATTCGTACCGTGCAATGCGAGGCTGTACTGTATGTGCTTTGCAAACGTTACGACGCCATAAAGGCCCGGATAGCGATATTCTCGATATTTATAATAAAGCGTTGGTCGATATGCAAGCGTATCTGGTCGAGACGCCGCTTCATCTCACCGGGGAAGAGGAAGAGGAAATCATCACTACAAGACGAGCTGCGTAATTTCGTTTTCTACGCAGAGCATCATTGCGGGACACGAATAGTGTCCCGTTTTGTTCGTAGAGACGCCCCATCGAAGGGTCTTGATATTTTGTGAAATCCTCTATTGAGTTCATTTTTGGGTTCATCCCCAAGAAGGGATTTCTGTATTCAATTTTTTCTCACAAACGGAGGGATCAATCTCAGCCTGTGGTAAACTTTCTCTCGGTGGAAACCAAAGCTTTATCCGTTTGCTTGACATGCTTGAATTAATCACATTATTGGGGAATTGAATGCTGTCAACAGCTGAGAGGATCATCTTCCTCTTAACCACGCTGGCTACGCTCCTACTTATGGTTCGAGCCATACGCAGGATCATCAAAACCATTGGGAGAGGTCAGGGGCAGCCGGATTGGCGCACTCTCTCAGCAAGATTGCCAAAGGTATCGATAAAGATCCTCACATTGACACCTGTTTTTCGAACGAGGCGTATCGTCAGTATCTTCCATGGTTTCATCGCCTGGGGGTTCATCTATTACCTCATGGTAAACCTCGCGGATCTTTTATGGGGATACATCCCTGATTTTCGTTTTCTTGGCGAGGGGGTTCTTGGGGATGTCTATCGCTTGGGAGCGGATTTGCTAAGCATATCCATCCTTTTAGGAATGGTTGCTTTACTTGTAAGACGCCTCATCCTCCGATCTCATTCATTCCAAATTCGACAAAAAACCTATCTCTATCCAAATGCAAGGCGTTGCATCATGCGCGATTCTTTGATCGTTGGTCTTTTCGTGTTTATCCATGTCGGA
>MGNI01000149.1:1835-5643 GCA_001795115.1 Chloroflexi bacterium RBG_16_48_8 | reverse complement strand
GCTCTGCAGGGGGCGGATAGCTGGCAACCCTTTGCTTCGAGTATTGCAAGCTTATGGGAGCGTTGGTCCCCTCAATCCTTGGAGATCGCCAGGCATTTGGGTTGGTGGATGGCTCTGGGTAGTATCCTTGTATTCCTTCCATATTTTCTCTACTCAAAACATCTCCACTTGTTTATGGCTCCTCTGAATTTTCTCCTTCAACTAGAGCGTCGATCTATTGGGGAACTTAAACCCCTTGATTTTGAGGGTCAGCACATTGAACAATTTGGTGCAGAACGGATAGAACACCTGCCCTGGTCATCCATCATGGATGCTTATGCCTGCATCATGTGCAATCGCTGTCAGGATGCATGCCCTGCCTATGAGACCGGTAAAGTGCTCTCGCCGGCTGCATTGGAGATCAATAAGCGCTACTTCCTTAACCGGGAGGGAGGTAAGTTGGCTTCTGGCGAGGAGAGCGAACAAACCCTGCTGGAGTTCGCCATTCCGGCGGAGGCGGTCTGGGCTTGCACCGCTTGTGGGGCATGTGTAGAGATTTGCCCTGTTGCAAATGAACCCATGCAGGACATTATCGAGATCCGCAGACATCTTGTCCTGATGGAGAATGACTTTCCTGAACAGCTGCAAGCTGCGTATCGTGGGATGGAGCGAGCGGCCAATCCTTGGAATATCCCTCCTGAAGAGCGAATGAAATGGGCGCAGGGATTAAAGGTTCCCACAGTTCAAGAGAAACCTAATCCTGAGATGCTTTGGTGGGTGGGTTGTGCGCCCTCTACCGATCCTCGAGCCCAGAAGACAGCCAGGGCTTTTGCTCGGGTTCTTCAGGCTGCCGGAGTGGATTATGCAGTTCTCGGGATGGAAGAGCGCTGTACAGGGGATTCCGCCCGTCGTTCTGGAAATGAATACCTGTTCTATGAATTGGCCACAGCGAATGTCGACATTCTAAATAAGGTATCTCCATCTAGAATCGTGACAACTTGTCCCCATTGTTTGCATACCATAAAAAATGAATATCCTGCTTTTGGAGGGGAATTCGAAGTCCTTCATCACACCCAATTGCTACAAGAATTATTAGCCCAAGGACGTATCAGAGGGACGAAGGCTGGCAGTTCCAGCCCAGTAACTTTCCATGATCCCTGTTATTTAGGGAGGCATAATGGGATTTTTGATGCACCCCGTATCACCCTCCAGGAAATAGGGATTGAGTTGAAGGAGTTGGATCGGTTCCGATCCAACTCCTTCTGCTGCGGTGCCGGGGGTGCGCAGGTGTGGAAAGAGGAAGAGCCGGGCGATGAACGTGTGAGCGCCAACAGGTTGGCAGAAGCAGAAGCGACTGGTGTTCGGGAGCTCACAGTGTGCTGCCCCTTTTGTATGATCATGCTCAATGATGCAGCCACCACTTCAGGGAGTGAGATACAGATCCGGGATATTGTTGAAGTGGTTACAGAGCAAATCTTTGAGGGATCAGGGTAGGGGCCGGACGGGCTTGTTTTTCTCTTGGCCTCATCCTTTGATCTCACGAAAAACAATTTGTTAGCAAAGATGATAGACCTATGCTGTACTCCTCCGAGGGTAAATTCATCATTCCATAGGAACCCTGAGGAGATATTGAGTAAAATAAACCCAACGACCTAAGAACTTATTGGACCCCACAGGATGGAGGGAAAGAGGATGTCTGAATACGATGTCATTGTCATTGGAGCCGGACCAGGAGGGTATGTCTGTGCGATACGAGCTGCACAATTAGGCAAAAAAACCGCCATCGTTGATCGTGAATGGTTGGGCGGGGTTTGTTTAAATGTTGGCTGTATCCCTTCCAAGGCACTTTTAAAAAATGCCGATATAGCCCACACCTTGCGGGAGCGTGGTAAGGAGTTCGGTTTCACTTTCAAGGATTTGGAATTGGATTACGGTGTGGCCGTGAAACGCAGCCGCCAGGTTTCAACCCGCCTGGTTAAAGGCGTGGGTTTCCTCATGCGAAAAAATAATATCGATGTATTCATGGGGGATGCCAGATTCAAAGATCCACATTCTTTGTCCGTACAACTTGAGGATGGAAGCACGACCGATCTAACCGCCCAGGATGTCGTCATCGCCACAGGTGCATCCCCGATGCTACTTCCGGGTGTAGAGGTGGATGGAGAACAGGTTCTTACCTATCGAGAAGCCATCCTACAAGAACGAATCCCAGAATCCGTTGTGATCATTGGTGCTGGCCCCATTGGCTTGGAATTTGCGACCATCTGGAATGCCTATGGCGTTAAAGTCACGGTTGTGGAAATGCTGGATCGGATTGCTCCTCTGGAAGATGAGGAGGTCAGTAAAGAGTTAGCGAAAGCCTTATCGAAGCGTAAGATCCGGCTCTTAACGGGCACCAAAGTCGAAAAAATCGAAAAAGTGGATGGGAAAGTGACTATTCATGTTTTGGGTGGAGATAACCCTGATCCGATCGAGGCCGAGCAGGCATTAATCGCCATTGGATTCAAACCACATAGTACAAACTTGGGGCTTGAGAATACCGGGGTTGCCCTTTCTGAGCGAGGCGCTGTTGAAATTGATGAAAGAATGTCCACAAACGTGGCTGGGATATGGGCGATCGGTGATGTCACAGCTAAACTGATGCTTGCCCATGTCGCCTCAGCTATGGGAATGATTTGTGCTGAAAACATCGCCGGTGTCGATACTGTTACCCTTGATTATAAAATGATGCCTAGGGCTATTTACTCCCAGCCTCAGGTCGCTTCCTTTGGACTGACTGAATTTGAAGCTAAGGAACGGGGATACGAAGTAAAGGTGGGTCGTTTTCCTTTCCAGGCCAATGGCAAGGCCTTGGGGCTGGGTGATTATGAAGGGTGGGTTAAGCTCATCACGGATTCTCGTTATGGAGAGATCCTTGGTGCGCATATGATTGGACCAGAAGTTACAGAACTACTACCAGAACTGACCATGGCTCAGATGATGGAGCTGACCCCGGCTGAGATCGCTCGGAATGTGCACGCTCATCCAACTTTGAGCGAGGTCCTTATGGAAGCAGCCCACGATGCCGAGGGACACTCGATCAATATGTAGTTTATTTTCGGATAAGTCTGAAGCAATTCGAGGGGAGTTGGTGGATGCAACTCCCCTCGTGTCGTTTTAACACAATATGGCCGAGAGCATGGAAGCAAAAGTTTTTACGGTTGTTGATTCGACGAACCGCTAGTCGAAGGCAACTGTGTTAATGCGAACCGAGTTGTGGGGAAGCTGGAGAGTAAAACCTGTGACGCTTGGGCTTTGCTTAGCACCCCTCATCCATTTCAATTGAGAACTGATCTCGCGGTAATCTAGTTACAGCCAGAGTGGAGTTTGCCTTCATTATCGATAAAATACCAGCAGCCCCTCGTAGTCACCGTCCCGCCCGGGATCACGTCCCCGCCTGGGAAAAACCAGATCCACATACCTCCTCCAAACCCTCCGTTGGGTCCAGAATTGTCGGCGTCTAACTTATAAAAGATGTGACGCTCCTTGCCGCCCCCACCCCCATCACCTGGAACAGTGATGCATTCGTATCCTGGCTGCCCACACGGGATACACAACGAAGGGTCTCCCGGGAAAAAGGTTCCGCCGTCCGCTTCGCATAGAAACTTGTAGAAGCCATCATTAATGTACTTTCCGCATACTTCGATGTCCTTAACGGTTTTTCCGGTGAAGGTGTGCAGAAGAACATGGAGGCAGGCCTCCCAATCCTGCATAATGCACGCGTAACTTGCCGTTGCTACAGCAACTACTTGAGCACATGCTAATATTGGTGGTTCTTCCGGATCTTCCG
>MGNI01000149.1:0-1736 GCA_001795115.1 Chloroflexi bacterium RBG_16_48_8 | reverse complement strand
GCAACTTGAATATGCCATGATCATGGCTGAATGTCAATGGAACATGTCCGGTCAAAAAATTAAGTTCCCCAATCAAAATGGTCCTATCCTAAGATCATTTTATTGTAGGTCCTTTCATTTCATGGATTTAAAGACCTTAAACGATGTCGAAAAATCCTCCCCATAAAAGATATTCTTATGTTTTTCTCATTGCGAACTCGGAGAAACTTGATACAATATCTACTTATACCTAGAGGCATTTCTGTAAATTTCGAGGATGGAGATGATGAGTGAAATTGCACGTGGATTGGCGGGCGTTGTCGTCACTGAGACAAGATTAAGCCGAGTCGATGGTGAGGCGGGAGAGTTAATCATCGCCGGTTTTCCCTTAGAAGAGTTAGCACCCAAGGCAACATTTGAAGAGGTCTTATACCTTCTATGGAACGATCGGCTGCCTAATTCCAAAGAGCTGGAAGGTTTACAGTTGGAGATGGCTTCATTCCGTTCCATACCCCCAGCGACCGTTGCTATCTTGCAGGCGGCAGCGCAACGCAAACTATCCCCCATGGATGCATTCCGCATTGGAGTTGATACCTTGAGCTTGTCGGATCCGAATCCTTCAGAGAATTCACGGGAAGCGAATGAGCGACGAGCAGTTGTTATTCTTGCTGCAGCACCAACGATTGTGGCGACCTATTGGCGTTTGCTCAATGGACAGGACCCGGTTGATCCAGATCCTAACCTTTCTCATACAGCTAATTACCTCTACATGCTCAACGCGGAAAAACCGCATCCAGATGCCGTGCGAGCGGTTGAGACCTATCTCAACACGGTTGTCGACCATGGAATGAACGCCTCCACTTTTTCATCTCGAGTGATCGTAAGCACACAGTCGGATATGTTTTCGGGGATCGTTGGGGCGATTGGCGCATTAAAAGGCCCCCTCCACGGCGGAGCACCCGGGCCAGCCCTGGATATGGTTTATGACATCAGGGAACGTGCCAATGGCTCTGGGCGTTCCATCCCTGAAGAAGCGGATGCTTATGTACGGGATGTGGTTTCCTCGGGTGGCAGGATCATGGGTTTTGGCCATAGGGTTTATAAGGTTCGAGATCCCCGTGCAGATGTCTTAGGAGCAGCAGCCGAAAAACTTTTCCGAGAAGCGGGGGATGCGCAATTGTGTGAGGATGCACGTGCGGTGGAGGAAGTTGTTGTAAGAGTGCTGGAAGAACTCAAACCGGGTCGTAGGCTGCAGACGAATGTGGAATTTTACACGGCGCTTGTGCTGCATGGTGTCGGAATGCCCACAGATTTATTTACACCTACTTTTGGCATCTCTCGCGCCGGTGGGTGGTCAGCTCACATCCTTGAACAGTATGATGAAGCTGTCCTGATCCGTCCACAATCAGGATACAATGGAGAATTGGGCAGGAAATGGGTACCCCTTTCTGAGAGAAAATGAGACCGTTGGTTAAAAATCTGGAATGCCTGGCGCCATTGAACGCCAGGTTTTTTCTATGCCTTCACAACCCTCTTGGCGTATACTGTCCGTAGAAGCCCTCGATAGCCTCCCAGGATCGAAACGAGAGCGAGATAAGGATGGTCATTGATGGCAAGAAAGAAGACAACCAAAACGAAACGCCCGATCGAATCATACGAGCACCGGGACAAACAGCGGATCAACAACCCGCCTGTGGGGCTGGTAACGCCGGATACCGACCCGGAGGCGGGATCGAAGAAAACCTACGCCTACGATC
>MGNI01000148.1:99662-103342 GCA_001795115.1 Chloroflexi bacterium RBG_16_48_8 | reverse complement strand
GCTATCCTTAAATAATCACCCGACCCCAGCAAAGACATCACCGATAACCTTTAAACAGGCAGGATTTCTTCGTGTCACACCTGCCACATCTTTAACTCTAACAGCAGAACCATGCCTGGATGAATTATTGAACGTGGGAAGATCTGAAGAAGCTTGAATATCTTCAGCAAGCACACGAGATAATGCCTCTAAAAGGGGTACTTCCTCTAGAGAAAGAGGTTCCAACACCATAAAAAGACTGGATAAGGCATGCTCTATACTTAATAAAATCCGATTCACTTTGTCAACAACACACCTTGAAATAATTGCTTTGTAAATAACGAAGTCACTTTTATCCTGGGCGTAAGCGCCTTGCTTCAAGGACGTTAGGCAGAGCTTCTAATCGATTGAGAATCCGACTTAGCTGAGAGATATCGGTTACACCCATTACCAGATCGAAGGTTGCTAAGCTGTTCTTCGTTGACACCTGAATCGAGGACATATTGATACCTTCATTACTTACAAGTGTAGAGACATCCCGCATCAACCCGTCACGATCATAAGCACGGATTCGAATGGAGACTGGATAGGTCTGTTTTGCTTGACCCCATGATACTTGAACCAATCGTTCCGTATCTTTTATCCGGAGAACGTTGGGACAATCTTGACGGTGTATCGTGGCGCCTCTCCCTCGGGTGATATACCCGATAATGGGATCGCCTGGAACTGGCTTGCAACATCTTCCTAAGTTGGTAAGCAGTCCTTTCAAACCAAGGATGCTTACTTCTTCAGTTGGTAGCGGTCTGGTGAATTCGGAAGGTTTGGATTCTTCAGGAATTTCAAATTCTTCTTCTTGTTCGCCCACAATCTGGTTGACGATTTTTCCCAGATGGATATCACCGCATCCAATTGCTGCCAATAAATCGTCGGTTTGTGAGTACTCTAAGCCACGGCTGATCTTATCGAACGAAATGGCATCAATTCCCAGCCTACGCAACTCACGATCCAAAAGTAATCGTCCATGTGAGATATTCTGCTCACGATCCTGTCTTTTAAACCATTGCCGGATTTTGCTGCGAGCCCGTTGACTTTTCACCATTTCCAAGCTGGGATTGAGCCAATCTCGGCTAGGACCTCCGCGTTTAGCGGTTAGGATTTCAACTGAGTTGCCTGTGTGAAGTTTATGGTCAAGGGATACAAGTTTTCCATCGACCTTTGCTCCCCGGCATCGGTTTCCAATTTCGGTGTGGATGTGAAATGCAAAATCGACTGGTGTTGATCCAGTCGGTAAATCGATAATGTCACCCCGTGGAGTAAAGACATACACCCGATCATCAAAGACATCTGATTTCATGGCATCCATAAAGTCGCTAGCATCATCAACATCCTGACGCCACTCCATCAGTTTTCTCAACCAGAGGATTTTCTGTTCATAGGCATCGTCCCTGCGGTGACCTTCTTTGTAACGCCAGTGGGCTGCGATACCATATTCTGCATTCTCGTGCATTTGCGGTGTCCGGATCTGAACCTCAAGGGTTTTACCGTCATCATAAATAACTGCCGTGTGAAGGGATTGATAAAAGTTATCCTTGGGAGTGGCAATATAATCATCGAAAGCACCCGGAATAGGCTTCCAACGATTGTGGATGACCCCAAGAGCCAGGTAGCAATCATTCTCTGATTTTGTTACCACCCGAACACCGCGCACATCATAAACCAATTCAAAAGGAACATCTTTCCGTTCAATTTTTTTGTAGATGGAATAAAGATGTTTCGAGCGTCCATGAACTTCGGCTGAAATCCCCGCATCTGTAAGAACTGCTTCTAGCTCGGTTGTAATGGCTTTCATTGTATTTTCACGATCGATATGTCTTTCCGCTACAAGCCCAGCAATTTCACGATACTTATCCGGATAGACATGCCGGAAGGATAAATCCTCCAGTTCCCATTTGATCTGCCAAATTCCTAACCGGTTTGCCAGGGGAGCAAAAATCTGTAGCGTTTCATCCGCAATCCTTACCCGCTTATTCTCAGGCAAATGGGCTAAAGTGCGCATATTATGAAGTCGATCAGCAAGTTTAATAAGAACAACGCGAACATCATCCCCCATTGCCAAGAATGTTTTTCGCAGGTTCTCTTTGGCAAGCTCAATCCTGGTGGCACTCTCTCCACGTTGATCATCTTCATAATGACTGACTCGTGGAAGCTGTGCCAGCTTGGTAACACCTGAAACCAAGGTCGCAATTTCATCCCCGAAATCTCGCTTAAGATCCTCAAGGGTCAAGTCCGTATCTTCCACCGTGTCATGCAATAAACCAGCTGCAATCGTGGACACCGGCATCCCTAATTCGATCAAAATGGACGCTACCGCAAGACAGTGCTGGACATAGGATTCCCCTGATGCCCGGACTTGACCTTCATGCGCCTTCTCAGCAACACGATATGCCCGTTCAACTAAGCTTTTGTCAGCAGGTGTGGTGTTATATGGGAGTGAAGAAAAGATTTGCTCGATATCCATTTTTATATTACACAATTAGTATATTCCTTGCACAATTGGCTATCAAGACCTTGTGAGTTGAATATCAATTATCTTATCCCGTATTCATTAACGCTACAATAACTTTTTCGCTATGAGGCTTATTGCATCATCCACCCACAGAGTTAGAGTTCCGCTGGTTTGAAGCGCGATGCTCCTGTATACCTTCTAATCACTAAATAGATTATGTAACTACTAGATGAAGTAGATCTTATACAATACGGGAAGTGACCCTATCGTCCTTCCCGTATCGTCATAGATCTGGTTATTCTTCCTCTTATCCTATAGCGTTATCTGAAAGGATGGATAAGCGTGACCCAATCTGGACTAGGATGAGGAAGAAAATATTTTCTACAGATTGGGTATAGGGGGTATTTTATCCTGCCAATTTGAATGAATTTCTAGTTTTGCTTCGTTAACAGCATTCGCAACCCATTCATCGAATGCATCCTGGATGGATAATTGATAGGTATATTCGTCCATAGCCTTAAGACTTTTATCAAGCACCTTAATGATATGCCATCCGTAACTGGTCTCAACAGGACCTACAACCTCACCGACATTGGCGTTGAAGGCTGCCTCTTCAAATTCCTGAACCATACTTCCCCTTGGGAACCAACCTAAATCACCACCTCGATCTTTATTGGATTCATCGGTCGAAAATTCGGCTGCTAACCCATCCCAATCCCTTCCTTCCTCCAATAAACGAAGAACAAGTAACGCTGTCTCCTCAGTCTCTAGAAGGATATGCTTGGCGTAAACATGTTCTTGCTCCCTGGGCACCTCAGGTTCAAGCGCTTCAAAGAATTTCTCGCGATAGAGCATAGTACGATATTGCTCTTTGAAAGCCTGTTCGGATATTCCATATAGATCCTTGAGGACATCAAGAGTCGATTGATAACTCTCCATATAGCTTTCTTCCGTGATGAGTGTGGGGGTTGGAATTGGGGTTGAAGTAGTAGTCGCTGTTGGACTCGGTCCGGGTGTATAAGTCGGTGAAGGGGTTGGGCTTGGGCCTTCTGTTATTGTAGGTGTAATGGAATCTAAAGCAATTTCTGTTGGGTCAGGTGTAGAAGTCGGAACCCGGGTAGGTGTTCCCATTGGATAATATCCGAATGATTCTGCAATAATTCGATCAACATCTTCTTCTGTTACTTCCATACCC
>MGNI01000148.1:91894-99645 GCA_001795115.1 Chloroflexi bacterium RBG_16_48_8 | reverse complement strand
CCTCAATCATCTGATCTAGGACATCTTGACCAATGATATCCCTATACTCCAGTCGTTGTGAGATCAGATCCGTCTGCCCTTGATAAGTCATTTGATTGATAATTTCTGCCTCGTAAAGCCGCACACGACTGCGAAAGTTAGCTGTAGAAATATTTTCCCCATTAACGGTCGCTACAGGGATAAGATTCAGATCTACCCAACCAGCAATCAACAGGCCCATGATGATTACAGTGATTGCAGCAGATACAATCAAGATCCACGTTCGTTGAATACGCTCCCGCTCTGCACGAGCCAGATGTTTTTTTGTCACCCTGGCTGTTGTTCGTCTTTTTGCCATTCAGTAGTTCTCCTTGTCTATCATAAACCCAGGGAAGTTCCATCGTGAAGATGAAAATCCCCGGTCTTTCCTCCTGGATAATACTACCGCAAACGAGTAGATTTGAATGGCAATAAGGCCATATGACGTGCCCTTTTCACTGCCCGAGCCACTTCTCGCTGATGTTTTGCGCAAGTGCCTGTATCACGACGAGGGCGGATCTTTCCCTCTTCCGTCACAGCGCGCTTCATAAGTTCGGTCTTTTTATAGTCTATGACGATACTCTTATCTGCACAGAATTGACAGATGCGCGGGCGACGTGTAAAACGACGTCTGCCTCCTCTGCCTCGATCCAAAGAGTCATCAGACATTTCATAATTATCATCTCTATCAGTCAAAGCAATCTCTCCACTTCGCACGAAAAATTCTTCGTGTAATTAAAGGTCCGGATCGGTTAGAAGGGGTAAGAATCCTCTTCATCTGAACTGCTTATAAAGGCTGCATCTGGGCCTTCACGTACCTCTCCCAGCATAATCATCTCTCTCGCTACGAGTTCAGTAGCAAAATGTTTACGACCTTCAGCATCGTCCCATCTTCGAGTATGTAACCTGCCTTCAACATAAACTTGTTGACCTTTTCTAAGGTATTGATTACAAATCTCTGCTAAACTGCCCCAAGCTACCACATTAAACCATTCTGTCTCTTCGTGGCGTTCTCCATCAGCAGAATGCCATGAACGCCCAGAGGCAACACTGAAAGTTGTGACGGGTCGACCGGAAGGTGTATAGCGCATCTCCGGATCGCGTCCCAAATGACCAATGATCATCACTTTATTCAAGCCACGACTCATGTCCAACTCCTTTTCTTCTACCATTCATCCGGTACTCTCAAACTGATTCCTGCAATGAGATCAAAAAACGGAGGACTTGTTCACTAAGTCGTAGATCACGTTCGATCATCACACCTGCTTGTGGTGGTATTTCGATTTGAACGAAATAGTAATATCCATCGTTCCGTTTCTTAATTGGATACGCAAGACGTCGTTTGCCCCAGTTATCGATGGTCTTGATCTTTCCTCCGGTTGATTCAATCCAACCTTTGATTCGCTCTTCTAAGGCTGCAAGCGATTGTTCATCGAGCTCGGGGTCCAGAATGTAAGCTAACTCATAGTTGCGCAATGAGGTGTTCCTCCTTTCCTCGGGATTACCCCTATCTCCTGTCAGGCGGCAATAAATAGGAGCAGAAAGCGCGCCATTCGTTGGCGTGGCAACCCTAAAAATATATCATGAACTTCACCATTCAGCAAATGTCCATTTTACGCGGGATGCATTCCAAGAAAGTGGGCAATATAACCATCAACTGGCGGGGAGTAAGGTTTGTGGGGATTGACGTCTCATCTTTTTCTGGAAGCAGTTGCCCCCGCAGATGGAATACGCCCTCTTAAAAGGCCTTAAGGCAATGTTGCTTATATACTCTCGATGTGAGCGCTGTGATGTTGCCAGGAGGCGTGATCGCCCTATATCTCCTCTTACCTCAACACCAAAAGAAAGACGCATTAGAGTCTGATACTCTCCCCTAAAACTCTGAATCTGTTGAGTCATGGGCATTCACGGTATAATGCTAAACAGAACCTGACACAATCCCAATATTGTGCCAGGCTTATGAATTATATCCTACAGATTCGCTTTTAATGCTCGGAGGCAAATCACAAACGAGCCACCTAACCTTCACAAGTAAAGCTAACTATCAGTGGCTACTTTCTGTTGACAATAATCGTTTTACCGGAGTCTCCATGCAATCCCCAATAATTAAATTCGGAACGGACGGTTGGCGAGGGCGAATTGCCGACACATACACCTTTGATTCCGTTCGAAGATGTGCATACGGTTTTGCACAGTATATGCTTCAGATAAAGGGAACAGGAGAAACAATAATCGTTGGATATGATCGGCGTTTCGCTTCAGAGAATTTTGCTTCGGCAGTAGCAGAGGTGTTGGCAGCAAATAATTTTAAAGTCTTATTAACGGAAGGTCCAACACCCACGCCTGCTATCTCCTATTCCGTTGTTGCAAACAGAGCAGCTGCTGCTGTAAATATCACAGCTTCTCATAACCCCCCTTTAGATAATGGATTCAAAGTCCGTAATGAGCATGGAGGAGCCATTGATCCGGATGGATTGCGACAAATTGAAGCTTTAATCCCATCCGATTCAACCCAGATAAAGTCAATTCCTTTAGAGAAATTGCTTTCTGAAGGGAAAGTGGAGATTTTTGATCCTGCCCCTGCCTATTTGTCTCAAATCAATCATTTAATAAATCTCAAACCCCTGCGATCAGCAGGGCTAAATGTGATGGTTGATCCCATGTGGGGAAATGGTGCTGGATGGTTTAATCGGATATTTTCTGGAAGTAAAACCAAAATTACTGAGATTCACGATCAACGAAACCCAATCTTCCCCGAAATGGAACGTCCTGAACCTATCCCTCCCAATATCAATCCTGGTTTAACCGCCAGTGTTGAAAATAATTCAGATGTGCTCATTATTTTTGATGGTGATGCAGATCGGGTCGGTCTGGGAGACGAACATGGCCAATTCGTTGATCAGCTACGTGTTTTTGGATTACTGGCTTATTACTTATTAGAGGTACGAGGAGAGCGAGGTCCTATTGTAAAGACCCTTTCCACTACAACCATGTTGAACAAACTTGGTCATATTTACAATGTCCCCGTGTATGAAACTGGGGTAGGCTTCAAGTATGTTGCACCAAAAATGCTTGAAGTAGATGCCCTTATTGGTGGGGAGGAATCAGGAGGATATGCATTTCGGCATCATGTCCCAGAGAGAGATGGTATTATTGCGGCTCTCTATTTGTTGGATATGATGGTTCAATTGGAGCTGAAACCATCGCAGCTTGTTGAAAAGTTATTTGAAAAGGTCGGTGCACATTACTACGATCGCATTGATACTCACCTGCCACCTGGAAAACGAAGCGGGTACGAAAGTAATATTTTATCTGCGGCTCCAAAAACGGTAGGTGGTTTGAAAGTCATAGATATCATTACGATCGATGGGTATAAATTTCAACTGGAGGATGGTGGTTGGCTCCTAATTCGGTTTTCCGGAACCGAACCTATTGTGCGAGTTTATTGCGAATCGACTGATCCAGAAAGAGTAGGACCCATTCTAGAAGATGGTTTAAAAATAATTGGTATTCAATGACCGAACCTTCAACCATTCTTGTCGATACCCACTGCCATCTCACATTGGATGCGTTTGATAACGATCGAGGACAAGTTATCCAGCGTGCATTGACAACCGGCGTTCATAAAATTGTTGTCCCAGGAATAGATCTGGAGTCAAGTCAGGAAGCGATTGCATTGTCAGAAACATACCCTTCGATCTTTGCTGCTGTGGGTATTCATCCTCATAATGCAAATCATTGGAATCCTTCCTACCGTGAAAAAATCATATCACTGGCCAAATCATCGAAGGTCGTTGCTATAGGCGAGATCGGATTGGACTACCATCGAAATTTATCGCCCAAGGAGCAACAACTTAATGTTTTTCGATTCCAATTGGATATCGCGTCCGAATTAAAATTACCAGTAATTATTCACAATCGCGATGCAACTAGTGATATCATTGATTATCTGGTTATATGGTCAAAGAGGCAGCAAGTTCTTGTCGGTTCTGGGATGGGTGTTTTACATGCATTCTCAGCAGATGTAACGACCGCTTTCCAGATGATTGATGCAGGTTTCTTAGTAGGAATTGCTGGTCCAATCACATATAAAAATGCTGCAAGTTTGAGAGAGATCGCAATTAAAATCCCTTCCTCCAGCATGCTGATTGAGACGGACGCACCCTACTTGACACCTCATCCATACCGTGGCAAGCGCAATGAGCCAGCCAATGTGGCTTTGGTTGCAGAGCATTTGTCAGAGATCATAGGACAGGATTACAGAACAACAGCCCGAATAACATCACAGAATGCTGCGGGTCTTTTTGGTTGGCAAAATGGAACGAACTATAGCATCCTTCACTGAACTCGTTCTTAGTGATCTATCCAAAGTTGAAAAGCGCATGGGTGAAACACCTCCAGGGGTTGATCCCAATCTGAAGGCTGCTATTAAGCAACTACTGAGTTCTGGTGGAAAAAGACTGCGTCCCACACTGACACTACTATCAGGGGAGATGCTTAACGCAGACCCTCAAAGGATCATCCCCTTAGCTGCTGCTATTGAGATGCTGCATACTGCCACCCTTGTTCATGATGATTTGATCGATGGAGCACTCTTGCGACGTGGAAACCCCACCCTCAATGCACAATGGTCCGCTGGTGCGACTGTCCTTACGGGAGACTTCATCTTTGCTCGAGCCGCTCATTTGGCAGCAGAGACCAGATCGTTGGAATTAATGAGAATATTTGCGGAAAAATTAATGGTCATGGTCAATGGTGAAATCACTCAGTTTTTTAGGACCAGCACCGGCAATATTCGCAAAGATTATTTCAATCGGATCAATGAAAAAACCGCTTCACTCTTTGAAGTGGCAACCCATGGAGCTTCACTTCTCAGTGATTGCGAAGAGGAACTTCGCCAAGAAATGAAAGCAATCGGATATGAAGTTGGTATGGCGTTCCAGATTGTCGACGATATCCTCGATTTCACCGGTAACCAGGAAAAGGTAGGGAAACCTGTCGGAAGTGATCTTCGTCAGGGCTTACTAACTTTGCCTGCGATCCGTTATTTTGAAGTGCATCCTGAAGATCCAGCCCGAGAAATAATACTCAATGGGAGATCTCAAAGTGAAAACGAATTAGATGAAGTCATCCAGAGGATAAGAGATTCTAATGCCATCCATGAGTCTTTTGATGAAGCACAGGACTTCATCACTTCAGCCAGGAAACGTTTATCTCAAATGCCACCCGGTGAGAAACGGGAAGCCCTTTTTGATCTGGCAGACTATATTGTTCAACGACCATTCTGACCAATGACTAAGGAGGCAGCAGTGGAAATAACAACCAAGGAATATCGCCGTGTCGCTGTAGTGTCGGTTTCAGGTCGGATTGACACATTGACTTCTACCCAATTCGAAGAGACCATCAATGAGCTTATTGAAAAAGGTCATTTTAATCTTGTCATGGATCTTAGTGAAGTTGATTTTCTTTCATCCAGTGGATTACGCATCCTTGTAACAAGTCGAAAAAAGGTACGCGAGAAGGGAGGTGATGTCGTTATGGCAAATCCTTCCCAGCGCGCCTCTGATAGTGTGGAAATCGCTGGTTTGGACAAGTTATTCATGAGCTATCCTAATCGGGAGGAGGCGGTCGGGTCTTTTTAAACTTACATGGCTGTTATGCAACTTTCCATTCCCGCTTACCATAAGGAGATCGAGAGCCTTTGCGATCTGACCGGTAAAGCGGCTGTAGACGCGCGATTTACCGAACGTACGATTTACGCCTGCCAATTGGCTATTGGTGAGGCATGTGAGAACATTATCAACCACGGGTACAAACAAGAAGGGATTGGCGAGATCGAACTTACCGCGGAGAGTTCACCCGGAAATTTAATACTCGTGCTTCGTGATAGCGCTCCACCATTCAATCCCGCCATTGAACCAAGCCTTCCTCATTGGCAAGAGGAGGATCCGCCAGTTGGAGGTTTGGGGTTGATTATTATTCATCGCGTCATGGACAAAGTGAAATATCAAAGGATAAAAGACCAGAATATTCTTGAACTTCGGAAAACTGAATATCAGGATTCACTTCCTAGGATCAAAAGAAAGCTGCACTCCTGAAGAAATGAATTGCGGATTCTTTTGATTCTCAGGTTCTGCTTATCCTTACGACCTTCTAATAATGTATTGTGGAAATCTTGTTCCTCGAGCGTATCTACTAAAATCTTACAACCTCAAAACGAAAAACATAATGCCGGAACTTGCTGATATTGGATTTGCAATAGCAAATACCCCTTTGGATCTGGAGGAGTTGGCCGAAGTCTGTTATGTCGAAACAGCGCGCTTCTTTGAGACAGACTTCTTCCAATTAGGGCTATTCGAAGACGATCGCTACCGAACGATCATCTGTATACGGGAAGGTAAGCGTGTAGAGAATCGCGAGTTCCTCCTTTCTCCAGATGACGAAGGGATTTACGGTTGGATTCATCGAACAGGCCAATCCTTACTCGTCTCAGACTTTGTTGCAGAAGCCGACATCCTGCCAGCCAAACCCACTTTCGATGCTCCAAACCCTCCCACCAGTGGGATTTTTGTACCGCTTGTTGTAGGGGAAGATGTCATCGGTATTCTCTCTGTGCAAAGCCATAAACTGGCTTTTTTCGACCAAGAACATCATCGTATTCTCACCTTCATCGCCAATGTCTTATCCGCTCCTCTGGCCTTGACCTTGTTAAATTACGAGATTGATTACCGGAAGCTACAGTTCATTCTCATTGAGGATATCTCTCGTCAATTGATATCTCCTGAACCTCTTGATTCGAGGTTATCAGAAGTTGCTTTCCTTATCAGCGACGCACTTGATTCCTATGCAGTGGCAATCTATGAGTATCTTGATGATGACTTCATTCTAATAACCTCTTCGATCAATGATGTGTTTTTACCCCCTCTGGACGAGGAATCAAGCAGAGAAACCATAACGACTGGGATCTCACAAATTCGATATGACCTTCCTCTTACAAAAAAGGAGGCGGATGATCCTGTCGATACCTCATTCTTGAACGAACTTTGTGTTCCCCTTATTGCAGAAAAACAAATTCTGGGTCTCCTTCAACTGGTACAACGCGCCTCATCTCCTTTCTCGACAGAACAACGTGCTCAAACCGAAATGATTGCTGCCAATATTGCTTTAGCGATGCTTGAGAGTCGAAATTACACCCGGCAACAAGAAGAAAACTGGATCACAACCGTTCTTCTGGAGGTCGCACGCCATGCAGCTCAACCAGGAGATGTGGATCAGGCCCTACAAGCAGTACTTCAGCTCACAACCCTACTCACTGGGACGAGCTGGGCATTGCTCCTAGTCCCCGAAGGAGGAAGTCAGATCTATCGGCTCGGATCGAGTGCTGGTCTCGGACGGCAAACGCAATTCTATTTAGCAGATACACAATTCCGAGTGGAATCCTTTGGCATCCCCTCCATCCATGATTTTCGTACCCCAATAACTGTCCAACTTCCTGAAGAGATAGCCCACTCCTTGGGAGCCGAATCAGCCATCGCGGTTCCTGTGATCAGTGAGAAATCTCTCCTTGGTTTATTTCTGCTTGAGGGATATGATCTTCCTGAGCGACAAATGTCGCTCATTGAGGGAATTGCATTTCAAATTTCACTTCGGCTTGAGAACCATCGCCTCATCGAGGAAGTTGCCCAACGTCGTAGCCTCGAACATGAACTCGAAACAGCAAGGTCTATCCAGGA
>MGNI01000148.1:91549-91747 GCA_001795115.1 Chloroflexi bacterium RBG_16_48_8 | reverse complement strand
AACCGATAAAGGTATTCCCGCTTCCTTGTTTATGGCACTTTGTCGCACCCTATTACGATCCGTATCCATCAGTCACATCGATCCGGGGAAAACACTCTCACGACTTAATGAATTAATCTTTGCGGATACTCAAGCCGATCTTCTAATTAGTGTATTTTACGCAGTATGGGAACCAAAACTTGGTCGCTTTTCATATGC
>MGNI01000148.1:90353-91483 GCA_001795115.1 Chloroflexi bacterium RBG_16_48_8 | reverse complement strand
ATTAAATGCTCAATACACCACAAACACTGTTGATATCAGACCTGGGGAACTCATCGTCCTTTATACGGATGGAGTCACAGACGCAACAGATACTGAAGGACAAATGTTTGGATTACACAGACTTGAGAATCTCGTGCTCGGCCTCAGTACTTGGGATGCACAAGAAATAGCTGATCTAATCGGAAAACGTGTTTCGGATTTTTGTGGAACTCCTGATTTACCTGACGATCTCACAACCGTCGTTCTTTATAAACCTGTATGATTTATTTCAAGAGGAACTCCTACCTCCTTCTGAACATCGATGCTTCTGCAAGAAAACCTTATAACTTGAGCGCCTAAATCATTTAAAATATTGGCTATGCGCAATCCTCAAAGCACCCCGTTTCTCTTCCGCCACATGTTCCATCCATACATTTCTATGATGAAATACATCTCAGCCTGCAATTACGCCAGATGATCGATATCCTACCAGCCACCTTATTCCCTGCCAGCCTTATATACTCGAGCTAATATCCCAGTATAAATGGCTATGCGCAGCTCGATAGAAGAATGATGGTAACGCCAGCAGCTCTCCGTAGGATGATAAGTGTAAACAAGCCAGAAAGGTCTCCATCATTCCTCGATAAGATTTAAATTTCTCGCTAGTATTGGATAAAAGTCCCTATCTTTCTTTGCACTTGATGAATGTGCCAGAACAATGTCTCCGATGAGTGGTCAACATGGGATCGGATAATACTCCCTTAATGAGTATAGGAGATCTTCTCACCTGTTCGGAAACACTCCTATGCTAGAAAGGAACCCTTTACTCTCCTAATCAATCTTCCTAATAACCAGAGGGGCACAATCAAACAAAGATTCAGGAGAGACGCAATGCCAAATGCCTTGAGAAGCGTTTCTGTAAAAGCTTTTACGAGGCTCATCAACCACGAACTTGTGGATGATCCCATACTGATCAAAATAACAATGGCGTAAATGAGGGCGAAGGTGATGCCAATTGGAAGCCATGCTTTAAGGTCCGTGGGCGATGGCAGCATCATGTTGCTAATTGTAAACAGCAAATAAAGCCATAAAAAAACGTCAGGCGTACCAAAGAAGATTTGAAGCCCTTCATGGATGATGGTCCTATCCAG
>MGNI01000148.1:87832-90303 GCA_001795115.1 Chloroflexi bacterium RBG_16_48_8 | reverse complement strand
GCCAAAGGACGACCAAAATACCAGAGATCAAAGGTGCCAGTGCAATGAGCGCTGAACGAATTCGATCGGTTTTGTTCATCTCAACGAAACCAAATCGAATCGTCTCCTCCTCCACCCACTCCGGGATGAGTGAGAAATGTTGAGTTTTAACCAGAAGAAGCTTGGCCATGATCCAATGACTGGTTTCATGCAAAGCCACTCCAGGTAGGAACAGAAGGGAAAAGATCAAGGTTGCCAATCGCTGGCTTCTTAAGAAGGACAGTAAATAACGATAAACATATCGGTTTACTGCATCTCGAAGGAAGTTGAGGGCGAGCAGCGTGAGGATAAGCCCCAAAAACAATCTCATAGATGATCAGTTGCGGGCGGCGCGGATGATTTCCACAAAATCTTGAGCTTTGAGACTGGCCCCTCCTACAAGAGCTCCATCTATCTCAGATTGAATAAAAAATTCGCGCGCATTATCAGGTTTGACACTTCCACCATAAAGGATGCGCGTAGCTTCACTGATGGAGTTTCCCAATTCCTGCTTGAGGATGGTACGTATAGAACCTTCAATAACAGCATTTGCTCCTTCTGCAGTAGCCGATCTACCTGTACCAATTGCCCAAACAGGTTCATAAGCGATAATGATTTCATCACTATATTTCAAGTCAACATCTTTCAGAGCCAGGCGAACTTGACACTGCACAACCTCATCCGTCATTCCACCTTCCCGCTCATCCAGTGTCTCCCCCACACAAATAATCGGTACGAGGCCATGATATAGGGCTGAGAGGACCCGCTTGTTCACTGTATCATCTGTCTCTCCAAAAATAGCCCTCCGTTCTGAGTGACCAAGAATAACAAATTTACACATTTGTTTTAGCATCAAAGGAGATACCTCACCCGTATATGCGCCCGATTCTTCCCAAAACATATTTTGAGCGCCTGTATGGATGCCGCTCCCTGAAAGTCGCTGAGAAACGATATACAAAACAGTGAACGGAGGGCAAACCACGCATTCAACATCCTGCACTTCCTGTAGTTCTGGAAGTATTGCATCAATTAATGACAGCGCTTCATCACCTGTCCCGTTCATTTTCCAATTTCCAGCTACAAGGGGAATTCGGATCATTTTCTCACTCCATTTTGGAACGTATTTCCCTCTCTAAATACTGCAAGTGTTCCTTGAACCAATCAGGATATCTGGGAGAATTGAGGTCCTTAACCTGTAAAAGAGCTTCTTCATTCATCCCTTTTAGGAAGGTCATCTCTGCCATGACTGCTTTAGCAAGATAATTTTCAGGATCATTACTCAACACTTCATCTAAGAGGAGCTGTGCTCGATCCATTTTTTCTTGGAATAAATAACTCCTTGCTTCACAAATCTTAAGGACATCCCAATTGGGGAATTGATCCGCTGTGCGTTGATACATGGGCGCTAAATTAATATCAGGTGCGGAGAGGAACAAGGTCTGCACAACCATTTCCACAAGGACCGGATCTGCATCCTTCAAGCCTCCCTGTAATTGGATGGCCTGATTGAGAGCTTTTACCCCTTGTTCGAATTGTTCCTGATCAATGAAAAGTGATCCAGCCTGCAAATACTCGTCAGCCGCCTCAAGTGTCATGCCCTCCGAGCGATATGCTTCCGCAAGACGCAGATGGTTTTCAGGATCATCAGGTTGTTCATCCACAGCGGCTTTCGCTTCTTTCAGGCTTGATAGAGGCAGGTTTTCAGGCGGTTCTTCGCTCTCTGCTGAAACCGTCTTTTCCTCGAACAGAGTGCGAATGCCTGGTTGATTAGCTATAACAGCAAATGCGAACAAGGTTATACAGATCATGATCAAACCAGCAGCGATCCAAAGCCATTTTTTACTGAATCTTTGGAGGAGCGTTGCTGATAAATCACGATCCCCCACCGCTACTGCAGATGGTGTTATCTGGTGGTCCTCACCAAACCCTCCCTTCTCAGAAGAGAGGAGCTCCTCCTTTGCCTCAATGCTTGATGGTTCTGCTTTGGCTACGGACACAACGACTTTTTCTTCCTTCTCACTTATGGAAGTAAAGAAAGCTTCCACTAATTCATTTCCGGATGCATAACGGTCTTCCGGATTCTTGGCCAAGGCCTTCAACAATACCTGTTGAATTCCCAAGGGTACTTGTGGGTTTATTTCTGAAGGAAGGGGTAGCGGTGTATAGATATGGTCATGGATGATAGAGAAGGGTGTATCTGCACTGAAGGGGACTCGACCGACGACGATTTCATATAACACAATTCCAAATGAATAGATATCTGTACGGGCAGTCAGGTTCTTCTCACCTTGAGCTTGTTCGGGAGAAATGTACTGTGGAGTTCCCATGAGCATATCGCCAGTTAGTGTAGAAGCTCCAGCTTCTGCCATTCGGGCCAAGCCAAAATCGGTTAGAAAGACCTGCCCATCCTCTGCAAGCAAGATATTGGAGGGTTTAATATCTCGATGGAGAAC
>MGNI01000148.1:81298-87819 GCA_001795115.1 Chloroflexi bacterium RBG_16_48_8 | reverse complement strand
GCATAACTTAATGCAGATCCAACAGCCTGAATTGTTTTAAAAGCCTCCTTTTTTAATAACGGGTTTCTCTGCAAACGCGCCTTTAAGGTCTCACCCTCGATATACTTCATGACCAGATAAGGTTGCCCTTTATGCTCTGCAAAATCATAAACTGGGACAATATTTGTATGCTCCAACCGAGCGACGACACGCGCCTCTCGTTGAAATCGTTCAAGGAAATGTGGGTCTTCCTTGAAAGCCGGATGGAGTACCTTGATGGCAACAAAACGATCTAATGCAGGATGATAGGCCTTGAAGACAGTCGCCATACCCCCTTGACCCAACTTCTCGATAATTCGATAAGACCCAACATTTTCACCAGCAATAAATGTCATAGGTTATCCCTCACATAAAACCACCCCATTATAGAGGATGCTCAAAAACTGGACAATAACTCTTCTTAAATCCGATGGTAAATCTTTCAATACAACCAAGGCTGAAATGATCTCACTGATAGTAGGGAGCGCTCGCGAGCTGCCCATATAGCATTCCCTCATACAAAGACGACGCCCTGCCGGTAATGAAAAAGAACCGACGGTTGAGTATCGACTGTCGGTCCTCTTGATCCAGGCAAACCGCTGAAAGTATTTTAACAAAATGAGTTGCCTGAATGGTGGTTTGCTTAAGTGATTGGCTAGGTTTTACGTTCGCTGTTTGTCAAATTACTTCCGGCCAATCATCCAGATAGGGTTGTACTTATTTATCTTCCAGTACTGCGACGCCTGGTAGTTCTTTCCCTTCTAAGAACTCTAATGAAGCACCACCCCCAGTGGAGATATGATCAATTTGATCCACCAAACCCGTTTTGCTGATTGCAGCTGCCGAATCTCCACCTCCAATAATGGAGACAGCATCACTGTCAGCGATCGCCTGTGCAATAGCATGGGTACCCTTTGCAAAAGAATCAAACTCGAAAACACCCATGGGGCCGTTCCAAACCACCAACCGGGCTTCTTTGAGAAACCCTGAAAATTTTTCGACGGTTTCTGGACCAATATCAAGGATTCTCCATCCATCAGGCACTGCCGTTATGGGAACAATTTGCTGATGAGCATCATCACTGAAGGCATCAGCAATGGTTGCATCAATGGGCAGAACGAGATTGTCGCCTGCTTGCTTCAAGATTTCAGAAGCCACCTCTATAGCATCCTCTTCGACCAGGGATTCTCCCATGTTCAACCCTTGGGCTGCTAAAAAAGTATTCGCCATTCCACCACCCATAAGAAGTGTATCAGCCCGATCCAGCAAGCTTTTTACCACACCGATCTTATCCGATACTTTAGCGCCACCCAGAATGGCCACAAAGGGATGTTCCAGGTCAGATAATGCTCTACCTAAGAAAGTAAGCTCCTTCTCCATGAGAAAACCAGCTACAGCCGGCAGGTAATGTGCAACACCTTCCGATGAGGCATGCGCCCTGTGAGCTGCGCCAAATGCGTCATTGACATATATCTCCGCCAATGAAGCCAACTCAGCAGCAAAGTTCGGATCATTTTTTGTTTCTTCAGGGTGAAAGCGAGTATTTTCCAATAGCAGCACTTCACTAAATCCCATTTTCCTGGCAGCTTCTTTAATTTCAGGTCCAATACAATCCTCTACAAAGGTCACTGGAATTCCTGAGAGTCGAGATAGTCTTTCTGCTACAGGTCGAAGGGAGAGTTCTGGAAGGCGCTGACCCTTGGGGCGACCCAGGTGTGAGCAGAGGATAACTGCCGCACCTTCCCGCACCAAATATTGGATAGTCGGGAGGGCAGCTTGTATACGCGTATCATCTTCAACTTTTCCATTTTTAAGGGGTACATTGAAATCTACTCGTACCAGGATCCTTCGACCGCGAACATCGACATCACGGATTGTTTTCTTTTTAAAAGCTGCCAAGGGGACCTCCAATCCTATCCACTCTAAGGGACAAGCTAAAGAGATTTTGCCATTATCGCAGCGAGATCCACTGTTCGAACAGAGTAACCCCACTCATTATCGTACCAGGCCATAACCTTTGCCATATTGCCTCCCATGACAAAGGTAAATTCTGCATCTACAACACTCGAACGTGAATCCATTTTGTAATCCATACTCACCAATGGTTCTTCCGAGAAACCTAAAATACCTTTCATAGGACCTTCGGCAGCACGTCGGAAGGCTTCATGCAGTTCATCCGTTGTACCTTCACGTTCCAGTGTTACTACAAGATCGACGACGGAAACGGTGGGTGTAGGTACTCGCATCGCAAATCCATCAAATTTACCCTCTAATTCAGGGATAACCAGGGCGACTGCTTTCGCAGCACCGGTCGTTGTGGGGATGATATTAAGTGCAGCGGCACGAGCACGACGTAAATCTTTGTGTGGTAGATCCAGGATCATCTGATCATTTGTGTAAGAATGAATGGTCGTCATCAGCCCTTTTTCTATACCAAAGGTATCTTGTACAACTTTTGCCGCCGGCGCTAAACAATTGGTCGTGCAAGAAGCATTTGAAACAATATGATGTGTCTTGGGATCGTACTTGTCATCATTGACGCCGATAACGATCGTAATGTCTGGTTTTTTTGCAGGAGCAGTGATGATCACCTTGCGAGCACCCGCTGATAGATGCTTGGCGGCATCCTCACGACTCCGAAATCGACCGGTTGCCTCGATGACAATTTCTACGCCTTTTTCTTTCCAAGGCAATGTCTCCGGGTTGGGCTTAGAGAGTGCTTCGACAAAATCGCCATCGATAACAAGCCCGTCCTCCCTTTCCTCGATATCACCCTTAAATATGCCATAGTTCGAGTCATACTTGAATAGATGCGCCATGGTTTTAAGATCACCAAGGTCGTTGAATGCCACAACATCGAATTTCCCAGGATAGTCCTCCTTCATGATCTTTAATACCTGGCGACCAATTCGTCCAAAACCATTGATGCCAACTTTAGTTGCCATTGTTGTTCTCCTTGAATTTGGGAATATCTAATTCAGTCCTTTTACTTGGGCAAAATCATCCAGAGGAGGCAGATCCAGCGGACCCGTTCGCTCTTCTAGTAAGGAAATCAACGTTTCACTTAATTTTACTGGATCATGGTGGGAAGGTCGGTTTTTATCGATTAGATCGGTTTTATAAATCGGTATCAGCATTGCCCCGTTCGAATCTTGCACCCACGATATTCCATCGGGTAATTTCTCGCTATAGCAATCATTCGCCACAATTTGATCGAAAATCCCCTTACCTATATGTGTTTCGATTGCCTCAACATGCTGCATGCACGAAAATCCATCTGTTTCCCCAATTTGTGTAGCCACGTTGCATACAAAGACTCTAAAGGCTCGTGTGGCTTTCAATGCGGCTACAATATCAGGAACCAACAGATTAGGAAGGATGCTCGTATACAAACTGCCAGGACCGATAACAACCATATCTGCGTTCAGGATGGCGCGCAAGGCTTCAGGATATGCTGGAGGATCATCCGGCTCTAACTGCACCCTTGTAATTCGTCCGGGGAAAGAAGGAATGCTGCTTTCACCTTCAATCCTTACAGCTCGGGCATCAAAAGAGGGAGATTTATCCGCCAATAATGCAATATCACGTAACGTGGCTGGAATAACCTTCCCACGAATGGCTAAAACACGCCCAGCTTCTAAGATCCCACATTCAAAACTCCCCGTTGCACCTGCAAGTGCAGCAATGAAAAGGTTACCAAAAGGATGGCCACCTAATTCATCCCCATCTAGAAACCGATATTGAAATAATCGAGTTAATAAATCCTCATCGTCAGAAAGTGCAGCCAGGCAATTTCGTAAATCACCTGGAGGTGGCAACCCCAAGGATCTTCGAAGACGACCAGAAGAACCTCCATCATCTGCCATGGTGACGATAGCAACCATATTACTCGTCACCATTTTCAGACCTCTTAGTAGGGTTGAAAGACCTGTGCCTCCTCCGATCGCTACAATTCTCGGTCCTCTTTCCAATCTTCGATGTTCTGCAACCGTTTCAACAACAGAGGTGCCTGGTCTAACATAAGGAGCCATAAGGGAGCGATTCAGCCTCATCGCACTATAGATCAGGAGAAGAGCCCCACTGCCTCCAAGAATCACAGCTCTTAGCACACGTGGCAGAGGGCTTAAACTAAGGATTTTCAACCAAGGGGAGCCAGGATAAGTACGATAGATATCCAGCAGAATGACTGCCAATCCAAGACCGATCAATGCTGTGCTGAGAACCATTAAGAGGAGCCAGCGTTTTACCCCCAAGCCAGGCTCAAACCATCTCAGGTATCGACGCCATTGACTTCCACTTGATCTACTTGAATTGGTCATTCTAATAAAACCCACCAATTTGTCACTATACCAGAGTTGATGATGAGCGTCAACGAAACTGAAATCACTGGGTAGTATCCAAGAAATGTTGCCTCACATCCTCCCAAGGTGAGAGTTGAATGGTGTCCACCCTATAACTCGACATCAGAATCATATTGGAACAAAAAATGGAATGAACCCGAAATTGTGGTCTGCATGTATGAGTTCACTGAAAAAAGCCCTTCAAGATAGAAGAGAGAGGTACAAGTATAAATGCCTGATCTCCTATGGGAAGGTTGCAACTTTTTTATAGTTCTTTGAGGTGGCCTCTAACCATTGTATAATCCAATCACTATACCCAAAAATCAGGAGGACGGCCCATGGCCAGCGTAACCTATGATCACGTAACAAAACGTTTCGGTGATGTCGTTGCAGTGAACGATCTCGACATCCAGATTGAAGATAAGGAGTTTTTGGTCCTTGTAGGGCCGTCTGGTTGTGGAAAAACAACAGCTCTTCGTCTTCTTGCAGGTTTAGAGGAGATTACAGAGGGAACCATCTCTATCGCAGACCGTATTGTGAATGATGTCCCACCCAAAGATAGAGATATCGCAATGGTTTTTCAATCCTACGCTCTCTATCCCCACATGTCTGTCTTTGACAACATGGCTTTTGGTCTCAAATTAAGAAAAACGCCCAAGGATGAGATCAAACGCCGGGTTCAGGAAGCTGCGGAGATCTTGGGGATTGAATCGCTCCTGGATAGAAAGCCACGTCAGCTCTCTGGTGGTCAGCGTCAGCGAGTTGCAGTTGGACGGGCTATCGTTAGAGAACCAAAGGTTTTCTTGTTTGACGAACCCCTCTCAAACCTAGACGCGAAGCTAAGAGTTCAAACCAGAGCGGAAATCAGTAAACTACATGCTCGGTTAGCTACAACTTTCATCTATGTCACTCACGATCAAGTTGAAGCGATGACGATGGCCTCACGCATCGCTGTCATTGAAAACGGACTGCTTCAGCAATTGGATACCCCCCAGAACTTGTATGATTTACCTGCTAACGTCTTTGTTGCTGGCTTTATCGGTTCCCCCGCCATGAACTTCTTCAATGCGAAGGTAGAACGCTCCAATGGAAAACTGTATATCAACGAAGGTACATTCCAGGTTCCTATTCCAGAAAATAGGGTTAACATCTATGGACCTTTTGAGGGTAAGAAGGTGATTTTTGGGATCCGACCCGAAAATGTTCATGATCCAGCATTTGCACCTCCAAGCATCCAGTCAGCCCCTGTTGAAGTGAAAGTGGATGTAACAGAACTAATGGGAAATGAGATTTTTGTCTACCTCGTCACAGGTAATACTTCATTTGTCGGACGGGTGGACCCTCGCACAAAATTCACCATGGGCGATAAAGTGCAAGTTGTTTTTAACATGGACAATATGCACCTGTTCAGAATAGACGATAACCAAGAAGCGATCCGCTGATCATACCCAATGAACGACAAACCCCCGCCCATTGCTGCCGGGGGTTTGTTATGGTTGCAACGATAATAGTTAAGGAGAATTGAGAATGGCAGATTTCTCTCTCATGCGTCAACTGAAGAAGGACAGTCCCAGCAAAATCGTGCTGCTGGTCATGGATGGTTTAGGAGGCTTACCCAAAGCACCAGGGGGACCTACGGAGTTAGAAGCTGCAAGAACCCCCATCCTGGATCAATTAGCTAAAGAAGGGTCCTTAGGTCAAACCATCCCCATCAGCCCTGGAGTCACCCCAGGATCTGGGCCTGCCCACCTGGCTCTTTTTGGTTACGATCCGTTGGAATATGATGTGGGCCGAGGTGTTTTGGAGGCATTTGGAATTGGATTGGAAGTAAGAAAAGGGGATATCGCCGCTCGTGGCAATTTCTGTACGGTTGACAGGGAAGGAAAAATCGTAGATCGTCGGGCAGGACGGATATCGACAGAAGCTGCACTACCACTTATTGAGAGACTCTCCACCATCCAGATACCTGGTGTGGAAATCGATGTAAAGCATGTAAAGGAATATCGATTTGCGGTTGTCATGAGAGGCAAGAAACTTAAACCAGAGCTTGAGGATACAGATCCGCAGCAGATAGGTGTCCCTCCTTTAGCCGTTCAAGCCGTAAAAAGTACATCTCAGAGAACTGCGGATCTATTTAACCAATGGATCGCACATGCACGGGAA
>MGNI01000148.1:78262-81284 GCA_001795115.1 Chloroflexi bacterium RBG_16_48_8 | reverse complement strand
AGAGAAAGCCAATGCTGTAACCTTACGTGGATTCTCAACGGATCCTGGCCTTCCTCAATTTGAGGACATTTATGGTCTCCATCCCGCTTGTATCGCAGTGTACCCTATGTATCGAGGGGTCTCACGACTCGTTGGAATGGGAATTCCAACATTTGAAGGGGATCGACCACAGGATGAGTTCTTGGCGGTCGCACAAAAATGGACAACCTACGATTTCTTCTTCATCCATATCAAAAAGACGGATAGCAGAGGTGAAGATGGCGACTTTGAAGGCAAAGCGGCCGAGATTGAATCTGTGGATTCCGCCCTTCCGGACTTATTAGCACTGCAACCAGATGTTTTGGCCATTACTGGAGATCATTCCACACCTTCGACAATGAAGGTTCACTCCTGGCACCCGGTCCCACTCCTCCTCTGGGCGCCAAAGACGGCTCGCCCTGATGATCAAACTAGTTTTGGTGAAACTTCCTGTGCTCGTGGAGGACTCGGAACTATCGCTGCAACATCCTTGATGCCATTGCTGTTAGCTCATGCGGACCGCCTGGAAAAATTTGGCGCTTGAGATCAAATAGAGGATTGCAACAGGTTAATGAGGATGAATTTTATTTTAAACTAACTCAAAGATCCAAACCGATCCAATCAGGCCTCTTGATGCTGCTTTTATCCTGCAACCTTACCCTTCAAAGCACGAAGTCCCTTCCCTGTTAAACAGTACAATAGGCTAGCTTCTGCTGCAGTGGTTACTGCCAGAAATATAAATACATCTCTCCAAAAACGTTCCGGATACAAACGGATAAAAGTGTCCGAATAACGGAATATCCAAGTTTCCCCTTCAAAGAAGACTCGATGGAATCCGACAAATAGAAATCCAAATGCAACTACAATTCCAATGACCAGAATCCCTAATAAAATAAGAGTCCACAAGAATCCTCTTCGTAAAGATTCCCAAACCGAGTTATATCCTTGATCCCCACCTAGCAAGGTCACTAAGAATATCAAGACAATAAATCCAATTCTGAACGCCAACCAACTGTGTTGAACGAGAACCTTAACATCCTGCATATGACGGAGTTCAAGATCATTATGCATCGGTTCTCCCGAGTCCAATTGAAGAGAGTCAAAATAATCGATCCCTTCTTGGTTGAGTAAGTATTCGACATCGATCATTGACCATCTCAATCGATCCTCAAACGAAAATCCATAGGGATCATTAGGGAATCCTGGAAGCCGGTATTCTATCGGTATCCACAAATGCGCTGTAACCAAGATCAAACGAACGCTTCCAAGAATGAGCAATACGGGGACAATCACTTGAATCAAGAGACGAAGGATCTTATTAAAGCTAACGGGAAATTTATTCATCGCTATAGTCACAGAGGTTACCCCTAATACGATTCATATGCGGCTTTGATCCTATTCGAAAGCTTGATACGCATTACCCACGACCATCACTTTCGAATTTGGTTTCATGAGTCCACTGAAAAAAGCCCTTCAAGATAGAAGAGAGTGGCATATGCTTGTTCCTCTCAGCAGAGTAGCCTTTTTTCAGGTGAGTCTTTCATGGTATCAACGCAAGACATCGATGCTCCCTTGAAACACAAAGCGTAAGGCAATCGAATCTGTCAACTGCTCAATTGGGGCACGCTCATCTGTAAAAATAATCTGAGATTCAGGTACAGGCTGTAGATTGATGATCGTACTTTCTAAAATGTCAAGCAGAATGGGGTTTGCATCTATTTCTGTTTGATATGCATAATTATAGAAAAGGTTTTCGAAGGATGTTGGTTGAACGGTAGCATATAGGATGGAATTAAAGGTGTCAGGAACGTCCACCAAATGGACGGACGGGAAAACACTTTTTAAGGTTCCACTCATGGCTTCAATGAGCCTTCGATCATCGAATGTCCTACCCACATTGATGGCAACCACTCCATCGATTGTGAGATGATCACGTACCTCTTGGAAAAATTCCTTTGTTGTCAAATGCCAAGGAATGTAAGGAAGACGGTACGCATCTACACCTATAACAGAATATGGATGCTCGCTCCGCTGAAGACCATATCGACCATCTGCGGCGATGGCATTCAAGTTCGGCTCCGTCATATCGAAGTATTCCCTGCCGACTTTGATAATCTCAGGATCGATTTCCCAACCATCAATGGGCAGATCCCCGAAGATAAAGGAATATTGTTTAGCGATGGTCCCGGCAGCCAACCCCACGAGACCAAGTCGTTTCACATCGGATAGCTCCACAGGCCCCTCATTGAAAAAGGGCGCAGAAATAAAGTAATCCCAGGTCCCCCTTGTAATCGCTTGTTCGGGAGTATAAATAGAATGGATCCCTTGTCCTTCATTTAAGAGAAGGTATCTAGTTCCATCCCTCTCAACCACCTGTATATAGTTGTAAGACGATTCCCCTTCGTAAATTTGTCCTACTGTATTCTTAATCGGACCTTTTAGCGCAAGCCAGGATAAGAGCAATAGAAGGATGGGCATCCACACCAATCGCAGAGCAACCAAACGTTTCACTTGGGACAATCCAATGAAGGCGATCAACATCAGGGTCAAGCTGAACACAAGAAAGGTAAGCGAAGTGCCAATGGCTGGGATCAGAACCAGAACGGGCAGAAAGGTTCCCAAGATGGAACCCAAGGTAGAGATGGCGTAGATCTTGCCCGAAACTCGACCTGCTTGTTCTGGATCTGTGATCGCTAATCGAATGGCAAAAGGAGAAACACAACCGAGCAACGTGATGGGAACGCTAAACAGGACGAGGATGGAAAGAAAGGAGCCTACCATCACAGCCGTATCGAGTCGTTCAACAGCCCTGGCCGCAAGGAGCAAAACCGGTCGAGCTGCGATGGGCATAAGCCCTGACATAAAAGCAGACCATGCCAGCAGTCGATAAAAGGTTTCATGGAAGGGACGTGAATCAGCCCATCGTCCTCCGATGAAATAACCTGCTGTCAAATATATGAGAATGAGGCCGATGATGTTAGCCCAAACGATGTTGCTTGTACCA
>MGNI01000148.1:77853-78233 GCA_001795115.1 Chloroflexi bacterium RBG_16_48_8 | reverse complement strand
ATACCTAGAGTAGTCATACCTGAAATGAAAACGGCGAAGAAAAGTGTTTTCGGTTGCATCCAAGACTCCAGGAAAAACAGTAATTTTGAAGAGAATCAAGCGGCTGCAGTTTTCCAGGCTTGCTGCAAAGTCTTATGGGAAAGCGACTCCGTCAAGGAATCTCCATAACCAACCATGCGAACCGGGATCCCCTCTACTTGGGCAGCATTGGCGATCTTATAACTTCCTTCCGGTCCACCAAAGGTGCAGACATTCAAGAGAATCAAGACGGGTGCCAAACCGCTGCGCTTTAATTCATGCACAGCGGATAAAGCCGTTGGATTAACGGATGGGGTGATGACAACAACACTTGCCCCTCGTGGGATTCTAGGCCCTTCTAC
>MGNI01000148.1:73432-77805 GCA_001795115.1 Chloroflexi bacterium RBG_16_48_8 | reverse complement strand
CAGGGTTTCCAGGATGTGGAAGAGCTGAGCCTCGCCTCTATCCGACTGCAGAACGTGTCTGGCTCTTCCTTGCGCTACAAATCCAACCGCACGATCGCGCTCAGCTAAATGCATGGTTAAGGAAGCTGCAATGGCAACTGCATACTCTTCTGTTGAATGTGGGAGTTCAAAGTCTCCATGAACGACCCCTGAAACAAGGTCGGGAGATATTTCCTCCAGAGTGCCGAAGTGCACCGCTCCATGCGCGTCAAGGATCACCCAAACTTCTGCTTGTGGATCAAACTCGAATTCTTTCACAATGAGCCTGCGCAGCCGAGCTGTGGATCGCCAATGAATTCGATTGAGGCTGTCTCCTGGTGCGTAATCGCGAACCCCAGACGCGTTCGGAGTCACCTGATGGGTTCGTTGTCGGAGTGCATCCCCTCCGGGAAGTCGGCCACTTGGGAAGGGAAAATCGCGAATCGGTTCAGTCTTCGGCAGAACAATGATATGGTATTCTTGTGGGATTTTTAGAACTTTTGGGAATAATCCGAAGGGATCACCAGCATGAAGTTCAATAGGACCGATCCGGAACCGCCCTCTTCGAGTGCATATTGTTCGAACTAACCACTCCTTTGATTGCCGCTTCCCAATGTTGGTAGTAACAGAAGAGGCCCGATGACCAGGTAACTCAGAGAAATCCCGGATATGAAGCCACAATTTAGCGATGCGGGAGTTATTTTGTAAGACAATGATCTCTTCGTATGTTCTTCCGACCTGAGCCCTGAGGGAACGCGGGCGGCGAATCGCCGTAAGACCTATCAATGATAGACGAGACCAGATGAAAGAAACGAGAAAGAGACCTCCCCAAACATAGGTCAGCGCAAAATAGGTATCCCAGCCTGTTACAATGGCACCAGTCAAGGTGAGCAGGAACAAGCCTAAGACCACTCGAGATCGTACATTCACCGAACAACCTCACCACCGGGGACAGGAACAGAGTGTACAACCTCATCTATTATGGATTGCGCACTGACCTCCCTGATTCTGGCTGCTGAACCGAGGATCACGCGATGAGCCAGAACCGGAACAGCCATGGCTTTCACATCGTCAGGAAGCACATAGGTACGTCCAAAAATGGCTGCTCTGGCTTGAGCGGTACGGAAAAGACCCAAGCTCCCCCTTGGACTAGCACCCAAATAGATCTCGGCATGATTTCGGGTGGCATTGACCAGGCTAACAATATATTCTTCAATATCCCGCGATACCTCGATATGTCTGACCGCATTTTGCACTTGAACCAACTCTTCAACACTGATAACTTGAGTCAGGCTTTCTATTGGATGTACGGTCTTTTGCAGACTCATCATTTCAATTTCATAGACGGGCGCAGGATATCCAATTTCGATCCTAACAAGGAAGCGATCTAATTGCGCTTCAGGAAGCGGGAAGGTGCCTTCGTATTCAATTGGATTTTGCGTGGCTAAGACGAGGAAGGGTTCTGGCATAGGATGGGTCACACCATCCACCGTAATCTGATGCTCCTCCATCGCTTCTAATAAGGCGGCCTGTGTCTTTGGGGTTGCCCGGTTGATCTCATCCGTGAGCACAATCTGAGCAATGATGGGGCCTGGACGAAACTCAAATTCCATCGTTTTTTGATTATAAATGGATACACCCGTCACGTCTGTGGGCAACATGTCGGGAGTAAATTGAATACGTTTGAAAGACCCACCAATCGATCTCGCCAAGCTCTTGGCCAACATTGTTTTTCCCGTTCCAGGAACATCCTCGATAAGAACATGTCCCTGGCAAAGCAAGCCGGTGACAACCAAACGAATCGACCCCTTTTTACCCACAATTACTCTTTCAACATTTTCAATAAGCTTTTCAGCAATGGATTGGATTTCTTGCATGTCTGCTCCTATGAAGCGTAATCTCTCTCTGGTCTCCCTTGCCGAACTACATCACTCGCAAAAAGGACAAGAATAATGGATCGATTAAATTACTTTTATCACCGACTTCTTACCTACTGGATTTTACCCCTAACCTTATCGTATTGACCATCTTTCTAAAATACTGGATGCGATTCATGAAGGCTCCCATCCCTTAATCCCAATGTGAGAGTTGTTGTGGTGTGGGTGGTGAAGATTCATCATACGAGTCTCTGCTTTCGCACCAAAGCTGGTTTTCAAAATGAATTGGAATACACCCTGAATACTAAGGCGTAATGGCAGGGGTTCAATTTTCATCAAGGATTGGATCCGGATTTAACTGATCACAAGAACAAGGAGAGCTATCCAAAACATGGCTAGATTGAGTGGACGCCTCAAATCCTGTTTTGCAGCAAATACAAGCTGCATAAGGACCATCCCCGTACTCACTCGAACGAGACCAAGTGGTTCGCGGAATGTAGAAAAAGGAAGAAATGTAATAAAGAGTGTATTCAAGAGTAAGGACCAAGTCTCAAAATCTCGAAAACCCCGTAGGAGCATACGCAGGGATGTAATCGTCCCCCAGAAATTAGGAAGAAGGATGGTCGGTCCAAATATCAGTATAAAGAGAACCAGAACCTCGATCCCAGCAGATCCAATGCGAAAAAAACCTCCATAGGGGATCCACTCAAAGGGGGTCGCCATAGCGCCTCCGCTCCCCAACCCAAATGCTCCAAATTGAAGATAGAGCCATCCTTGCCAAAATCCATAAAGAATACCTGGAAGAAGCGTTATAAGGATTTCTTTTAATCCCTTTTGTTGGAAAAGATCAGCAAGAACGAGTGCAAGCCAAAAAGGAAGTACTGTCTCCTTTGTAAGAAGCGAACATGCCAGAAAAATACTGCTTATCCAATCTTTTTCCCTTGAACGAGCAACCATCGCTGCCACAACCAAGCCATACGCCAGGGGTTCATAAAGATCTGTCCCTACGCTAACGATCAAGCCTGCCCATAACCCATAAATGAGAGAATATCTGACAGGTATTTGCATCGAAGTGAGGAGCTTACAAAGGAGTGCTGTTCCACCTACTTGAGAAAGGATGTTTATGAAAATCAACGACCAAGGAATCCAATCCACCTGGCCAAAAGAGATCGTTCGCGCAAAAAGAGGGTAAAGGATGCGTTGATAGCGATATGCTGGGACATCCAATTGAGAGGAGACCTCATCCGGCTTGGGATGGATGGCGATATAGTAAGCGAATTGGCCGTCATACCCCTCACTTCCATTTATTTCACCATCACGATATCGTGTGCCGATCTCAGCCAGTTCAACTGGATGCCAGCCCTTAATCGAGAGACGGTAAAGCACATATCCGATGACAACAAGCAGGACCAAAACCGCAGGCCAGAAAATCTTTATTTTCTCTTTAAAACCCACCACAATACCCCCATCACTGCCCACGAGACCAGACTGAAGGACCCGCCTAAGATGAAAGAAATGGGATGATAGATGAATTCAACGGAGTGTTCGCCAGCGGAAAGACGAACAGCTCTAAACAAATAATTAGCTCGATACAACTCAACACTCTCACTATCGATCTCAGCTTGCCAACCTGGAAACCAGGTATCTGCCACGACAAGCCAACAGGCATTGGTAGCTGATACCTTGATTTTCAGTCTGTTGGGATTGCCATCCTCCAGAACGAAATAATTAGAACCTCCAGGATCTGTCCTTTCCATACTGGATGGCATTCCCTCAAGAACGACCGACTCAAAAGGATCAAAGTCCGAATCAAGGATTGTATCTAAGGCATCCTCGGCACTGTTTACCCAAATCGCGTTTCCAACAAGCAGAATACGATTTGGATCCTGAATTGCAGTGTAACGAACCTCATATTCCTGTTCGGGATTAAGAGTTGCCTCCCAGCCAACATCCATCATTGATAGCATCTGACGATGTTTCTCACCTGACGCGTGTTCAACCGTGTCCATCCATTTCACAAAATGTTCAGGCAAAATGGGATCGAAGTTATTGGCAGACGAGATCTTATCCAGCACTGTGGTGTTTGGAAGGCCTGTATCACGGACAAGCCGCCATTCAACATCCGGGTAGAACGTATCAAAACGGTGAGTCCACTCGAATTTGATCTTCTCCTCAACTTCTGCTGGCATGTAGATCCGATGATCGGAGGAGACCTGGTCTACCATCTGACTCTCCCCCTTAAACACCTCCATCGATATCATCGGATTAAGTCCATATGCAGCCCATAAAAGATCGATACAGATAAAAAGTGTGATGAGCGAAGGCCAAAAGCCCGCAGGCTGGATGCGGCGTCTCCACGCGATCACTCCCGAAAGCATCAGCCACAAACTTGCGAAGGCAATAGCAGGCGTAAAACTTTCTTTTATATCGCTCAACAGCCTCTCTCCTAACAAAGCCATGATACCGGCTGTCGCTGCT
>MGNI01000148.1:64560-73418 GCA_001795115.1 Chloroflexi bacterium RBG_16_48_8 | reverse complement strand
CCTTACCCAGAATAGCCTCAGAAGCTCCTTCTGCTGCCAGAGATCTGCCCCAATCGCAGCCAGAAGTGAAAGACTAAACACCAAAATTACCGTCCATCTCGTTGGAGCCTGGAATAAATTAAACGTAGCTACATTCTCGTAAAGGAAAAGAAAGAAAGGATTATTCTTTCCTAATGCCAATAACGATGAAATAATGCTCAACACTATTAAAAGCTTAATGAAACCAGAAAATCTGCTCTCCCTAATACCCCGAATACAGGCAAAAAATGCGAGAACCAGAGGCAGTATTCCAATATAAATCGCATCTTCCCAATAATTCGCATAGCCCCAATAATCTCCTGTTGCTGGATTACCGAATAAATTGGGCATCACCAAACCAAGAAATCGCCAAGGCCAGAAGGAATAGGCTAACGCTAATTCACGCTCTACTTCTGAGGCTCGGTGGGAATGGATCATGTACTCCGTTGTGGGCAGCAACTGGACAGCAGAGAGCATGAAAGCCACCAATGAGGCTGCGCCCAGGGCAAGTAGCGCTTGCCAAATCCCTCTTCCACGCCTCAGGGAGAAACCTCTCCAGCACACCCAAACAACCGCAAGAAGGAAGCAATACCAGGAGGTCTGCGCATGCCCTGCTAACCATTGGAGACTCAACACCAGACTCAACAAGAGGATGGGTTTGATGAGTCTTTTAATTTCTCTTTGCATGCTCTGTTCAACTACCAGACGATCAGCGGCCAATAAGACCCATGGAAGCCAAGCCACTGTAGCATTGATACTCAGAAAACTTGCACGCCCAATCACATAACCGGAGAGTGAGAAGGAGAGAGCTGCAACTATTTGTGATAATTTGCTCAAACCCAGCTGCCTTACGAGTAACAGCATCCCCACACCCGTCCAAAGGATATGAAGCATGACCAGCAGCCCATGACCCCAAGCGGAGCCAGTGAGAAAGAGTATCCAGTTTGGGGGATAAAAAATGGCAGATTGGTAGTTTGCGATGAGGGGCGCTCCCATTCCAAGCCATGGATTCCATAATGGAAGATGACCTCGAAGAAGAGACTCTTTCGCAAATTCATGCCAGGGGACGAATTGCATGATAGGTGTCCCCCAAAACAAGACTTCTCTAGATATGAGCATTGGACCGAAAATCACGACCGGTGAGACGAGGATCACAACTATCCCGTAATGCTTGAAAAGCAAGGTCTTTAAAGAATTGAAAGTATTTGAACCAGACTTATTCTTCGTTGCCATTCAACCCTTTACGCACTCCTCTAGGCAAACCGCCGAAATTATTTTGATAAAATGAGATGCCTGAAAGGCGGTTTGCCTAAGTGATTGGCCAGGTTTTACGTTCGCTGTTTGTCAAATTACTTCCGGCCAATCACCTAGTTACTGTACTTCAAATAACTGATATTTCCCGGATTCAAAACACAATTCGATTAGGGGTGATCCCATTAGGTCGATCCCACCCTGGATTCTCTCCAAAGGTCCCCAAAATATATATGAAATGTTTTGAGATTGGATAAATTTGATCTGTTCTTCAACATCCAGGTCCCCAGAATAAAAGGCATATACCATTGGCTCCAGAGAAGCAAGTTCAGCAGTTTCCGGACCATGACCTATAACCACTCTAACTGAAGCCCAGGCGGGCATTGCGTTGCCGGTTGCAAAAGATGAAAGGACCACTGAACCCTGTTCCGCTTTTTCCTGCAGCCATTGAAATACTTCAACTTCCTCTCCATGGCGAAAAATAGGTATCCTTGTTTGAACCGAAAATTGGATTGCACTCACCAAGAGCATTATGGTTGTCAGTAGAGAAAATCCCCAAAATACCAATTTAAAGGATTGTAGTTTCTTGACCCATCGTTTACTTAGTACATTCATCCCCATTACAGCGCAGATCGACCAAGCCACCCAGATCCCATCGGGCAGTCTTCGTTGGAGGTTATGCGGGGCATAGGCAAAAATAGGAAAGGCTAATAACCAGGCAAGGAGGACTAATCCAGTCCATCGCCTAGACTTTAAGATTACCCTAACCCCAAAAACTGCGGGGAAAAAGGCCCATCCATAAGCGATGAGAATATGGACCGGATGCGGGGAAAATATTTGATTCTGGCTCGTCCATACACTCAAATAGGGATCTGATGAGAATCTAACGAAATAATAGACAACCAGAGGTAGAGGAAGAAAGATAGCTTTAACACCGATCCATAACCATTTTATCCGGATCGGCTTTGATCTGCGTACGAGAGCTGTTGCCCAAATAGCACATTGATGCACCCCCAAGATAGCGATGGCTGTCGCCATTGCCAGGGGATGTACAAAACCCAATACTATAAAACACAAACCAGCTAACCAGTCACGGTTTTTCTTGAAAGGTGAGGTAAGGTACAGTGTCAGCCCCATCAGGAGAAGTGCACGAGCAAGGATCAGGTGTGGATATCCCAGAAAAGCCAGAAACCCGAACCATTCAGGCGAGATCCAATCCATTGGAAGACTTCCAAAGAAAAATCCCTTTCCAAGCATGACCATCAGCCAACCTAGCCCTCCGCCGGCTGTGGATAGAACCGTCGCCCACTTACGCCACTGCGCTTCTTTGATGAAAAGAGAGGCAAATTGATAGGTTGCATAAACAGCGAAAGGTGTTACCAGAACACGAAACAAATGATACAGCCCGACAAGCTGTTCATGCATACCGGGCCCAGATGCCAACTTCCCGAGGAGGATATAAGGCAGGAAAGCAATGATGCCACTCTGTTCCATGGAAGAGTAGGGTGTCCTAAATAACCATGCTCCTTCGGACCCGAGAAGCATTTTTGCGATATAGGAATTCCCATCCTCAACTCCAAAAACGAAACCTGTAAAACGCCATTCCTCACTTTCAGCAAAATAGCCGATGAGGTAAGGCAAGGTCGTCACAAAAGCCAAGATGGCAGCGTAAAATAAAATCCAGTGAAATTCACTCTTCTTCATCTACGCCACCACAAATACCCCAAAATAAGAAGAGTCAGAAACGTCATAAATGTTCCAATATACACCGACCACGGTCGATAATGGAACTCCACAAGATTTTCACCATGCTCCAATGGTACAGAACGAAGGATCCCTTTATAAGAAACAATGCTGACCTTTTTACCATTAACAAACGCTTCCCAACCCGGATAATTCTGCTCGCTTAAGATTAGAAGACCTTCCCCCTGTGCTTTAATCGAGATAAGGTTTGGGCTCCAATCGATGGATTCAACTGCATGCCATTCATCCTCCTCCTCTTCTGGCTTTGATTCAATCCACGCTCTTGGTCGAGCATCGCTATTCCGGTAGATGTAGGTACCCTCGATTTCTTCCAGTTCCACCAGGCTTTCAGAATCAATTGGATACTCAGAAACGATATAGACCACATTTAGCCGACCAAGGGCAACTGTATCGATCTCTGTGTACAGGGGTGCGGATGGATCTCCATCAGGGAAAGGAGGAAGGGTCACTGAGTAACCCTCTGGATCGAAGCCCACTGCCTGGGCCATGTATTCCCAATATCCTTGCAACTGAAGGGGATTAACTCCGTCCGCCAATTGGAGGTTGTCAACTGCTGCCACATGCTGGGGAATGCTATAAGAAGGAGAGAAGATCCGTTCCCAGGATGAATCAGCACCCGTAAGAGCTGCAACGATTGATCTTTCCTTGAAAAGTTCCTCCTTTGCACGTATCTCCAGAAGACTCCTATTTATGAGAAATAAATCAAGAAACACGGGAATAATCCAAAGGGCAATAAGGACTCTCTTGTCCACATTGCCCTTCATGGAATAAAAACCAAGTGCCACAATGAGGATCGTCCCTGTGATCATCTGCAAGTATGGAAGAATATGGTCTACATCCCGATCTTTAAGAAGAAGAACAGATCCAATACCCAATAGCAAGAATGAGGAGCCCACTCCCACCAACCCCAGACGGATCCAACGTCCAGTTTCGTGAGTAGTATTATTTCGTAAAAATAAGTCCAGCCCTGCCCCTGCAAGGGTGAATAATGAGAAAAATCCAATAATACTAATGCGCGCAGGTACGCGTAGAATGTTGAGCCCTGGAATGAGTTTAAGCAAGATCGGATAAAGAGGTGTTTGATTGCCCAACGCAAGCAGTAAACTCCCCGAAGCAATACCAAGCCAAAACACCCAACCTTTTGCTCGCCCCAAAAGAGCGATGACTGCAAGTCCCAAGACTATCAGCCCAGCGAATACAATCGTCTCAGGCCAAGCCCCATATTGGGGAATAAGCGCACCAATAAGATTTTCAATAGGTAGAGACAAGTCTGTGATTTCTTCCAATGACAATTCCACTCGAGTGCTATTGAGTGTGAATTCAACCATTGGAATCGCCAATCCGGAAATCGTTCCCACAAAGATCATACAGCCCACGATCATGCTAAGGATCCCAATGGATGAAAAAAGGTGATACCTTGGCTTGTAATGAACCATTGTTCGAATCGCATAAAGGATGGCCAAGGCAGCAGATGGGATGATCCATCGAGGATCTGCCATGAAAAGAATTGCAGTAACCCCCCCTCCCAAAGCAAACCATCTTACTGAATCCCTTTCAGGAGAAGACAAAGAAAACACCATTCGCCGAACCGAAAGAAGTAGCCAGGGAGTCCACGCTATAGAGCTTACAAGGCTAAGATGTCCCAATCCTATATGCCCAATAAGCTTTGGCATTCCGCTGAAGGCGATACCAGCAATGAGAGCCCCACCCCAGTGGAAACCCTCTGATCGCATCCATTGAAACATCCCCCATCCAGCCCATGCCAGGTGAAGCCAGAATAAGATATTGTAGGCTATTTCGATGGGCAGAAGGCAACTAAGCCAATTGGGGAAATACCAGATTCCAAAGAGCGGATCACCAACCAGAGGTGCCCCTGAAAGAATGAGCGGATTCCATAGTGGAAATGCTTTCCAAGTTTGCAGCGCATCCCGGATAAAGTACATATTTGGCCAATGGCTGATGAGCACATCCGAGAATTTGGCATTGGGATGAAAAAGAAAACCCTTAAAATTCAGGAGCCCTGGTGCAACCCAGATGCTGGAGAGAACCAGGAAAAAACAAATGGGTAGAAGGTTTTTCTTCCGACTATTCACGGAGTAGAGATCTCATAGATAGAATATTCGCCAGAAACGTAAATCACCTCAAGAATTTCAAGCCATTCCGGTCGACCCAATGCTCTTTCTTCAGGTCCGTAAAAGACATAGGATACTCCTATTCTCTGGAGTTCCTCGATACTTCTGTCGTGAAAATTTTCCGCGGAGAAAGCCTCCTCAACAAAGATCCTCTGTTCTTCAGCATTCACTGTCTCAAAAGGATGTCCATAGAACACCCTTAAATTTGCGAAGGCTGGAATCCGGTTCCCAGCGCTGGGACCTGCCAATATAATTTCATCTTGATCTGCATTGGATGACAACCACTGATAAGCTTTCATCTCATTCTTGTCCAAGACAACAAAGGGATCCTTTTTGATTACACCTGCTATTCCAGATCCAATGACAACCAAATTCGAAGGTATAGATAGAATCAATAATACCGGGAGCACCAAGTGCAGCTTCCTTGGATTCAACTTTATCTTGTCAAGGGTTATGATGGCAAGGATGACCAGGGCAAAATAGAGCCCAAGACTCAACCGTCTTTGTAAATCGAAAGGGGCATACAACAATAAAGCCTGTGCTATCACCCAAACCAATAACAATCGTTCTTCTCTTTTAGTCCTAAATTGACCTTTCACGATACCGAAAATAGCCAGGATGAAAATCCCCCCAAAACCCAGGATATAGTTAAAAATGGGGGGTGATGGGGTTACGTTTTGCGCGTTCCAGGCTGCGATCTGAGGATGATGGACTGTCACCCAGTAGTCATAAATGAACCAAGGTAAAGCTCCTGCCATCATCGCAAGATACAGCAACCACTTGCCTCTCATTGCGTTTTTCCAAAGGAAACCTTCTCGCTCCTTTGCTTCAATCCATGTCTCCCACACAAGCCAAAGGAAGAGAAAGACAAACAATGTGACCATTGAAAATGGTTGGATAGCGGCTAACAGTGTTGAGAGAAGAATAGCGGCACTCATATCCAGATAGCTTGCCCTGTTCTTTAAGAGCATGATCAAGACCAATGCCAGAAAAAGGGCTGCAGCTAGAGGAAAATGGGCGTTTGCGTAGGCAGTAAGAAATGGGATCGACTCAACAATCCATAGATCGGAGGCGAGAAGTCCAAAAGGTAACCCTATCCACCCAAATCCCCCTCCCACTAGGAGAATGCCATAGGCCCACCATCGTAGGATTTTTGTTCTGAGAAGTTTTGCGACCAATATGAAAGCCGTGCTATACATGAACACTGAACCTAGAAAACGGACCAGATGGTATAGATAAATCGAAGGGATACCCATCCATCTGGAGAGGTGACCAAGGAAGAGAAAATAGATGAAAATAAAAGTCCCTTCTCCAGGTTCAACTGTATACGGCAGACGGAAGAGCCATTGACCTTCATAGCCCTGCCTCATCTTCGCTAAATAGCTGAAGCCATCGACAGGATTAACAAGAAAGCCCCCAAAAACACCATCGGGTTTTACTTGGATAGCGGCGAGGCCATAGGGCACCAGGGTTAATAGAGAAACCAGGGTGCTGACAGCCACTGCTTTAAACATTTCTTCCCTTCTAATCATAGGCGAGATTGTACGCTGTCCTTGATCGATACGCCACATCAAGCTTGCTTTCCCAGGCTGAGAACATCTATAATCCCAGCATGAGTCGTGCTCATAGTCTTTATCGACTGCAAGAGATTGACCTCACGTTGGATAAAAACAATGCGCGCATTGAGGAGATACAGAAAAGACTCAAAGATTCGGAGAAATTAAAACAAGCCAAAGGCTATCAGACTCAAGCATTGGAAACTTTGAGGAAAACACAAGTTGTTCTAAAGAGTGCCGAACACGCTGTTGAATCTCAGAGAAGTAAAATCGAGGAGACAGAAGCCATACTTTATAGGGGAACAATAAAGAATCCAAAAGAACTACAAGATCTTCAAATGGAAGTCGAAGCTCTGAAACGTTACTCGGACACATTAGAAGATCGATTGTTGGATGTTATGGTTGAATTCGAACAAGTAGAATTGGACTATGAAACCGCTCAGAAAAACCTTGCGACCATTGAAAAGGCACGTGAAGCAGAACATAGTGAGCTTAATATAGAACAACAGAATCTGATAGAGGAGAATGAACGTCTTAATGTCAATAGAGAAGCCGCATTGGTAAGTGTATCTGAAGAGGACGATAAACTATACAAACAGATCCGTCAAAGACAAGGTGGCATTGCAGTTGCGATATTAGAAAAAGATGGTACGTGTAGCATGTGTGGATTATCGCCTTCAGCTTCTCAACAGCAACTGATCCGAAGTGGAACCCAGATCGAACAATGCAATCAGTGTAGACGTATTTTGTATTCAGGTTAATTTTCTATGCCCTTTGGGATATTTGGTGCTCGTTTTGATGTTCATGAATTTATTTTCGGGTTGATCCTCGGTTTCTTACTTTATGTCCTTGTACGCCGATCAAAACCTGCTCTCATTACCTTTCTTGAGTGGCTCCGTAATCGAGGTGAAGCTGTTATCGAGTCACTCACTTCATCCTCAGAGGAACCCTATTATCAAGAGCTGCATTTTCAATTAGATAATTTACACCTGGCCAATCCTCTATTTCCCTTTCGCCACATCATTATTCCTCCCCGGATCCTGCTTCCACCTCCGGCAACCGATCCATTACAAGAGACAGAATCAGAAGACCTTTACCATACCATCCTGCCAGCGCTTCCTGATTGGAACGCTCTGGAATCACTCTATCAATCGCCTACCCTCCCGATCACCCATCTTATTGACAGCGGAGAAAATGTTCTCATTACGGGTGAACTCGGATCGGGTAAGACTTCGGCCTTGATTCATCTCGCCTATGCTTGTATGTCAAAAATTGCCCAAAATCCAAAAGCAAATTTCAAGCTCCCTGTTTTCTTACATGCTGCCAATTTAGACCTCTCAAGGAAAACCACCAAGGATCCCCTTACCGTTGTTGTCGAAACTATCCGAAGAACAAGTTCGATTGGATTGGTCGGATTCCTCACTCGGTATCTTCGTTTACACCTGCAGAATAGTCCCGCACTTATTTTGCTTGACGGTTTAGATGAACTCACGGATGAAGAGATCCCCCCTATCCGACAATGGTTAATACAACTGAGATCGAAATATCCTCAACATCAAATCGTTGCGGCGGGCGCACCGCATGGATATGATGGCATCCTCGAAGCAGGTTTATTTCCTGTCCCTATTGCCCCCTGGAATAACTATGACCTGGAAGCTTATCTGAGCAAGTGGGCAAATGCCTGGCAGACCTTCGTCGTCCCTTCCAATAATCAGATTGGCGAGATTGATCCAGTTCTTCTTAATTCCTGGTTGCGGGTTGCGCGAATCGGGTATTCTCCGTTAGAGGTGACCGTGAAAGTCTGGTCTTTTTATGTTGGTGATACCCAAGGCACAACCTTAGAAAATGCACTACAGGCATATGTTAAGAGAATTCTCTCTCCCAATGAGCAGCACGCAGCCCAAGCGATTGCCCTGACCTGGATCCGTGCCAGACATTCTAGCTTAGCCCCATCATCGATTGATAAACGATTACCTTTACAGGATCTTATCGATGCTCATATCCTACTCAGGCAGTTTGATGAGCAGCTCAGGTTTGCTAATCCAAGTATTGGATCTTTTCTTGCGTCAGGTGGGATGCTACTAGCTAGGAAATTGAGTTTTGATCCTCAAGATGCATGGGAACCCAATCGCGCAGC
>MGNI01000148.1:63396-64523 GCA_001795115.1 Chloroflexi bacterium RBG_16_48_8 | reverse complement strand
TTGGTTAACCGTACTTTACAGAGGACTGATGATCAACTTGCATCGCCATTGTTGACCTGTGCCTCTTGGCTTCCAAGAAGCAGACAAGATACCCCATGGCGAAATCAAGTTTTGGCAGCCATGGCAAAAATCATACAGGATGATCAGCAACCCTATGGTTTACGACTACGCATCCTTCAGGCTTTGGTCGCTTCGAATGAACAACCTGCAAAGGCACTCTTTAAACGAATGCTTGCATCCGATTCAGCAGATAGTCGCATCCTGGGAATCATTGGGATGGGTGGCATCCGTAATATAGAGTGCATCCAAGATCTTCGGAAACATATAGAAAATGAAAGCAATAACCAAATTCGGTTTGCAGCTTGTTTGGCCTTGGCTGTGGTTGGAAACACGCAGGCTTTAGAGGTCCTCGGTCACTTTCTGCTCACTGGCGATGATGCAAGTCAATTACTTGCTTCTCAAGCCCTCGCTACACATCCTGGAGAGGGCGTACCAATGTTGAAAGAGGCGCTAGAAATGGAGAGCGTACGTGTGCGCCGTGCTGCCATTTTTGGACTGGGTCGGGTTCAGAGTGATGAAGTGATCCGAATCCTGGAAAAGATCCGCTTGGAAGATAGCCAAACGATCGTTCAAAACGCAGCAGCCGACATGCTGGATGCTCGACTTTCACCACTGACCAAACTTTCATTACCTGCGGATGAACCCTCCTCTCTCCCATGGCTTATCACCTACGCAGCAAAAGCTGGCTTAGGAGTAATACCCGGGAGAGGAGCACTTGAGATGCTCCGGCGCGTGATTGTTAGCGGAACTCAGCTCGAGAAAGTTGCGGCTTTTGAAGCGATAGGTTTCTATCATGCTTACGATTTGACATTGGAGACAAGCCAGGCGCTAAAAAACGATGACCCTCTTATTCGACGCGCAGCCTACGAAGCGTTATGGCGCATAAAAGCTACTAAGACAATAACCAGCCTCGCAAAGGAACCAACTCCGTCTTAACTTCCACCGCCATCCACGTAGACTTGCAGGATGAAATAGATTACAAGTACGATGAATAGGTCCATCCAATCAAGAATTTTTCTTGCTTCCAAACAAGCATAACACCATGGAAATGCAGTCTTTTCTCAACA
>MGNI01000148.1:61329-63379 GCA_001795115.1 Chloroflexi bacterium RBG_16_48_8 | reverse complement strand
ATGTCTCTACGACAGTCCTTCTGCAAAGGCGCCTCGGTATGGCATCTTAACAAATAAAAACGCGCGATCTCCCGCGCTTTACTCCTTACAGTAGGATGTGTTGATCGAAATGCGAAGTTTCTGCCTTATTTGAATTGGAAATGCTCCATTATTCGCTCCTGAACTTGTTCTGCGGTCATATCCAGGATTGATACAATTTTGTCTAAACTCTTTTCACCTGCAACAATCTCTATTCGGTTTTTCCGGACCTTCAGTACTTTAGATAGAAAATGAATGAGTGCTTTGTTTGCCTTACCTTCTACAGGAGGTGCGGATATGCGGATCCGGATAGTGCCATCTTCCATGATCCCAGAAAATTCTGTCTTGCGGGCCCTTGGGGTTACTCGAATGGTTAAGGCAGCGCCGTGTTTCCCATCATGAAGCCTGAAATTCCTCATGATCTCTCCAACTCATAAAAAGCTACCAACTAACCAGATTAAAACAACTTCTAGCAGTTGGATTAGAATGACCAAAACCAATGGACTGAAATCAAACATGCCTGTTCGCGGCATGACTCGGCGAATAGGATCTAACATAGGCCTCACAATGGAGTCCAGCACTCGTCGAACGGTATGGAATGGACTGAGAAAATAACCAACGATGATATCCGCAAATACGAGCAAGGTTAATATGTTAGAGATATATCGTATCAATGAGATCAAGATGACCACGCTCAAGCTCCTCATATTCTGTATGGAATTATCGCATAAGCAAAAGACAGCGGATAGACCATGGAAGGTAAGAGATCAAATGTATTTCTTGCTTTGGATGAGATCCTTATCCTCAATCTTCCTCTCTGGGTCCAAAAATAGCCCTGCCTATGCGGACCAAAGTGGAACCTTCCTCAACAGCAATTTCGAAATCATCTGTCATCCCCATGGAAAGTTCAGCCCAACTCCCAGGCAATCTTTCAGAAAGGAACTCTTTCAATTCCCGCAAACTTCGGAAGACTTTCCGAAGCAACGCCTCCTCAGCCGCGAAAGGAGCCATGGTCATTAATCCGCAAACTTGCAGATTCTGGAATGCAAGGATTTCCTCAAAAACCGGGATAATCTTGGGCCATGATGATGGGTTTCCAAGATTCCATCCTTCCTTCTTTTCCTCCCCTGAAATGTTGCATTCAAGCAAAACCTTAAGTTTCTGATTAGCTTCACCGGCGTACTCATCCAACTTCCTTACGATCTTCATTCGATCCACCGAATGGACAAGTGAGAAATTTACCGGCACATCCCTCGCTTTTCTACTTTGTATATGTCCGATCATATGCCACTTTATTTCTGATAGATCATGCAACTGCTTTTGTTTTGGCAGAGCTTCGTGGACTCTGTTTTCACCGAAATCCCGAAGTCCTAATGAATATGCTTGGCGAATTTTCCCAAGACTTTGGGATTTGCTTACAGCCACAAGACGTACAGCTTCAGGATTACGATCAGATCGATCTGCAGCTCGCTCAATCCTGCTAATAACACTGTCGATATTCTTGGCAATGACATCCTTCTCAATGCCCTTCTCATTCATTTTGTGTATCAATACCTAGTAAAGCTGCGAAACGGCCCGTCTTCCCCTTCTCAGCCCGATGAGAGTACCAATCCAAAAGGTTTGTCGCAGTACAAATCCCGGTATTCTCAATTTGAGTAACGCCGCTGCTTTCCAGCTGCGCTTGAGTACACAGCCAAAGATCGAGATGGTACTGGTTATTTTTCACCTTTAAATAGCGCTTGGCTTCTTCCTTCCCCATTGTATCCTCAAAATCCCGAAGAGCATCCTCTCCTATCGAATAACAATCAGGACAGATGGATGGACCAATTCCAGCCAGGATATCATGAGGTTTCGATCCATAATTTTGCATAAGGGCTTGCACTACAGCTACTGGTGCTCTCCTGGCTAAACCCTGACGTCCTGCATGAATCAACGCAATGGCTTTAACCACCGGGTCATACAAAAAAATGGGGACACAATCTGCGAAACGCAGGAACAAGGTTACATAAGGTCGATTTGTAATGATGATATC
>MGNI01000148.1:54527-61290 GCA_001795115.1 Chloroflexi bacterium RBG_16_48_8 | reverse complement strand
CCTGAACCTTGTTGGAATGAATCTGCCAGACATCATACCTGGATGCAGGATCTCTGCCCATGGCTTTGAAAATCCTGCTCATGTTTTCATGGACCCGCGCTGGCTCATCCCCAACAGAAGCACCTACATTGAGCGACTCCCACGGTGCCGGGCTGACACCACCGCGTCTTGTTACAACAGCGTGGGTAAGTTGACAGGCTTTGAAAATCTCGAATTGGAAAATTCGCACTGATTCCATTTGCTGAAAAGGCATAAGGTATACCTAATAGATTGGCTACGTGTCGGTTAAATTAATATAAATACTAGTTTGATCATTCAACCACACCAGCAAGTTTTGCGGAAAGCAATGCTTGTGTCTCAATCATGGATTCTTCAATATAAGGGTAAGCCAACCAGGCATTCATCACCCCAAATAAGGATCCTGTCAACGTCCGTAAAAATGGAGTGCTTTCCCAACTAAGGAATGAGAAAAGCGAGAGAGAGGATAGAAGTTGAGATCCTCCATCCAACGCGATCGGTACAATTCCAATAAGAAACCATGCCAACATTGGCAATGGTTTCATTCGTTTTCTAAGGATGGCAAAGATAAGCCCAAAAAGGAATATACCAGCATAGATTGCTATATCTCGTTGGCACAGCCCGATCTTGTATCCCAACCGCTCGTTTCCAATAAAATCACGGGCAGCCTCGAGATCATTCGGATTTAATCCGGTTGCTTCCTCATAGCTTATTGTGGATACATTTGCGGCTTCTATAGGATACGCTGGTTGCTCTCCAAATAAAAACCACGAGCGGTAAGCCAATTGATGGCACATGGGAGTGTAAATTTTATAAATTACGGTGGCTGGTCCAATTGCTCCAGCCTTCACCAGCAACGGAGCTGCGCCCGGTAAACCAATATAGAGAAATATGAATAGATTGATAAATACTAACCAATGCCGTGCGAAGGAAAGGACATAACGGTTCAGGCGTACGGCAACACTTGTCTTCTGGTCTTCGATTTGTTTCGTACCATACTGCCCATCTCGCGCCGCTCTCAAAGAAATCTGAAGATCCTGAGCGGTTATCGGAGCCTTTAGGGTGTAGGGCCCGATTTCGACAACTGGAATGATCTCTTTATATTTCTGATTCAATGCGGGATCAGACTCAATATCGATTTTTACAAGTTGATGCGGGATCTGCTCCTGCAAGGACTTTAAGTCCTCTGCAACTTGATCACAAAGTTTACAATCCTCACGTGTAAAAAGGGTAACTTTTACCATTGGATAGATACCTATTGCTACCTGTCTTTCACTTGGATCCAGATTCTCCCTCCTCGAAATGAGATGACAGAACATAGAGAGAGCAGAAATGGAATCTATAGCCCAAAATCTACAAAGAAGCCGTATTGTGATAACAAGTCAAGCTTCCCTCTAAACAACAGCACGCCAAATATCACCATAAGGACCCCCATCACAATGGCTACAATTCGGATGGGTCTCGAATATTTTCGTATTAACTCGGTAGCTTGTCCCATTCCAAGGGCTGCAAGCAGAAAAGGCAAAGCCAAACCAGCTGAATAGACAGTCAGGAGAATTACCCCCAATTTCACATCCCCACTGACCAAGGGTATTGTAAGGACAGCCCCTAAAATCGGGCCGATGCAGGGTGACCAGCCGGCTGAGAAGGTAAGACCTAGAAGTGCGGAGGATATGTATCCTAAATGAGGATTTGGCTGAATTTGACGCCGCAAATCATAGTTGAGAAAGGGGATGTTGATCAAACCTATGGTCTGTAAACCAAAGATAATGGTGATGATCCCCCCGATTCGAGCAAGCCAAATTCGTAATTCATAGAGAATAGCACCAAGAGTGGAAACGGCAGCGCCCAGCCCAATAAAGAAGATCGAGAATCCGAGCACAAAAGCGATCCCATGACTAAAAGTACCCCATTTGTTGCCAACAACGACACCATTAGAGGTCATCGAACGACCTCCTAGGTAAGTTAAATAAATAGGCACAAGGACAATAACGCAGGGCGAGAGAAAGGACGCCAATCCCGCTAAAAAAGCCAATCCTAAAGTGACCTCACCAGAACCCATCAAATCCCCTCTATCAATAAGCTTTTATGGAAAGACACCTAATCATAACCCATTTGAAAAAATTCTTATACCCTATCATTTTTATAAAAATTCCCTGATCCTTCCCATTGACGAAGAATATCAGGGATTCGAACAGATCATAGGTTTATCAAGATGATCAAGGAAATGTATACCAAAAAAGAATAATAGCGATAAATGATGAAATTGGGAATTGGTGTTCTATTCCCAATTCCCTCGATGACGATAGCATTGATCACTCCAATCGAAAACCCCTTAACCGCAGGCTGTTTGTAACAACAAAGATGGAGCTAAAGGCCATTGCACCAGCTGCTAGCATAGGATTCAAGTATCCGAGGGCTGCGAGAGGGATTAAGAGGATGTTATAAATAAACGCCCAAAACAGATTCTGTTTGATGGTCCGTAGGGTTCCGCGGGATAGTCTGATTGCCGTGACAACACCCATCAAATCTCCGCGGATAAGCGTAACTGGCGCCGTCGCTATAGCAACATCCGTGCCCGTACCGATGGCAATACCAACATCGGCTTGTGCAAGGGCGGGTGCGTCATTGATCCCATCACCAACCATGGCTACGATCCTTCCGCTCTCCTGTAACTCGCTTACCCGGGAGGCTTTCTCACCAGGTAACACCTCAGCCATGACACTACCCGAACCATTTTCTCCTTGAGACATCAATCCAACCTGTTCAGCAATGGCAAAGGCAGTTTGCTGATTATCCCCCGTGATCATCGCAACTTCGAGATTCATTTCCTGAAGAGCTTGAATAGCCTCAGGTGAATTCTCCTTTAAGGTATCCGCGATTGCGATCAGGCCAGATAATTGCTTATCAATGACGACCAGTACAACCGATTTAGCCTCGGCCTGAAGTTCATCTATTTTTGGAGCAAATCCATCCAAGTTCAGACCTTGTTCTAATATCAAGGATGGCGAACCGATAACAATTTTTTTACCTTCAATTTCAGCCTCAATGCCTTTTCCAGCAATGGCGGAGAATTCTTCGGGATCGATAAGATTCAAACCGCGATTCCCGGCTTCGGCGACAATTGCCTCCCCCAGTGGATGCTCGGAAGCCTTTTCGGCACTGGCAGCCAGATAGAGTAGCTGATCCTTCGATATTCTTGCTTCATCGCTAATGACGTCCGTTACAGCAGGTTGCCCCCGTGTGATCGTGCCAGTTTTATCCAGGATTACAGTTGTGATACGACCTGCATGTTCTAAAGCTCCACTTGATTTGAACAAAATACCCAACCCAGCACCTTTACCTGTACCCACCATGATCGCTGTTGGTGTAGCTAAGCCCATCGCACATGGGCAGGCAATTACCAACACTGCCACCATATTGATAAGAGATTTTGTGAAGTCTTGGGGTGTGTCAGTAATATGGGGAGCTACAAAATACCATCCCAGGAAGGTAACCAAAGCTACCACAATCACAGCTGGAACAAAGATGGCAGATACCTGGTCTGCTAACCGCTGGATGGGAGCTTTACTGCCTTGAGCTTCCTCAACCAGGCGGATGATCTGAGCCAAAAATGTTTCTTGTCCAACCTTTGTGGCTTCCAGCTTGATCATTCCAAGTTTGTTTAGTGTAGCTCCAATGACTTCATCCCCAGGTGCCTTCTCGAGTGGCATCGATTCCCCCGTCAGCATAGACTCGTCCACAGAAGAACGGCCTGCGATAACAACGCCATCAACAGGAATTTTCTCACCTGGGCGCACAAGAACGATATCACCAATACGAACTTCATCGATGGCGACATCGACTTCTTGTCCTTCACGTTCTACCCGTGCTTTTTTCGCTCCCAGACTCATCAATTTTCTAATGGCATCACTTGTTCGGCCCTTCGCCCTGGCTTCCAGATATTTCCCCATCACAATCAGGGTAATAATGACCGCAGCGGTCTCAAAATAGAAATGTCCCTCAATCAGCCCTAGCAAGATTGGGATAGAGTAGAAATAGGCTGCAGAGGTCCCCATGGCGATGAGTACATCCATATTTGCAGAGCGGTTGCGGAGTGCCTTATACGCTCCAACGTAATACTGCCTCCCAACGTAGAATTGAACGGGGGTTGCCAACGCGAACAACGTCCATTTAAACCATGATGCACTTATTATGCCATGAGGGATGACACCCATATCTCCGAGCGTGGACAAGGCGAAAAGGGGGATTGTGAAGATGAGGCCGATGATGAGAAGACTACGTTGACGTTGGATCTCACGCTGGCGAGCTAATTTCTCCGCATCTTCACTTTCTCCAGTGATATCTGAACTTTCAAAGCCAAAAGACTTGATCTCTGACCGGATTTCGCCCACGCTCACGATCGTGGGGATATACTTAATGCGAGCGCTCGCGCGCGCGAAACTTATTTCAGCTTCAACAACCCCTTCAACCTTAAGAAATGCGGTTTGCAGCCTACGGGCATCATTATCATCACTCAATCTCTGGATAATGAGATTTGCCTCACCCAAAGCAATACCGTATCCGGCTCGTTGGATCCGATCTAGAATTTGTCCTTGATCGACCAGAGAAGGATCGAAATCAACACTGGCCCGTTCTGTTGTAAGGTTTACATTAGCCCCAAGGACCCCATCCAATTTCTTGATGCTGCGTTCGACCGTTGCCACACAATTGGCACAGGTCATTCCTGTTACGGGAAGTGTGATATGCTTTTGAGTTGCAGCCACTCCCTACCTCCAATTCTTCACAATACCCTCTACTTCTTTGGTGGGTAGTTGATCTCGACGAGCACACTCTCAATCTTTTGCTCAGTCGCAGGGGGATCAAACTCAATAATCACTTTCTTTGAGTCCTGAGAGGCTTCCACGTTACTCACCCCAGCTAATTCACCGATCTCCATTTTAATGGTATGAACACAGTGACCACAGGAAATATTCGGTACGAAATATTCAACTTTAGTCATGCTTCCCTCCAACTTTTGTATTTTTATACTTTTGAGGCCATTTCATAGACCTCAGCGATCTCCTTCAAGACGCGTTCCCGTTCCGCGGGGTCATCCCCTCGTAGGGCAGTTACAAGGCATGAATTCAGATGATCGTTCAATATGCTTGAGCGTATCTTGTTGAGGGCTGCTTGCACAGCCTGGATCTGTTGGATGAGATCGATGCAATAAACGTCCTTCTCCACCATGCCAGCTATACCGCGTACATGACCTTCAACATTTTTCAAACGTCGTAGGATATCATCTTTATCCATCACGCTCTCTCTTTATCCCCCCCCCATAGGGATGGGATTATATACTATTTTAACTCTTATATGTCCGATTGTCAACATGTCACATCCACTGAGATGTTATCCTATAAAGGGAATAACATAACCGTCAGTAAGTGGGGAAAAAGAAAGGTTTGTGGGGGTGCGGTCCCTCAACTAAGCCAGCTCATATTGGCGGAGTGGACTTTTTTCAGGTGAATCGACTGCTACCTCAGGAAATCCCTTGCTGCTTTTTTTCAAACTCAGCCCGTGCTGAGAGCTGATCTCGAAGGACCTGAATATCCCTCGGCACGAAATATGCTGTAAACAGCAAAATGACAAAACCCATGATCCAGGCTGTCACACAAATCGATAGAATCGCTGTTTCCAGAGAAGATTGAACTGCGATGATGCCAGCCAGCCAGGGTGCGAGAGCGGCTCCACCATTCTCAATGAAGTACTGGACGGCTAAAGACGTGCTTCGCACCTCTGGGAGCGTGATATCATAGACAGTTGCCACCACATTAGCAGAAGCAACAGGCATAAACAATGCTGTGCACCAAAGAAGGATCATAAAAAGCGTTTGATTTTCATCAGGAACATTGATTGCGAAAATGAGGAATATCGCCCCTAACGGAACACCAGCCGCTGCGGTCAGCATTCGGCCTCGTGGTGTTCGCTTGAACATGAAATCACCCACTGCCCCACCTAGAAAATAGCCCAGAGATAGAACAAGCACAGCGGATGCCATCGTGATCAGGGTAGTATTTTCATCATAACCTCGTTCGGTCTCCAAATATCGGAAAAACCAATAGGTGATAACCGTCCATGGAAATACACCGACGAACCCTTGTGCAAAGAGAAATAGTAGAGATTTCTTCCTAAAGAGCCCCAGAGCAACCTTCCCATCAAAATGATAAAGGCCAATCTGACCTAAGCCTGCAAATTCCGGCTCACTCCTCCCCCGTGGAACCTCTCGAATGCTGAAATAGATAATGACCGCTAGCAAGAGACCCAGGGAACCCGTGATAAAGAAAACACTCCGCCAACCCAATGCGCCACCCAAAAATGTCGCTGCAACCATCCCAATCAAGTAGCCCAATGGCTGTGCAAGCTGCAATAGTCCATAAATCCTGCCACGGATCTCGGGGCCAAAATAATCCGATATCAAGCTGTAAAGGCCAGGATAACTTGAATCATCAATACCTGTTGAAGCCCTCGTCGCCAGAAATGTTTTATATGTAGGGGCAATGGCACTCAACCAGGTGGTAGAACCCCAAATCAAGGATGCCAGGGCTAAAAGTTTCGATCTAGCGTACTTATCATAGAGATATCCCCATGGGGGATACATGATCGCACCAACAAGCAATGCACCCGTGAACACCGCTCCCATCTCAGCTTCGTCAATGCCAAAGGTATCCATAATTGGCGTTGTCAGTGGACCAATCAGTAATTT
>MGNI01000148.1:49335-54512 GCA_001795115.1 Chloroflexi bacterium RBG_16_48_8 | reverse complement strand
GAGGATGAAGGAAAAGAAGACGACCACCACCAACCAGGGGTATCTCGTTTTAGCTCTCATGTCGATCTCCTTGAAGGTAAGAGAGTTCTAGGGTCAAATATGTTTTTTAAGGGTTTGGGGATAATGACCGGCTTCTGCATCTGGGTCACCAGAAAGCAGTTGAACAGCATGAGGTAAGGCAGGAAGGATGACTTCCAAATTTTCTTTTGCAGCTTTCGGGCTTCCAGGCAAGTTAACAATCAAGGTCTTTCCTCGAATGCCAGCCACAGCCCTTGATAGCATCGCATGGGGGGTGATCTTCAAGCTAGCCAATCTCATCGCTTCAGCGATTCCTGGTGCTATTCGATTGACAACATTCCTGGTCGCTTCAGGAGTACAATCCCTTGGCGAGAAACCTGTTCCACCCGTAGTTAGAATGACGTCGACTTCACTTGAATCTGCCCACTTACGTAAAACGTCCTCAATATCAGGTTGGTCATCGGGCACGATCTGGATGGATACGACTTCCCATCCAGAGGCTTGGAGGATCCCGACAAGGAGGGGACCTGATTTATCCTCACGCTCTCCTCGAAAGGAACGATCAGATACCGTCAGAACCATGACTTTCATTTGATTTCCTTCCCGAGCAAAAACATATCCATGACTTCACATCCGATATTTATGTAAAAATCCAGGGCGTGTTTATTCTCTTTTGTTACCAACAAATAATACTTCAAACACCCCTTAGATCGAAGTTGATTTTCGAGCTGTTGCATTAATATTTTCCCCACCCCTCCCCCTCTGTATTCATCTGCGACGGCAAGGTGATACACCATCCCACGGCGCCCGTCAAATCCCCCTAATACAGCCCCGATGAGAACATCTCCTTGCTCAGCAACAAGAAAAAGATCAGGATCCTTCTTCAATTTCTTCTTAATCTCTTGGGGTTGATCAGAGCGGGAAAGCTGGATTCCGGGTCCTGCGTGGGTCCAGAGATCAAGAACCTTTTGCAAATCCTTCTCGAACACAATTGGACGTATTCTTAGATTCTGGAAGGGATGTTCATTCTCCATCGTTGTGTCCCAGCAATCGCCTCCAATCACCATGGATACCATCTTCTGTGACACCGAAATAGATTTTTATCCCTTCTTGGGTTTTTTGAGCAAGGTCAAAGGATGTACTATTGCCTTGTTTTCTCTCCTGGAGGATGCCCAGATCTCCTTCCCAAGAAATTTTTGCATTTTCCAGGTTTTCTGGCAGCTGTGTATACTGGGAAATCGCATAATGCCACAAACGTCGCGCTGAAGACTTGGTTACATTCTTAACGACATTTCCGTTCCTAAGATCCTTCATTGAAAAGTAACGGTTCCCGCCCCGCTCCTCGTCTGTAACAATCTCAACTCCTGTCCTGGGCGGAAGGACACCCATCCTCTCTTCCTCAACAGATGCTTCCAAGGGTGAGATCTCTTTTGAGACGACCCCGGCATCATGGAGACCTCTCCGGACCAGCTGGACAATCTCGTCTCGTACTGCTAATCCTGTATCGGCCTCATCCCTCACATAGATCTTATTGTCGTCTACTGCATAAGGTGGATCCTCCCCTTGTGGAACAAGAACTCGAATGATTCGTTTCCCTTGTGTTGTGTGAACATCGATTTGACAGGTTAGAGGGGGGCTGATCCGAGTGCTGATCTCCCCTTTCAATTGCTTCACAGCAATGGGTGGATTGCTTATTCCCTCAACAGGTTTCTTTGGATCACTGCTCACTCCGATGAATAGAGTGCCACCATTGGTGTTGGCAAAAGAACAGACATTGCCAATGATGGCATAGAGACGCCCACCTTGAACGGTCATGCTTTCATGAAAGTCCTGAACAATACTCGGACCATCTTCACGTGCTTGTTGGATGAAATCGAAGACTTCTTTTGAAGCTCCCCACTTAGGACGGGTCCTGGCAAAATCATTGCTGAGGAAGAGTGCCTTTAGTGCTTTGAAAGATACTTCTTCCAAAAGAACTTCGGTCGTGCGATCTCCAATCCCAAGATTCTTCTTGTTTTTCGGATCAGTAAACAACCGATGTGTGTCGGATCCTTGGATGCAGTGCATGCGCCGAGGATATTCCGGCTTCGTTCCGCTGAAAAAAGACTTCGTCGTCCTTCTACCCTTCTGATTTAAGTCCGTGACTTCTAGTGCGTGCAAATGCAGATCTTGTGTATAGGCGATTTTCGTCTGCCCGCCGAAGCGGAATCCCCGCATGGCAACCCCATTTGTGGAGTTAGCATGAGCTGCAATAACCAAGCCACCAGCTTCATCGATAATACGATACGCTGCAAGCACATCGGCAGTTGAACCCACTGTGGAGGAACCATCATCGAGTTGATCTGGAGGAATATTCAATTGCAATAATAAATATTCAATCTCTCGGACAGGCATCTCTGGTGGAAAAATTCCCATCACATGGAAGCCAAAGGTCGCGGTGAATTCAAAACCTGGAAGGACGAGTAGCTTATTCAATAATAAGCGATATTCCTCAAGTTGATCACGTTCCTCTCTAGTGATCCGTTCTAACCTCTCGAGCATTTCCAGCTGGTTCATTTCTTCTTGCATTGATCGATATCCAGCCACTGTGTTATGGTCGGTAATAGCGATGATCTCGAGGCCACGCTCATTACTACAGCGTAGAATATCAAGGAAGGAAACCTCCGGCTCCTGATAATCGCTGGAAGCCGGAGTATGCACATGCAGGTCAGTAACTCGCCAGTGGTTAGACCTTTGATGAGATTTTCTTTTTGTCACAATTGCTTTACCCCCCCACCGTAGTGGGCTTTTGATCGGCTTCCCCATTTTGGGGAAGGTTTTCGCGAATAATTTTCATGAGTTGTTCTGGTGTATAGGGCTTAAGGAGGAAGGCATCTGCACCTGCATCCATGCACTGCTCCGCTAAATCCATCCCAGAGGTCATAACCACCCGGACATCGGCGATATCCTTGGTGCTTCTGAGCTGCTTGAGGATTTCTTTACCATCCGAATCGGTGAGGAAAACATCCATCAAGACGAGATCGGGATTTTCAACTCGCACCTTTTCTAACAATTGCTCCCCGATCGAGATGTTGACGACATCAAACCCATCCATCTCAAGCAGGATCTTGAGAAGAGAAACCATTGTGCGATCGTCATCAACTATCAAGACTTTGGACATGAGGCTGTCATACTGCCTTTTAAATGTATTTCGTCTATCACCTTATGATTCAGAACCTTTACTCGCTTTGGAGGCTACCCTTTTCCGACTCGACGATTTCGATCTTTGGATCCCCGCTTTTGAAGAGTCTCCATTATCTTTCTTTTTTGTCCTTCTATGAGAAACGGGCTTCAAAGCTGCATTTATAACATCTTCTACCGTGTCTGCAAATATGAAATGAATTTCTTTGCGAACGTCTTCTGGAACTTCATCGAGATCAGCTTCATTCCGTTGAGGGAGAATCACCTTCTCCAGATGAAAACGGTGTGCAGCCAGAACTTTCTCCTTGATCCCTCCCACGGGCAGAACCTTGCCCCGAAGCGTGATTTCCCCGGTCATACCAACTTCGCAACGAACGGGTCTTCCTGTAGCCATAGAGGCCAATGTGACTGCCATGGTTACACCTGCAGAGGGACCGTCCTTTGGTTGAGCGCCTGTCGGGACGTGAAGATGGATATCATGCTCGTTCCAATATTCTACGGGAATTTTCAAACGCTCCGAGATAGATCGAATATAGGATAGCGCAGCTCGGGCAGACTCCTGCATTACTTCCCCAAGCTGACCTGTTAGCTGGAAATTCTTGCCTCCCTCCATGGCTGTAGCTTCGATAAATAAAACGTCTCCACCACTAGGTGTCCATGCTAGACCCGTAGCTACACCTGCCATTTCCGTCCGCTCTTCAATCTCCTCAATCCCCAGAAACTTCGGTTTACCAAGGTAATCAACGATATCATGTGGGGTAATTTCAACATGTTCGATGTTATTATCTGCTATCTTGGTCGCAACTTTTCTACACAGCCTTCCGATCTCCCGCTCTAGGTTGCGAACACCAGCTTCTCGCGTGAAGTTACGAATGACTTGAATGACCGCCTGATCGTCGATTTTAAACTCTTCTTCTCGAAGACCATTCTCCCGGATCTGCCTCGGAATCAAGTATCCTCGAGCAATGGAGAGCTTTTCTGTCTCTGTATAACCCGATAATCGAATGACTTCCATCCGATCTAGCAGAGGGGCTGGAATGGTCTCGATCCAATTGGCAGTTGTAATAAACATCACTTGAGACATGTCATATGCAACTTCTAAGTAATGATCCCTGAATTCACGATTCTGCTCAGGATCCAGAAGTTCTAATAGGGCTGATGCGGGATCGCCCCGAAAATCACGTCCTAGCTTATCGACTTCATCCAACATAAAGACCGGATTTCGACTTTCCACACGTCTGATTGCCTGTAGAATTCGTCCGGGCATAGCACCAATATATGTGCGGCGATGCCCGCGAATTTCTGCCTCATCGTGTATCCCACCTAAAGACATTCGAATGAATTTGCGCCCCATCGCACGTGCGATGGATTGACCAAGAGATGTTTTTCCAACTCCTGGAGGTCCAATAAAGCACAGGATAACCCCTTCACGCTCTTTACGGATCAAATCGATCCTTCTCTCTTGGATTTCTCCCCGCCTTTCTGAGCGCAGCTTTCGTACTGCTAAATACTCCAGGATTCGCTCTTTTACATCTTCAAGCCCAAAATGATCCTCATCCAATACCTCACGGGCATGGCCAAGATCTAGATTATCCTCCGAAATTTGTGACCACGGTAAGGATACGAGCCAATCAAGATAGGTACGGATAACACCGTATTCTGCCGCAGCGGAGGGCAACTTCGCTAAACGATCCAATTCTCGTCTGGCTTGTTTCTCAGCCTCTTCAGGCATTTCTGCAGATTCGATGCGGCTCCGAAATTCTTCCACCTCAGCCGCCTGCTCATCGACTTCTCCTAATTCGCGTTGAATGGCTTTAAGTTGCTCTCTTAAAAAATATTCCCGCTGGACTTTTTCAATCTCTGAACGAGCTTCTTGCTGAATTTGTTGACCCAAGGAGAGGACTTCAACCTCTCGACTAAGCATGATATTTAGTTTTTTAAGTTTCACCAATGCTGAGTCTTCTTCCAGTATTGCTTGG
>MGNI01000148.1:40981-49310 GCA_001795115.1 Chloroflexi bacterium RBG_16_48_8 | reverse complement strand
TAGGCAACATGAAGCGGATCTTCAAGATTCAGCACACTTCCTACAATTTCAGGAGGGAGAGATGTTGTTAATTCAGTGATTCGTTGGAATTGATCTCGGGCAGCTCTCACTTGAGCTTCGATTTCGACACCTTCCTCGACGATTTCTGGCTTTAATTTGATACGTGCTGCCAAGTAAGGTTCCAAACTAACAAATTCTTCCAACTCGAATCTTCCTAAACCTTGAACGATCAAACGTATGGTCCCATCTGGTGCACGGAACAAGCGTTGAATAGCACTGATGGTCCCATAGGTAAACAAATCTTCCGGTCCCGGGGTCTCTAATTCCGCCTTCTTCGAAGCAACCAAGCCAATTAATCTAGATCCTGCAACAGCTTCATCTACCAACTTGATCGATCTAGGTTGTCCGATGGTCAAAGGGAAAGCGGTATGGGGATAGACAACAACACCCCGTAAAGGAAGAATGGGAAGTTCTTCAGGAAGATCGGATGTATCGGGAAAGGTCTCCCCGCTGACATCTGTAATGCTCTGGTCATGAACAAGAATTTTCGAGGCTTCTTCTCCTTCTTCAAATCGGTAATGCTGCAAATCTTTTCTCAAATTGTGATCCTTGAAAGTATGATCCAACACAGTTAATCCTCAATCATCTCGTTATCCTATTCATCAACTGAGATGTGTTTTGATTCTATTTTAGGTAAAACAACTTTTAAAAAACCGTCACTATAGGTGGCTTCGATTTTCTCAGTTTCTATCTTGCTCGGCAAACGGACCTCGCTAACGAATTCGCCATAGGCGATTTCCATTTGATGGTATGCCTTCAAACCCCCTTTATCTGCTCGAACACCGCGCACCGATAACAATCCTTTATCATATGTGGCAGAAATATCCAATCCTCTCATACCAGCAATTTCAACAACGACCACAAATTCATTTTCGGTTTCGAAAGCATCCGTTGGAGGCCGCCAGTAAGGAGATCTTCTTTTCAATCGCCAACCCGAGGAGCGCAACGGATCTCCTGCCCAAATATCTTCTTCACCTGCTAATTGAAAATGCGGATGTTCATCTAGAAATATCACTTCCTTCATGATTTAACTCTGCCCACCTAATTTATTTTTCATCCATGGCTCATTCTACCACAGGGACAATACCCAAGAAAAAGCCACATCCTATGAAATACATTTAAGACCCAGGAGGTTGATAGTTCGAATTTCACCCATTGTTGCTTTCACAGGTGTTTAAACTTTCCTAGCGTTGGCGGAGGTTTGCCTTCTCCTCGAAATCCTTTTCTGGATTGAGCCCAAGGAGATACCAAGAATAAAATTCGGATCCCAAACTCCAGGTCGTTTGCCATTGAGAGGCGACTCAATAAACAGCTCGCAGATGGGAAATCCTAGAGGAATATCAATGCGGACCTAACCTGAGAAGGCACGCACAGCACGGCTTCAGAAGGAGATTTGCATGAAATCTTCAGCCAATGCGACATCATCCTCAAAAGTTTCTCTAGCCTGCTCAATTAAGCTTTCCGGATCTAAATCCACATTGGGATAATGAATCAAGAGCAAGCGTTTAGCTCTGGCGTCACTTGCGATTGAACCAGCTTGAGAGGCTGAGGAGTGCCCGGCTCCAAAACCTGTAGCCTCATGGATAAGAACATTTGCTTTCCTGGCTAAACGTACCACAGAAGGACATGGTTCCGTATCACAGGAATAGGCTACTATACCGCTTCCATGCACGTTTTCAATACGGAGCCCAATCGTCGGGATGAGATGCCGAACAGGTGAGGAGTAGATTCTAACTTCATTGGTTTCTAAAACCTGAATATATTCTCTCTCGGGTAATCGATGGAAAGCAACAGGAAAAAAGCCCGGCCATTTATCCCAGTGGTATAGCGCCATCACATCCTCGATCCTCTCGAGGCAGTGATGGAGACCATAAATGCGCAAAGGATCTTCTCTTCCCTCAAGCCACATGTTCATCAACAACAATGGCACACCCGAAACATGATCAGGATGGAAATGGGTTAAGATCAGATCTGTAATCGCTTTCATGCTGATCCCAGCTTTTAAAAGCCTGACATTAGGCGATCCAACACAATCAATCAGAATGACTCGTTCATCAGTAACGACCGCCAGATGCGTATTTTCATGAGCTGGATCAGGTATTGCATTTGAAGTGCCAAGCAAAACAACATAGGGCATTGTAAGTCATCCAGATAACATCATCAGCGCGATTCTCGGTGTAACATAAGTCTCTAAAATTGCGGCACCAACCATCAATGGGAGGACAAGTCCCACTGATATCCGTGCCCATTCAGCTAATGCTGTAATCCAGCTCTCTCCTAGAGTGCTGCCCTTTGGGGGGCTCATAATGGTCATTCCCAATTGTAGTATAGCTCCACCGATCAAAATAGCAGCAGGAATCTCCAAGATTGCATGGGGCAATACAAGGGCAATCAAGAAATGAGCGGCATTTTGCCCTGCCAAGCCCAGGTTGCCTGCAAAATAGCCAATAATGGCGATGGGAAGCATAAGGAGGATTTCTCCCATGATTCCAAAACTAAAGATTCCGAATAGGGTAGCTAGGCCTAAAGCCCGAATATTGGTTGACAGTATCCATGTCCAACCCTTACTACTCATCCATCCCAATTGAGCAAATTCACTCTCCAGTGTTTCATTCAAGCGATCGAATTGAAAAGCCTCCGATGGGATTCTAAACCGTGCTGCTGTAAGATCACCAAGAACGTAAGCAGCTATGAAAACAATCAATGTGATTATAACTGGACTTCGTAAACTTCTTAGCGAATAACGAAATAAATCCCGATACCAATCGATAACATTTGCAGATCCTCGTATGAATTCCCTTTTAAAATGCCTGAAGGTCCATTGTAAATTCAATACATCAATTTCGCGACCAAGTAGGGTTTCGCGATGAAAAAGATGAAGCCCCATTCTTCCCAAAACGATTGAGATCAAGAAAAGTGCCAATAAGATTAACCATAATACATCATAGCGTCCCCAAAACATGATCAGGCTTTCAGCAATGATCAGCTGAGAAACAGGCATAATCACAAAGGAAGCCAAAAGGTTAGCTGCACGAACGGAAGTCGCCTGGGAAGAGATGACGACTGCTCCACTAACCATAACGACGGCTTGAGCAAATGTCAGAAGAAGCACTTGTAGCAAGAGCTGTCCTGGAGGGATCCACCCAAGACGAAGATAAAGCCCTCCCAGGTAGACAAAAATCCCTGAGAACGCCGCCAGGAGGGGCAGCAGAACCGAGGCGAGCATCTTCCCTAAATAAAGTTGTCCATCGGTTAGAGGAGTGGCAAGCAAAGGTTCTAAGGATAATCGCTCGCGTTCCCCTGCAAAGCTTTCTAATGCAATGACGAGGGAAATGGAAATGGGGAAAAACCCTACCACCATGAGTAAGAAAGGAATAAGGCGATCACCAACGATAGAGGCACCATATCGTCCAACAAAACCCATTGCCTGTTCAGCTGTAAAATTCATCAGCAACGGAAAGAAAAGTGTCATGACGAGAATGGGGCTGAGGATCCTCCAATCCCGCAGTTGATCACGAATCTCTCGCGAAGCAACCAACCTTGCACCAGAGATCGTACCCGATAAAACCACAGTTTTATTGGCCATCAAGGAAATTCCGTTCTCAGAGGATTGTCCCGAACAATCCGAAGATAAACCTCTTCTAGATTCTGGCCGACTCTTGTCAAAGTGACCACGGAAAATCCTGATATCGAGAGCATCTCAATGACTTTGGGGTTCATCTCTTTAGGATTTGCGACTTCGTAACGAATCCAATTTGACCCATACTGCAGAATCTTCACTTGATCCGGCAATGCAGGTTTAGCCCCGTTCAAGGGGGTCGCCAACTCCACTTGCATGATGGGGTGGCCTAAAATGCTAAGCTTCAATTCCTCAGGCGTACCATGGGCAACGATTTTACCATCCTGAATAATGGCAATCCGATCAGCCAGGATTTCAGCTTCAGTTAGATTGTGTGTGCAAACGACAATGGCTCGTTTTGAGGAACGGAGTCCAAAAATACTCTCACGGACGATTTTTGCGCTTGAGGGATCCATAGCTGAGGTTGGTTCATCCAGAAGAAGGATCGGAGGATCATGCAATAGGGTTCGTGCCAGAGCAAGTTTCTGACGCATCCCTTTTGAAAATTCTCCTAACCTTCGAGAAGATTCACCTTGGAGCTCTAAGAGGGTGAGTAGGTCTTCGATACGATCCCGGGTGTCTGCCAAAGTAAAACCGTAAATCTGTCCAAAAAACTCGAGATACTCGTGTGCACGCATTCGAGTGTAAAGACCATGATGTTCGGTCAGCATACCGATGGAGCTTCGCACTCCCACAGGGTCCTGGACAACATCAAATCCAGCGATCTTAGCCCAACCACGGGTAGGGGTAAGAATGGATGCCAACATCCGAATGGTGGTCGTTTTCCCCGCCCCATTAGGTCCCAGAAGTGCAAGGACTTCCCCAGCCTCAACTTGAAGCGTAACGCCTTCCACAGCGTGGAAATCACCAAAGGACTTACTTAAATCAAAGGTCTCTATCAGTATGGTCATCGAATTCTGCGGATTATAGCAGGATGGGCCTGTCACTACAATTATCCTAACTTCAAAATAAAAAAAAGACCGGCCAAGTACCAGTCTTTTTATGCTAAGTTTATATTTCCATTACTCTTCTTGATTTTCTGCTGGGACATCTTCCTTTCGATGTCGGAGAAAGAGTACCACTCCAGCCACGATAGCGACTACAAACATGAGGGCTTGATTAAAATTGATCCCAAAATAGGGTACATAATCCAATCGTATGAATTCCAGCAAAAAACGTCCCAGGGGGTAAGTGATCAGGTAGGCCAAAAACAAGTCTCCTCGTTTCATGCGATCTCCATATCGACGCCATAACCAGATCAGGAAGAACATAGAAGCAAGATTCCACAATGATTCATACAGGAAGAGTGGATGAAAACGTTCATATTCAAAGTAACCTTCCATCCGATTCTCGGGTTTAATGTAAATCCCCCAAGGCAGGTCCGTAGGCGGTCCATAAAGCTCTTGGTTTACAAAGTTCCCCCACCGTCCGATAGCCTGAGCTAAGGCAACTCCTGGTGCAGCGGCATCTAGCAATATTCTGATATCAAGCTTAGGCTTACGAATATAACGGGCATAAATGTATAAACCCAATACACCGCCTGCGATTGCCCCTGGCATGCCTAAGCCTCCCCGCCATGTAGTGATGATATCCAGTGGATGGGTCAAGTAATATTTTGTATCGATTCCAGCATCTAGAAGTGTCTGGGATGGAGTGAAGATATGATAAATCCGTGCACCAATGATTCCGAATATGAGAGCCCAGATTAGAGCATCCCAGGCGATATCAGGGTCTTCTTCGCCCATCTGCCCTGCCAGCCATCGACCCAGATAAGCAGCGCATACCGCTCCGAACATAATGATCATTCCATAATAGCGAAAATACAATGGACCTAGATGAATTCCATAGGCATCAAATGTCATGGATTATAAACTCTCCCTTTTTCGAGCTTGTTTTCGAACACTAAGGATTCTTTGGATGGCAGTGACATTTGCAAACAAAGCGACGATTCCAATCCCCAACCAAGGAACAGACAAGACTAAGCTTGGGACAAGGATGAGGAAGCGCTCCATCCGGGACAAGATCCCTACTTTAGCTTCAAATCCCAATCCTTCAGCGCGAGCACGAATGTAAGGAACCAGGAATGAACCTGCTGCAGCGATAAAGGTCAGGGTCACCAGTAGGGGGTCAGCGGCAATAATATAATGTACCAATAATCCACCGTAAATGATTAACTCTGAATAGCGATCAACAACCGAATCAACAAATGTGCCAAATTCGGAAGGTTCTCCCCTGAGTCGAGCCATCGTGCCATCCAGAGCATCGATGGGGCCCATTGCTAATACAATTGAACCCCCTACTACGAATTTCCCTTGCGCCAGAAATAGCGCTCCGACAAAATTTCCTGCAAGACCTATCAAGGTCAGGGTATTGGGTGTGATACCGAAACGGTTCAAGAAAGAACCAATGGTATCTAATAAACCTTTAAACCGGGAACGCATCTGGTCGGTTAGCGTGGGTCGTGTCTCATCAAATGAGTGATTGGTTTGCATTCAAGCTCTCGATACTTGGAATCATGGTATGCTAACTCTCCTTGAAAGGGGAGTCAAGGTAAGGAATCCTCTTCGTCCTCTTCATCCTGCAAGTTTTGTTCGAAGGGATCGTCATCTTTTTCGATGAGAACCTCACGGGTTCGACCTCCGGTTTGAGGGCGACCAATAACCCCGAGGTCTTCCAATTCATCCATCAATCTGGCTGCGCGAGGATAACCTATGCGAAGCCTCCTTTGCAGCATAGAGGCACTGGCACTCCCTGTGCTTCGGACAAGTTCAACTGCGCGTTCGATGATTTCGTCATGGTCTTCAAGTGCTTCTTGTCGTGCCAGTAAATCATCCCAAGGCGGTGGCTCGCCCGATCCTCTCTCCTCCAGATCCGTCACTGTCTGCCAATAGTTAATCAACCGCTCGATCTCAAGATCGCTCACATAAGCCCCTTGGAGACGAACGGGGGTGGCAGCTTCTGCTGATAGGAAAAGCATATCTCCCCGTCCCAGCAGGGTTTCAGCCCCATGGCTATCCAAAATCACTCGTGAGTCCACGCTTGATGCAACAGCAAAAGAAATTCTGGCCGGAAAATTTGCCTTGATTAATCCGGTCACAACGTCTGTGCTAGGTCGTTGCGTTGCGACCACCAGATGGATCCCCGTGGCTCTTGCCATCTGCGCTAATCGAACAAGGGTGTGCTCTGTTTGATCGGGGACCATCATCATAAGGTCAGCCAGTTCATCGATCATAATGACCAATCGAGGGATAGGATCAAACTTACCTCTACGACGGGCTTTTTGATTGAAATTATCGATATCACGCGCTTTGGCTTCTTCAAGCAGCTTATACCTTCGATCCATCTCGATTGTGCACCAGCGTAGTACACCTACAATTCTTTCCAGCTCCGTTTCTACTTTGCCAATTAAATGGGGAAGTCCATTAAACCGTACTAGCTCCACCATTTTCGGATCGACCATTACAAGTTTGAGATCATCGGGATGATTGTTGAAGATGAGTGAACATGCCAAGGTCGTAATGCAAACAGATTTCCCAGAGCCTGTGGTTCCAGCGATCAATAGATGCGGCATGGTTGCCAAATCAGCCACAACGGGTTTACCTGCCACATCCCGTCCCAGGACGATCGTGAGAGGGGAACGGACAGATTGAAAGGCCTGTGATTCTAGGATTGGCCGCAATTTCACAATGGATGATTTCCGATTCGGAACTTCAATTCCAACATAGGCTTGGCCCGGAACAGGAGCCTCAACTCGCACGCGTGATGCTGATAAAGCCAATGCCAGGTCATTGGCCAGAGACGTAATCTGAGAAACGCGCACTTTATTCCGTCGGGTGGAACCATCGAAGGACTTCACCTCAACAAAACCTGGTTCAACAGCAAATTGGGTGACAGAAGGTCCTGTACGAAAATCCACGACATGCACTGGAAGACCAAAGTCTGATAATGTTTTCTCTATAAGGCCTGCTGTTGTATTGATTTCTTTCACACTTGTGCGGGTAAAGCGCCCTTCCTCAAAAATTTCATAGGGCGGAAGGCTCTCAGATCTTTCCACCGGTTTGCTGGCCCGATCACTCTGCAACTCAGGTAATTGAAATTGTTTCTTGTATTTCCGAGGAACTCGTTTTAATATCTTCGGAGTCTCTTTCAGAGGCTGTTCATACACTTCATGAGGAGCAAGCACAATTTCTTGAGCTTGGACATCTTCCTCACTTCCACTCCTTTCAAGGGCGACCATCCATTTTGAAGAGATGTCTTTCAAGAGATCCTGAAGGAGATAGAGGCTAGAGAAGATAACAAGCAGTAAAAAGACGATCAAGGAACCAATTTCACCTAAGATATTTCCAAGGAAAGTTGCAATTCCCCATCCAATTAAGCCACCCCCTGCGCCTTCCTCAGCTCTTGGGATTGACATACCATCCAAAATTGCAGAGAGAGCCAGGACATCAATCAAAAAAATTTCAAAGGCGATCAACCTGAGGGAAAGAAACTGATCCAGTATCCCCCTTTTCCTCCGAAGCAGCCAGACAACCATATACCCAATAACGATAGGTACAATCCATGCTCCCCAGCCCAACCATCTCCGAATGAATTGGATCCAGGGGTTGATCAAATTCCCCGCAGTCAGCCCTAGCAAACCCAATCCACTGA
>MGNI01000148.1:34527-40959 GCA_001795115.1 Chloroflexi bacterium RBG_16_48_8 | reverse complement strand
ATCCTCAATCCTGTGTTGCCAACGAATGAAGAAGTTGCGCCAACGGTCGATGGGGATCTTGGCGTCAACCTCCGTTTTAGGCTGATTTTCTGATTTTGCGCTGGTACGGTTTTTCACCGCAATTGCCCTATCATTTCTAAAATAAAGACCGGGCGCGAATGGATTGGGCCCGGTACCTGCCGCAATCCCAATAAAGACTCACCTGAAAAAAGGCTACTCATCTGAGAGGAACCAGCATATGTGTGGGTGCGGGCTGCAGCCCGCACCCACACATATGCCTCTCTCTTCTATCTTGAAGGGCTTTTTTCAGTGGACTCAATAAAGTTATAAGGATGAAAGTGCCTCTGGCTCCTCAGAGGGAATGCCCTCACTTGGCTTTTTCATCACTGGATGTTGCGAAACCTGACGCATACTCAACCCTAAACGCCTGGAAGCCGAATCAATGTGGATGACGCGAACGCAAACTTTTTCACCTTCCCGTACTACACTCCGAGGGTGTAAAAAGCTGCCATCGCCCAATTCTGATATATGGATGAGCCCTTCCAGTCCATCTTCGATTCCTACAAAGGCACCGAATTTAACCACATTTGTTATGACTCCTTCCACAATATCATCCATATGGTAACGTTCCTCAACATTAGTCCAAGGGTCTGGCATAAGCTCCTTTAGGCTGAGCGCAACCCTGCCCTGCTCTTGATCGACAGAGAGCACCTGAACATTAACCTCATCCCCGCAGCGGACAACATCTGCAGGATGTCGGACTCGACCCCAAGACAGTTCTGAAACGTGGATTAAACCCTCCACGCCTCCCAAATCAACAAATACTCCAAAGCGTGTAATGTTAGTAACTGCACCACTGACTTTATCTCCTGGGGTTAAGGAATCGAGAAGCTCGATCCTCTTTCCAGGACCTGCTTGAGCCGCTCTTTCAGAAAAGACCAGACGTCCTCTCTCAGGGTCATATTCAATCACTTTCAAACAAAGCTCTTTGCCGACCGCATCTGCCAGCTGCATACTTCGTTCTCGCTCATTTGTCTCTGGATGGAAGGAAATCAGATGTGAGATCGGCACAAATCCTCTTAGGCTCTGAGCTTCGACAAGTAATCCACCTCGGTTATACCCGATGACAGGCAGATCAACTGTGTCATCCTTCTCGTACAATCCTCTAGCCCAAGACCAGTCTTCTGGAGTACCCCTGTTGTCATCTCTTTCCCCCAAGTACCCTTCATGGATTCTGGACTTCGTGTGAGAAAATTCTTCTTCCTGTTTTAGCACTGCTGACCACCAGGATTCTTCCATTGGTTGCGGTGACTCTTCCCCTTCCGGCATCATCTCTTCATACTCCATCGCTATTACCTTTACCCCAAATAAATACTTAGGGGGGACTGTACACCCTCCCCCATACAAATAGGATACTCCATTCTTTATAAAAGTCAATTTTTCTGCATTGACCCATTATCCTCCTGGTCTATTGAAGTAACACCCCGCTCCATGTCAGCAATCGCTTGTGTAACCGCCTCAATTGCAACGCGCTGCTTTCGATAAAGATCGGCTTCAGACATCGCAAGGCGCATTGCAACATCTCTAACTTTACGGCCTTGTAAGAACTTCATTTCCAGGATGTTGTAGAGCATCCACTCCGCGGTAAAACGACGTTCCCCATCAGGACGGACATGCTCAATACCTCGCCTCAAGATAGTCCTAAGAGCATTGACCGGATTCCCATCGTGCTCATCCAAAGTTTGCCTCACAACTTTTAGTCTCAATAACGGACTTTCAGAAAGTCTTGGACCACCCCAAAAATGCGTTAGAGCATCTCGTACAAGCTGAGCAAAATCAGCATCCGAACTTAATGAATCAATGGGTGCCGTGAAAGCTTCAGATCCGATATACCTTGCTGCCACTCGCATTCGTTGGATCTCTTCAATTTGAGGCATCAACCGATCCATGGCTTGGAAAACCTCCCTTTGAAGAAGCCGATCTGTGATTGCGATCCTGGCTCTATCGACAAGAAGCATCAGTGCTGAAGTCTCATCAGGTTTAAAATCCGGTTCTTCAGACCTGGCTCTAAGTCCCATCAACCCGATGATATCCCCAGAATTTTCTGCCCCTTTTAGGGGGATGAGCCAGAAGTGATCCCAGATAAAAACAATCCCTAGCTTTCCAATCTCTCGCTTTTTATCTGCCATAAGAAAAGGTGGCAAATCCTCGGATCCTCTTAAGGGATCATCCGGTCCAACCGCCACCTCTTGCTCCAGTCCGTTTTCACCCATCACAGCTATAAAGGCGGATCTCGCTCCCGTGATATCACAGGCGGCATTGAGGATTGATTCAAGGAATTGTCTGAGGTCACTCGTTGTCAATAAACGCTCTTCTAGCAATTGCAGACGAAAAACATCATCACGATCCTGACCATAGAAAAACCATCGCTCAAAGGGGTGCCGTACAAGAGTGATGAGATACTGCAGTAAAAGGAGCGTTGCCACGAGAATGATCGGGATGATGCGACTGTTCTCCATTTCCAAGACTGTAGCGGCTCTATTCATGATGACCATAACAGCTAGCACTGTAGATACCACAACCGGACCGCGTAAAATCCACTGAAAGAGCCGGCTTTTCACAACCCGATCAGGATAACTTACACCAAAATACGCTACAGCATAAGCCATCATCACTAACATGATTGCAATTACGATTGTGAGGCTGTTTAAAGAAAGCCAGAATAAGATCGGGAAATTCGTTCCAATGGATCCGATCAGCATGAGAAAGGGATAGGTTGCTAACAGTGGACCAAAAGAACCTAGAATGAGATAACGGAATCTCCTTTTACTTGCACGTGTAAGGCTGCGCTGAAATGCGCGCCAGTAATTTAAAGCGGAGAAGGTGAGCATACTGAACATAAATAAGGTGAAAATCCAGAACAAGAAGCCCGGTTTCAAATAACCGGCTGTTCCCACATATCTCAACTGGCTGCCCAGTTTATCAGTTAACGCTGATGTCAGAAGAAACCCTGCACTGAAGACATAACTAAGGAGAACAACTGTCTTTCTTCTACCGCGTGAAGGCCTTCCTGTTGCTGCCATGAGAGCGTCGGATAAATGAAAATAGGTTGTCGGAACAAATGCAATTCCCAACCATTGAAGGCGCAACCACATCTCCAACTCACTCTCAACTTGTGTTGTGCTGGCAAGAATATCCCCTAAATACACTACAGAAACACAGGCTAAAAGTTGTGCGAAAGTTCTGGCAACCCTCTCACGTAAGTTAAATGTCAGGGAATAAAAAAGGAGTGAAATGGCTGTGATCGCATTGGCCGCGGTCAGGATTTGATTGATGGTTTGTAGGGTTGTTAATAGTACATCCACCATTTTTAATGAAACCTTCCCTAACTCATTTCAAAGCAAAAGAAAAGTGCAATATCCTGGTTGGGATAATAATTATCACTATAGCCTACAAAATCTAATGCCAGTCGCTTTGAAAGACAAATTCCAGGAAAATTCTTACTCTGCATTTCAACGTATATCCTTGCCAGACCTCTCCCGCGACACCAATCCAAACCATAACGAAAGAGCTCACTCCCGATACCTTGACGTCTTTCTGGGAGACTGACAACGAGATCGGTTACCCACGCAGAATTTGGTGATGGTCCCTCGATGAATGCGATATAACCAATAGGAACACCGTCTCTTTCGGCTATAAATAATGCGGAGCGCAATGTCCACTCATCATCCAGCTTCATATAGTCGCGAGGATAACTTACACGCATCGGACGGGGCAATCGTACCTCACGAAAAGAAATTGCCAATTCGTCCGCTTCTTGTCGCAAAGCCATCTGCCACACATGATCGGTACTGTATCCATGATCGAGTTTCATCAACCATGGAATGTCATTTGAGGTAGCATTCCGGATCATATATCTATCCATACCAAATTCCTCGCACTGAGCTCGTTTTATTCTGAAGGTAAGACCCTGACCCTTAACTCACATGGAAGGGGCGCATTCCCAACGGAATCCATGACAGTCAATCGGAGCAAATAATCTCCTGCAGTCACTAAACTGGTATCCCAACGAGCTAAGAGCTCCTCAATAGCACAGCTTTCACAAATCGGGCCAGATCCTGCCCCGATTGCCTGCCATATTGCTTCGGATCCAAGGCTTCTGATCTCAACCTTATAGAAAGCAAATCCGGGGATATCGGCAGCTCCTAAGACATCAATGATTCCACTGATGGAGTCTCCGTCCTGTGGTGAGGTGATCGTAGCCTTTGGGTTTGAACACCCTAAACCTTCAGGGGTCGCACCCCCCATCGGTGTAACAGTGGCTTCCACTTCCTCTCCTTCTATCGTGATTTTAGGGGTTGTGAGAAGAGATACTGTCGGAAGGACTGTTGGTCTTGCAGTAATTGGGACAGCAGGAGCAGCAAAGGTCGCTGCGATAAAAGTCGCTAGGAGGCCTACTGCAACGAGTACGAGCATAAAGACGGATTGGATAAATTTTCCGCGAGCTCGATCTCTTTCAAGACTGAAAAAGGTACTTCGATATTCTTGATAACGTTTTATGGCTATGCGCAAATAAATCAGCCCAGAAAGTCCCAGACCTAGATAAATCCAATATTGATTTTCTTCAATTATAACAAGCGCTTCTTCCATGTACCTGATCTAAAGGTGTTTCAGTACTCCTTTAATAATCTTGATTAGCTTCGGAACAATTATTTTTCCTGCTTCTAATACTTCTTTGTGGGTGGTGATTGTCTCACCATCTAGATTGGCTTTGTTGCTGATTCCTGATATGCCCACTACCCGCATTCCACTATGTCGAGCTACGGTAACTTCTGGGACTGTCGACATTCCTACCGCATCTACTCCAATCCCGCGTAAGAATCGAAGGTCTGCAGGTGTTTCAAAAGAAGGCCCGGCAAGACAAATATACACACCCTCTCTCAGGATGAATCCCTCCTCCGTTGCAACCTCTCGAACAATCGCAATGAGATCCCGATCATAAGCTTTACCCATATCTGGAAAGCGCAACCCAAACTCATCTAAATTTGGACCCCTAAGGGGCGAAAGGCCTGTCATCCCAACTAAATTAATATGGTCGACCAGACACATCAAATCACCGGGATTAAATTCAGGATTGACCGCGCCAGCCGCATTGGTCACAATCAGTATTTCAACACCTAAACGATGCATGACTCGAACGGGCAGACCAAGCTGAGGCATCGAGTAGCCCTCATAATAATGTGCCCGACCTTGCATGACCATCACGGATTGGTTCTCAAGCTCTCCGAAAATGAAACGACCAGCATGTCCCTCCACTGTGGATACAGGCCAGTAGGGTAAATCATTTGTAGGAAAGGCCTCTTTCCTTTCTAATTCTTCAGCTAACCCACCCAAGCCTGACCCCAAGATCATTCCAACCTTGGGCTCTATCGTTGTTCTTCTACGTACAGCATCAACTGCCTCATCAATCATCTCCATCGTTATAAATTCAATCATTCATCACCCACCTTTCTTTGCGCCGTGTTGAAGGCGCGCAATGAATTTGGGCTCTTCATCCCTAATCGACGTAGAATTTCCTTGTTGTTATAACCAGAATCGATAAGATGTTGGATAAGGCTGTGTCTTAACGTATTGGGAGAGATTTTTTCCCCTAAATGAGCTGCTTTCGCCCAACGTCGTACAATGAACCATACCCCCTGGCGTGTTAATCCCTTGCCACGCTGATTTAAAAACAAGCTGCGCTCTTCAGGAATCCTTGCCAAGTGAGGCCGACCATCGTGTAGATACTCTTCAAGGTTATCTGCTGCCTCGCCCATAAACAAGGCTTTCATCCCCTGTGAAGGGAGTCTTATTCGTTTTCCGAGAAGATCAATATCATCCAGCATCAGCTGGATAATATCCGTCGGGCGCGATCCCGTTTTGTACATCAAAGATAGAATAGCCGTATCTCGCAGTCTTAGTGGTGATTTTAATACCGCTGGAGCGGCTAAGAGCTCCTCTATTTGCTCTTTTAAAAGGACACGGGGTGAACGCCTTGTTGTTTGAATATCTCTCAGTTGATTGTCGATGGAATTGAGAGGAAGGATTTCATCACTTCGCCAGAACTCAAAGAAACCTCGGACGGCTGTGCACTTCCTTGCGATGGTGGATGACTTATAATTTTGCTTTGATAACCAATCCAGATAACGTTCAATAACCTCTATGGGAATCGTCTCGGGTTCTGAATGAACGCCAGCCTGCTTTAGGATGGCATTAAACTGGGTTAAGTCCCTTGCATAAGCCAGTATCGTATTTTCGCTACGGCCTCTTTGATTCTTCAAGTGCTCCAAGAACTGACGGATAGCTTCATCCACAAGCTCACTCCAGGCAATCGCAGCGCTATTATACCATTCGGGGTTTACTTTCCATAATTGATGAGAGGCATACTCTTTG
>MGNI01000148.1:34162-34488 GCA_001795115.1 Chloroflexi bacterium RBG_16_48_8 | reverse complement strand
CAGAATGGCTATATTCCACTGACCTAGGTGATTGGCCGGAAGTAATTTGATAAACAGCGAACGTAAAACCTGACCAATCACTTCAGCAAACCGCCATTCAGGCAACTCATTTTATCAAAATACTTTCGGTGGTTTGCCTAGTGTGTGCGTTGTGTAGATGCGGAGGTAAAGGCGTTGCCTAGCTCTCTCTCATCCCAAATGAATCCAGCACTAATGCGGTTCGCACTAAATCCCTGTGCAGTAGGCAAGCCCTAGAGTGCCTGGACCTACGTGTGTTCCAACGACAGGACCAACAACTGTGAGGATCGCTTCTTCTGGATGGAGAC
>MGNI01000148.1:32732-34036 GCA_001795115.1 Chloroflexi bacterium RBG_16_48_8 | reverse complement strand
TTTTCCTTTTGTCCTTACATTCTCTAATGGTTCTACTCGACCATCGTTCACATAGAGAAGAGGTTTCAGGCTCAATGCAGTGCCCAGAAGTCTTGAGGCTCCCCCGATCCGTCCGCCACGATGGAGATACTCGAGCGTGTCGACAACGAACATGACCCCGGTATTATCTCTAGCTCTCTTCGTTATCTCTACCACCTCGGCAAAGGATTTCCCTGCCTCTGCTGCACGAGCGGCAGCCAAGACCTGAAACCCTAATTCCATGGAGGCAGATCTGGAATCGATGATCTCAATAGTTGCATTGGGGAATTCTTTTTTGGCTTGCGTGGCTGACTGGATCGTGCCGGAAAGCTCGTTTGAGATCAGAATGGAGAGGATTTGACTGCCCATTTCTACATGGGGAGCGAAAAGCTCGATGAAGGTGGCAATGGTAGCTTGTGAGGTTGTGGGAAGCTCATCCGAGGATTTCAATCGCTCATAAAATTGGTCTGGTGTGATATCCACTTCATCGAAGAGCGTTTCTTCACCCCAGATCAGCATTTGGGGCACTACCTGGATCCCATACTGCTTACAAAGTCTTGCGGGTATATTGGAAGTACTATCGGTAATGATGGCAATCTCAGGCATAAAAACCTCCCCCCTGTTTGGCGAATCCGCCCATTGGGTTGAAAAAGATCTCCTTCCTCTTCAACCCCACAGATAGGTGGAGGTTGCGGTATCAAATCAGCAGCGTGACTTCACCCAGTTTAAGAAATAGTCGAATTTCCAAGTATTGATGATAGACGCAGGAGGCACCCAGGCGCGCCTCCCAATACCTATCCCATATTGTCTATACTGGAAGTGCCCGGGGCTATGCGCATCTGTGGTAATGACTAACAAACAACCCAGCTCAAGGGCACGTTTGGCATGAAACTCATTCAAGTCCAGGCGTTCCGGATGGGCATTAATCTCAAAAGCGATACCATGCTTTGCTACTTCCTCCAGGATCACCTCAATATCGAGATCAACGGGATCTCTACGCCCGATGAGTCGACCGGATAGGTGACCGATGAGATCGACATGAGGATTACGAATGGCGGAAAGAAAGCGTGCAGTGATCTTCTCTCGTGATTGCCTCATGGCCAGATGTACAGGGGCAACGACAAAATCGAGTTCAGCTAAAACCGAATCTGGGTAATCCAGCTTCCCATCGGCGAGGATTTCTACTTCTACCCCTTGAAATAAGGTTAACCCGTTCCCAACTTTCTTCTGAACCTCCTTTATCTCTTTCTTTTGGGCATGAAGACGATCGATCGATAATCCATTAG
>MGNI01000148.1:29623-32690 GCA_001795115.1 Chloroflexi bacterium RBG_16_48_8 | reverse complement strand
TGACAAACAGCGAACGTAAAACCTAGCCAATCACTTAAGCAAACCGCCATTCAGGCAACTCATTTTATCAAAATACTTTCGGCGGTTTGCCTAGAATGATCACTGATCACCAAATAGGACAAGCCCATCGCCATAGCTGCTTCAGCCATTTCCAATATCGAAGCGGCACCATCGCTCCAATTGGAATGAGCATGAATTTCTCCTCGGATATCCTCTTCCCTGATCAATTCAGGCAATTTCCCTTCCGCTGCAGCTCGGATTTCTCCCCGATCTTAACGCAATTCCGGCGCGATCCAGGGCAATCCCAAAGTCTCATATACAACTGTCTCATCAGGGCAAAGGATCTCTGAGCCATCTTCACGCTTAAATCCAAACTCCGAAAGGGAGTATCCCAAATTCGATGCAAATTCCCTTAACTTCACATTATGTGCTTGGGATCCTGTTGCATACTGTAACGCAGAACCGAAGTGCTGCGGTGAATGCACCCAGATTTGCGATCTGATCCCCCCTTCTAGTCTAATACTGACCTTTTTCTCACCATGACTGATCACTTTGCGGATATCGGGAATCTTGAAAATTTTTTCAATGACTTGTACTGAATCATCAGATACCACAACAAAGTCAAGATCACTAACAGTCTCCCATCCACGACGTAAGCTGCCAGCTACTTGAGCCTTTGAAACTTCTGGTAGCTCTCTCAAACGATCCAAGATGGATTTGGCCAAAAGCCAGGCCACTCCGATGGATACCCGGTCACTCTGCCGGGATTTCATGAATTCAATATTTTGTAGGATCCGTTTTTCCGTACGTTCACCTATTCCCGAGAGGGTTTGGAGAAGACCCTTGCGTGCGGCTGTTTCTAATTCCGCCAGTGTGGTAATGCCTAATTCCTTCCAAAAACTGGCAACCCTCTTGGGACCTACATCGGGTACTTCTAGTAATTCCAACAGTGATTCAGGTATTTCTGAAATGAGCCGCTCGTAGAACTCCAGCTCCCACTTGAAAGGAGTTCATCGATCTTTTCTGCAATAGCTTTTCCAACACCTGGAATCCTCTCCAGGTCCCCTTCTTCCCAGATTTCTTCCACATCGTGGGTCAAAGCACGCAGTGATTCGCTTGCACGACGATAGGCCAATATTCGATAGATAGGTTCGTCTCGAATCTGCAATAGATTTGCAATTCGTTCGAATACTTCTGCGACTTCGATGTTATCCAATCCTGTTGCCCTCCCTTCAAGATCCGTTCGGGTCGATTATACCTCTCGGTTCAATCGAGTTTTAAAATAATAGGTAAGGTTTTAAATGTGCTTCTCCTGACAAATGCGAATGACCCTCCATTGTCCCAAGTTTCAGGATGTGATATTCTTCCCATGAGGAGCGAATCGTGGATCAAATCCCAATGAGTGGGAACGGTATAGAACCTATCGTTGTTTATATGGTTAAGCGACATCCCCTCGAAAGCATATACGATATGACGCCATTTCGCTGGCTTCACATGGATAATGGATTTCAGAAAGAATTGAGAGGGTACATCGGCCTGTTCGATCCGAATCAATTGAGTATATTGGTTGATGAGTGTCCAGCGGGTCCGGCATGGTCCCAACTCATGGATGGTCTTCTTTCAGGTAGAATTCAGACCATTATCACACACTTAGCGCCCCTAACTTCAGGTCAACGACAACAACTCATCGGAGTCTGTGCCTATTCAGGAGCCAAGCTTGTTACGCCAGGTGACGGGGGTCGAAATTCAATCCCTGTGCTCTCTCACACATAACCCCCACCACTTTCTTATACTTCACATTGGAGTCCCTCCTTGACACACGAATACATTGGAAATCTCCATTTACATACTCCATACTCAGATGGTTATGTAAATCATGAGGATGTCGCCAGGGCTGCAATTCGTGCAGGTTTGGACTTCGTTGTCACCACAGACCACAATATCTGGGTTGGTGGCATCGATGGTTATCGGACGATGGGTGAAGACCGGGTTTTACTGATCGTAGGTGAGGAAGTCCATGATCAAACCCGGGATCCCCAGAAAAATCATATGCTGATTTACGAGGCAGGCAAAGAATTGGCATCTTTCGCTAAAGATCCCCAAAACCTCATCGATGAAGTCAATAAAGCCGGTGGTTTGGCTTTTATCGCCCACCCTGTGGATCCAGAAGCACCTGCATTCAAAGAGCCTGATCTCTCATGGGTTTCATGGGAGGTCGAGGGTTATGTTGGGCTTGAAATTTGGAACTTTATGTCGGAATTCAAGTCACTTTTGAAATCCTTTCCTAAAGCCTTATTTTACACTTATAAACCCAGCCAAATTGCATCCGAGCCCTTCCCAGAAACACTATCCAAATGGGATTCACTTCTGGCGAAGGGGAAACGCGTCGTTGCCATTGGTGGAGCAGATGCCCATGCCTTCCTCATCCGCAAAGGTCCTATCCGTCGAACGCTCTTCCCTTACGAATTTCACTTTCGCACTGTAAACACACACATCCTTACACAAGAACCACTGATTGGTGACAGTGAGATCGATCGTCAACGGATTTTTGGAGCCATCCGCAGAGGCCATTGTTTTGTTGGGAATGATCTCCCCGCTCCAACGAAAGGCTTCCGTTTTGTCGGAATTGGGAATCAAGGTCAGATCTCAATGGGCAATACGCTCCGTTTGGGATTCGGAGCAACCCTTCAGATAAAGTTGCCCCTTCGAACCACCGTCCGGTTACTCCGAAATGGGAAAGAAATTAAACGCTGGAAACACACCGAGGTTGCTGTTTACACTGCAAAGGAACCTGGCGCTTACCGGGTAGAAGCCTTTATCCCCTATCAAGGGAAAATGAGGGGTTGGATTTACAGCAATCCTATCTATATCCAATAATGGAAATCTCACCTCAGAAGCACATCACCATCCTATTCCCTTTCTGCTTGATGTCCTGTGAAAGTTCTTGAATCCCTTATTAGGACCCTTTCGAATATTTTTTATCCTGAGAGGTTTTCCCGGTTATACTGTATTCTTCCCTTGGTATTGGCCTTGAGGGCATACTGGAGCGGGATTCGTCCCCAAACAC
>MGNI01000148.1:29233-29585 GCA_001795115.1 Chloroflexi bacterium RBG_16_48_8 | reverse complement strand
TTTCAGAAAAACCGTGAGATTGTAGGTGATCTATGATAAAATATCAGCCCAAATGTTCTAATCTCAATAGACGGTGGATCTATGCCTGAATTTCGTCTCCAAGCCCCTTTCGAACCAATGGGCGATCAACCTGAAGCCATCAAAGAACTGATACAAGGAATTGAGCGAGGCGACAAACATCAAGTATTGCTGGGCGCGACAGGCACTGGTAAGACCTTTACCATTGCTAATATTATCGCCCACGCTCAAAGACCAACCTTAATCTTGGCTCACAACAAGACGCTTGCAGCCCAACTCTTCGCTGAGTTCAAGGAATTCTTCCCGGAAAATGCAGTTGAATATTTCGTCTCCT
>MGNI01000148.1:26860-29214 GCA_001795115.1 Chloroflexi bacterium RBG_16_48_8 | reverse complement strand
GGAGGCCTATGTCCCCAGGCATGACCTCTATATTGAGAAGGAGACCGATATCAATGAAGAGATCGAACGTTTAAGATTATCTACCACTGCGTCAGTCCTCTCCAGAAATGATGTGATCGTGGTTGCCTCCGTATCTTGCATCTACGGCTTGGGAAACCCTGAAGCTTCTGGCAAAGTCGTTGTCGATTTAGAAGTCGGGGGGTTTTCCCGCCGGGATGGTGTGCTCCGGCAATTGGTTGAAACGCAATATGAGAGGAATGACATCCAATTAAGAGCGGGTACATTCCGTGTACGAGGGGATACCCTGGAAATCATCCCAGCCAATGAAGAACACGGTTTGAGGATCAGCTTTTTCGGCGATGAGGTTGAACGTATTGTTGAGTTTGATCCTTTGACCGGAGAAATCCTTGATGACCGCGCAGAGATTCACATCTATCCCGCAAAACACTTCATCTCAGAAGCTGAAAAGTTGGATGCAGCCATTTTCGATATTGAAGAAGAACTTCAAGAGAGATTGGATCATTTTAAAGAAAATGAGATGTATCTCGAAGCACAGCGCTTGGAACAACGAACGAAGTACGATTTAGAGATGCTGCGTGAAATTGGTTATTCCTCCGGCATTGAGAATTACTCCCGTCACCTTGATCAACGTCCTGCTGGTTCGCCGCCATGGACCTTGATCGATTACTTCCCTCCAAACTTTCTTTTGGTTATTGATGAAAGCCATATGACCATACCCCAAGTTAGAGGGATGTACGCCGGGGATCGCTCTCGCAAGCAGACATTGATTGATTATGGATTCCGCCTCCCTTCTGCCCTTGATAACCGACCGCTCTCCTTTGAAGAGTTCGAGGCTCGCACGGGTCAAGTGATCTACACCTCCGCCACACCAGGGCCTTATGAAATGGAACGGGCTACACAAGTGGTCGAGCAGATCATCAGGCCTACTGGACTTGTTGATCCAGATGTCGAAGTACGCCCAGTGAGTGGACAAATTGACGACCTCGTCTCGGAGATACTCGAGCGGGTAAAAGTGGGTGAACGTACCCTGGTCACCACGCTAACCAAACGGATGGCTGAAGATCTTTCAGATTACCTCCTTGAAATGGACATGAAAGTTCATTACCTGCATTCGGAAATCGAAACACTCGAGCGAGTGGGAATCTTAAGAGATCTTCGACTTGGTGTATATGATGTGGTGGTTGGAATCAATTTACTCAGGGAAGGCCTTGATCTGCCCGAGGTTTCGCTCGTAGCCATATTGGATGCAGATAAGGAAGGTTTTCTCCGTTCCGATATCGCATTGATCCAGACCATTGGCCGGGCTGCCAGGCATGCGAATGGAAAAGTAATCATGTATGCTGAAAAAACCACAGCGTCAATGCGTCGTGCCCTGGATGAAACAGAGAGACGACGGAAGAAGCAAATGGACTACAACAAAATCCATGGGATCGAACCCGTAAGCATCATAAAAGCCATCCGAGATCTTACCGACCAGGTTGCAACCAAATTTACAACGGCAGAGAGAAAAGCCGAATATCAATCCTTTTCACCTGCTGAGATGCCTAAAAATGAGTTGTCGCGCTTGATTAAAGAACTCGAGAAACAAATGCGAAGTGCCGCTGAGAAATTAGAATTTGAGCATGCCGCTGCCTTACGCGATCAGATTTACGAACTTCGACAGGTGATGATCGATAAGGAAGATTTACCACCTTGGAAACGCGCTAAAGCTCTTGCAGGTGAAGATGTAGAGATCCTCCCTTAGAGTTCTTGTTCTAGCTTTCTCATCCTTGGTTCACTTGATAAAGTTTGCACACAAGTAGAATTGGCATCATTGGGGTTGAGGGCAAAGCCTGCACCCTTAATTGTGTTTCTTTCTTGCGTAGGGAAACGCTTTTTTCAGCGGACACATCCTTTTAAAACTAAATTAAAAGCACACGGTCGCCATTTCGGCGACCGGGCTTGAGTGGAAAAGCAGGAAGCTGCCTTTGTTGTGTACCAGCATTATGCCACTGGAACTTGTACAACTGTTAAAAATGAAAGGCAACTGAAAGGTAAAATTACAATATTATTTTCCCTCCTACTAAATTTAAGAACTCGAATTTTACCAATCTGAGGGCGATTTTCTATTATTTATTAATTCCGCGCAAGGGGGGTATTTTATCTTTTCGGAGATTTTCTCAATTTAGCTTGATTTTCAATGAATCCCCCTCTTTTAAGATACTTATTCGGTTAAGGTTCATAAATTACCTTATTTTATTTTTCCAATTCAGCCAATTTCTACGAAACGTAGGCCTCAACTTCCAACCTTAAGCTGAGGCTCATTTCACAATGTTCGGTGGTTAAAGCTACTA
>MGNI01000148.1:24850-26830 GCA_001795115.1 Chloroflexi bacterium RBG_16_48_8 | reverse complement strand
TCATCGAGACCAACCACTCTCAGTCATCATGAATTTCTCCGCTGAGGAATTCGAAACAACATCATCCTTCTTTTTCGTCTTAGATGGAATACAGATGATGTTGAGATGATTAAATCGTACGTATCGGTTGACCTTAATGGTTGTTTTCGCTTGATTGAGCTATCGAATCCGGCGATATTTCCTCTTCAGCATTCTCGCCCCAAAAATGCGGCAATCTTAGGATAGCACAGTTCCTTTACCTATCCAACATCATCTTATATCAGGAGGAGCAGTTCAAGAAATGCTGCTACTCCTGCTCCCAGGTCGAAAATTTTTCTGGGAGGGGGCTGAGCTACCCCCATAACATCTCCCTCCACACCCAAAGAATGATACAGCATGAAGCCAAATAAATCCTCTACAATCCCGAAATGTCAACCAACTTGGCATGCTTTGAAAATGGAAAACGAAGAGGATCATATGACCCCCTTTTTAATTTTGAAGGTTTTCTCAGTAGACACATCACACCAAAGGGAAGGATTCATGAAAAAACCGGAGATCATCGTTGATCACCGGTTGATGTGATTTATCCGCAACCTCATCTAAGGACAAGGTTGGATTTAATCAGAAACGTCAGGAAGGCTTCCTTTGATTGATCTCCACATCCTTTAATCGTAGATTGTCATACTATTCCTATCTCATCGGATTTGATAAGAAATGGTATAGTAGACATTGAGTGCCTCTTCATCCATTGCTTCGAAAGTTACTTCGAAACCTTCGAAGTCACCCTTTGCTTCACCCGCCAAGGCTGCGGGTTGATAGGTGTAGCTTGTGCACTTGATATCTCACCATCCGGTCCTTCCATAGAGACTTTCACGGATCCACTCTCGACAGTGACCATAACCTCAACGTCGATGACATCTGTGCTTGAGATGCTGTCATCTTCAACGTCCTTTCCGTAGACCCCTGTGAGCTTTCCAAATTTACCCTCACATTCACCTCGATTTCAACTGCGCTGGCAGCTTTCACTGGAGTTCGTCACGCAACCTGAAGTAGCCCCTTCGCAGGCAAGAATTGCGAATACAAGTGTTAGGAAACATACTGCCAGAACCCATCGTTTTTGCATGTCGCCACCTCATTATCGTACTATTGAAATATTCGACCTTCGCATTGGGGGATTATCGACATTCTCCATTTCTACGCAAGGGACCCATTTTGGTTAAATTACCCAGCATTCATCAGATCGCGTCATTGATTTTTCCACATCGTAATTTATCCTGACTTCGGATTAGGTTGTTTTTTTAAGGTATTCGATAAGTCCCATTCTTCAAGAAGACTTTATAATCAAAATCGAAGGGACACATTTTCCTGCTGGATATCAGTGTCCCCAATCGCCCGCGGCCTGACCCCCACAGGTCGCGGGTGTATATTTAACTCATTTAGACAACAATATGACTATGATTTACCTGACCCAAAAGGGTTGACTTACCGCCAGCGATAGGTATCAAACGACGTCTTGAATGCTTCCCCCTATTTCCCCATCTATGGACTTCCTGAAGCCACGGGAGATTGAAGCCAATATTCAATATTCGCCCGTAATTTTAAATCAGCGAAGGCTTTGGGATCCGTTGGGGACCATTCCTGTCCATCAAAAGTAAAGATGAGCTTTGGACCTTTGACCGTGTTGCGCATGGTCCACTTCACCGAGCCATCAAACTCGCTGATACCGCCACCAGCAATCCAAAGGTTGGCATGACCAACATACCAATCTTCGGAGGGCTCAAGTGCATCTGGCAGATAGATTTCATAAGACCCAGTACCTACACCTGCAGATCCTCCACGGACATTGATGTACAACTCCAGGTCGATCTTGGTTCCATTGTTATAGACCTGTTCTGTGTACCACCCATGGATAGCGCCTTCTGAACCTACAGTGGGATCTTCAGTTGATGCACCCAACTCCCAAATTGGTGTAAAAAATTTCAGGTCTCCAAAAGGTTGTGC
>MGNI01000148.1:18552-24826 GCA_001795115.1 Chloroflexi bacterium RBG_16_48_8 | reverse complement strand
ATGGTACAAACGCCATATAGTTCATCTCGACCAATTTGCTAGCAGCCATATAAGTACCTGAGAGTATGACGAAACTGGCTGTTGCGATCATTCCTAAAACTACGATCAGGATGATCCATTTCCTTTTAGAACTCATCTCTTTATCCCCTTATATGAAATATTCACGACAGTTGATTTTCAATAATGCTTCTTCAAATCTAAAGCTTCATCGAACCCAGTAAACCTCATCATGAAACCATGTTCAATGACAGACTACACTAGGCAAACCGCCGAAAGTATGTTGATAAAATGAGTTGCCTGAATGGCGGTTTGCTTAAGTGATTGGCCAGGTTTTACGTTCGCTGTTTGTCAAATTATTTCCGACCAATCACCTAGATCATCAAACAGTGATCAAAATTTTGTTGATTCATATTTAGTTGTTACAAGAAAGGTGCCATGTTTGCAGCTAATCTGAGGTTAATAGCAAGGAAAAATAAAAAGAAGATCCGACTGGTTCCTTCAAAGCAGTGAACTGCTGAACTAAGAAAGTCTAAGCGAAACATTCAGATGCATGTGGCTTATCTGTTGTAAAAGAAAAATGAAGTTAGAAGACCTGAAACCTTCATCCGTTTCGCTCAGTCCTTCACAAATGAACATCTTCTTACTCGAAGCAAAAGAGTGTTCCAGAGTGGTTTCCACAATAGATTGAAATGAGACTGAATTTTGAAAAAGTTCATCTAGTGAAGATGAGCCTACTCATCATCGATATCCATCTCACCCTTCAGCCTAAGTAGTTGGAAAGGGGAAGATAGGCCGAATGTTTTGGAGATATATTGATTACCCTTAAAGATACGACATTGGAGGCTACAACAGTTTACTCTTGGAGAGGACGCTTGAACCATAAGTGCCAGGAGGAAGTCGTTGCTGTCCCCAGACCTCCTGCCAGAGGGGCAACACTCACCAATTCCCAACCTTCTTTTCCCAAATCGGCCACTTTCTTATCAAAGAAACTCCAAGCATCTGTCGTCCTATCAGAAGATAACTCCTTGCGACCCTCTGGTAAGAAGAGCGTGCATTTACAATTGGAATAGTTTATATCCACCCAATTAATAACTAACCGGGCATATTCCCAGGTCTTCATCAAGACTTCTTACCAAGCGGTTATTATCAGAATATCATAGATTCAAGACCTCATTGCATAAACTTCAGATGCTATTCAAAGACACACTTATGCGACTCTCCGTGTAATTGAGATCTGAGAGAAATAAACACGCTTGTCAATTCCCTGCAAAATCTCATTCTCGGGAATGATCATGAGACGATCATGGGATTCGTTCAAAATCCATTGATGCGATCATTGACTTTGTTCGGGATCTCCCTTCCAAAGCAAAGGAATTCAGAACGAGATATCCCACAGTTTCATGACCCATACCCAGACAACACTGCCGGTGCGTGATTCCTTTATAAGAATCAGAGGCGCCCCTGGTGCGGGTCGAACGCACAACCTACGGATTAGAAGTCCGGCGCTCTATCCATTGAGCTACAGGGGCACTCGATGATTCTAAGTTGAAACAGAAGTGGGGTCAATCTTTAAGATAAGGACGGATCCCTTTGTAAACCCGGGGGCTGGAAAAAGTACGTAAGACCAAATTCGGATTTCTGCCTAACCGTTCCCCGATTTCTCGGGTCGTGAGGGGTACATTTCCATTGGCCAAGAAAATCTTAAAAACAGCGTTGACCATAGTTGTCTGACGGGTGATATAACCAGGCTGCTGAGCGCAATGGGTAATGAGAACATTTTGAATACCAGGCACCCGAGTGACTTCGCCGGTTTCCGGGTCAACATTATTGACTAAGGCATTGGCATCCAATTCCGCGAAGGTTTCTTGGTGTTTTGCGCAAAGGTGACCACGCAAATAGATCTCAAGATCGCGATTTTCGCGATCCCACCAGCCATACTCAATGTGGAATTTTGTATCTAATGTTGGACGTAGAAGGATTTTGGATCGTTGCGGTTTCACTTCTGTCACATTTGGCTCCAAGCTGTTTCATTAAAGCGCCAGTACAAATCACCCACATGGACATAATACGGCTTGTTAGAAAGCTCAGTGAAGATGGGTGCTGGGGGCAATCTTCTGATGACATTGACTCCAGAGTATAGAGATTGAGCGTGAACCGCACTCTGAGGATTCAATTTCGCCAGTTCCCGAAAGACATGTGCTACCAAACGATCGAGAGGCATTTCTCGTTGGTTCCCTCGTAGCCAGGCTTCATCTAAAGCGATTGGATCAATTAGGCCTACAACCATGAGGTCGTCATAGGCAGTTCCCACAGGTTGTTTAAGCATCGTAAATCCGATTCGTCCACCTGCACCGATGGATACCGTTCGAATCCAGTCATTTCTCCTACGCCGGTCAATAGCTTCAACAATAACTTCCCCCGCCTTCTCCCCTCGACGGATCCGGATCAATCCGCCAGCAGGAATATCATATTTACGATACCATTCATCCAAACCGAAGACATAGCGCTGCTTCCGAACAACCCACCCAGTGAATTGGTTTCCGCTATGTCCATCGATAAGTACAAATCTGATCCTTGGGGATTCATACGCTGTAGGGAAAAGCTGTTTTAATTTAGAGGATAAAGGAAGTGTTCCAACTCTCCAGTGTGGGAATAATAAGGAAATAATAACCTCATCCTTGCTTTCTGGTGTTTCCGCGATCGAACTCAACTCATCATTTAACTCTCGCTCTAACAAGGTCAGGGCTTCAGGCAATTCCGTTCTTTCATAGAGTTCAGGATCGTAATTCAACCGCGGAGGTGGATAAAGCACTTCGGGGGGTTCCAGACGTTTAAGGTGCCAGAGGATCTGTCCTGCTGGGCCAACTTCATCGAAGCGCTCATCTTCCTGGAGGGCATAATCCAACGAAAATGCTGCCAGCAGGGAATCATGATCAGAGGGGATATCAAGCTGTCTCAGCAATTCGGAAGTTGCGGTCGGTCCACCCTCAGCGATATCAAGCACGGCTTCAGCTAAATTCAAATGCCCTTCATGAAATTGGGTAAGCAGAGCTTTCGGAAACCAACGACCAGCAATCCTTACAATGTCCGCAGCTCCTTCCAATCGTGATGTCAATCTCTGCTGAATGACATCGCCATATTTCAGAAGAATTTCATTGGGTACATTTGTTTCATCCTCCACATTTGTACTTTCTGGAGCCAGATTCAACTTATGATCACCCAATTGAGCTGCAAACTCCCGATTTCGATCACCATCTTCAAATTCAACTTCAATAACATCAAATTCACCTAAACTTGGATTCTCCCCAGATCGAACCCCGACAACTTTCCCAACCTTATTACCGATGAGTGGAAATAATAATCTTTGACCAATGACAAATTTCTCTAATGGCAGATAAACATCAATTTTGGTATCCCCAACTTTGCTGGCTTCACTCTCCAACTGTTCCAAACGAAAACCAATAATTGCTTCTGCCATCTCTAAAGTTGTGAGAGGGACCTCACGCTCAAGAAGCAAGTTATAGATGAAATCTAGGTCACTATCGCGCACCTCGAATTCATTCCAGTATCGATCGGGAGAAAATCCTGCAGGGAAAACCATAATTCACTTTATACTTAGATTTAGGGGAACTACCCCGACATTATACTATAAGCCCTCATAAGGAGTCATGATGAATAACGAAATCGTTGTTGTAGAAAGCATTTCCGATTATCTGGAAGCAGAAATTTTACGTGCCCTCCTAGAATCCTATGGTATTCATGTATGGTTATCATGGGAGGCTGCTAGCTCAGCTATTGGCCTTACCGTAGGACCTCTCGCCGAAGTAGATCTCCTTGTTCCAGAGTCACAAGTAGAGGAAGCCAAGAAAATCCTTAATGATTATTATGAAGGCAACCTCGAATTGGACAATTAGGGAAATTCTTCCGAAGTCCACTCCAATGGATCCACTGGGATTCCACCAACCCAGATTTCCCAATGCAGGTGTGGACCGGTTACTCTCCCAGTAGCACCAACCAGGCCAATTTGCTGCCCTGTTTTAACCCAATCACCAATGGTTACCTCAATGGCGGATTGATGTAAGTATCCAGTAAATACACCCCATCCATGATCGATATAGGTTACATTTCCTCGAGCATCTAAAAAGCCAGTATATACGACCCTCCCACTTGCAGGAGCAAAAATGGGAGTCCCGACACCGCCATATAGATCCAAGCCAGTATGATACCAGTTATATCCCTGATTGTTATAGTTCCTTCGAGAACCAAAGTAAGATGGAAAAGAATCTGTGTACGAGGTAGGAAATTGAAAAATTCCTTGCCAATACCTTTCGTCCGTGATCTGATTGACAATGGAATAGATCACTTCATCTTCTAACTTTATCATTTCTGAGTCAACCGTCTCATCCGGGACGTATAAAACAGGATCATAATAATACTCTCCATCCACAACACGAATGGGCTGCGTATGACTGAATTTGCTCTCTTCCCTTTGGGCATCCAAGACTTCTATCACAAGATCATACATCCCAGGATGCACAAGCGCAAAGACACCCTGTAAAGATACTAGTTGATTCTCATATAGGGTATGAAATGCAAGCTGCCGATCACCCATCCGCGCAGAGATATCGACACTCTCTTGCAATGTGATGATAACCTCTAGTGTTTGACCCTGAATCACACGCTCAGGTTCCACATCCACACTTTTAATGGGTAATGGAAGTCCATGAAGAAGAGTCTCCTCTCCTGAAACGACAATCCGTTCATTCCTGACAATCCAGGCACGGTTCAATCGATCCATCAGAGAATTTACATCCCATGGGTTGACACTATTTCGAGCAGCAAAAGTGAGTTTATTTTCCCCTTCCTCAACCAAGAGCACTTTTAAAGTTGGACTGCTTACCTCATCAGAAACTGAGGTGACAATCACAGCTTGTCCAATGTATAAACGACCTGGGTGTAGGATCCGATTTAACTTAATGAGCGAATCCGGAGGGACCCCAAGTTGTAGACTCAGGCTGGAGATACTCTCACCGAATTCGAGTTCGTGAAAATCTAATACCCCAGAGACTCCTTCAAACCCGGGAATAACCAATTCCGAACCAGGCACAATGACAGATGGATCCATGATGCCATTGATGGATGCAAGTTCTTCAACAGAGGTTCCAAATCTCTGAGCGATCAGATAAAGCGTATCTCCCGGTTGCACGATATACACCGGTCCAGAGGTTTGAGCAAAGCTTGTTACGGGAAAGATCCCAATGCATAAGAGACAAATCAACAATATGGCACGCTTCATCCACATAGTTGATCTCCAACCTCTCACTCGCATACCACCCAATTATGGTGCCTCCCATTCTTAAAATATCTTTTAATAACCAAGCAATTCTGGCCTATAGCAAGTATCCATTCAAAACAACATTCCTTCTAAAATTATCACAAAGGATCATATTTGCTTCATACTCAAGGGAATAAATTTAGAGGTGTGGCTTGGTGTCTCCGTCCCAAATCATTCAATACGATAAGACCATGAAGGTTACCCATGAAAGTGATCACACATAGAAAAGGGCGACAAATGCCGCCCCGAGTATTAATGAAAGATAACGAATTATTCCGACATGCCCAAGATTTTTTCTACACTCTCTAACAATTCCTGGGGTCCAAATGGCTTGGTGATATAGTCATCAACTTTGGCAATGTGAAGTCCAAGTACCTTATCTATGGATTGCGCTTTGGCAGTCACAACAATAATAGGAATATCACGAAGTTCGGGATCTGCTTTGATTTGTTGGTACACTTCCCAGCCATCCATATCCGGCATCATTAAATCTAAAAGCACAAGGTCAGGTTTTTCTCGCCGAACTATCTCAAGACCTTCAATACCGCCATCCGCTCCAATAACATTAAAACCTTTGCGCCCTAAGATCAATCGGACGAGGTCGATCATTTCCGGCTCATCTTCAATACATACAACACGCAATTGCTCAGTTGCCATGGTATCCTGCCCCAATGGGAAATGGAACTTATTGCTAGTGTATCATACTGCACAATTCACGCAACCGATAGATAGGTTTTTACTCGCCTTTAAAATTTATCTCATCGTGGGGAGGGTATGATGATGAAGAAAAGGATGATTCATACCTACTGAAATTATCCCAAAAAAGAGGGTTGGCACCCGAAGCACCAACCCTCTTTCAGTACTTCCTATTTTGCAGTTCGATCAGGAAGCATGTCAGGCTTCCTGGAGAGCAGCTGGTAAACCTCGTTCAGATCCTTG